>JANQTF010000390.1 GCA_030731845.1 Bacteroidia bacterium | reverse complement strand
GGTCAACCCACCAAATAGCGAGAATCGCCCCAGCATTGCAGGGCGATTCTCGCTACTTCATGTATGCCTTGCGCCTTACTGCGCGGCGATCTCGTAGGTCCAGAGCTCTTTGCCTGTGGCGTCGTGGAAGCTGAAGCGCACCTTGCGCTCAAGGCGCGGCCCGCTGATGTTCATCATCCCGAAATTGCGCACTGCTACATGAGAGCCTTCTACTCGCAGCAGATTGGGCTCGTTGAGCGCGTCGTGGGTGCCAGAGGTGAGCGGCGAGGAGGTGAAATCATAAATCTTGAGGCCATCGCGCTCCATCATCGACATCTCTGAGTGATGGCGATCACCGGTGAGAAAAATCACGTTTTTGATCTTGTGCTCCACAATGAAATCAAGAATTTTTCGGCGCTCATTGGGTGCCAGGTTGACATAGTTTTCAAATACCTCGTAGGTGTTGAGCACCTGCCCGCCGATCATCACAAACTTGAAGGTGGACTGTGAGGACACGAGCGCATCCAAAAACCACTGGAGTTGCTCTTCGCCCAGCACGGTGCGGGGACCGTCATGGCGATTGTTTGGCGTGCGGAAATAGCGGTTATCAAGCATGAAAAAATCCGCGTCGCCGTGCTGAAACATGCTGGTAATGCCGCCGTGGCCCAGGCCATAGCTGGGATTCCCCCAAAAAAGCTGAAAGGCCGCGAGGGTGGTATTTTTTTCGCGATAGGAGCGGTCGCTGTCGTTGGTGCCATAGTCGTGGTCGTCCCAAATGGCGTAGTTGGAAGTGGAGGCGAGCAGCGGCTGCATTTCGGGCACATTTCGGCTATGCGTGTAGCGATGCACGATGCCCGTGGTAGAGTAAAAATCTACTTCGCGCAGATAGTTGTTGTCGCCAAGCCAGAGCATCATGTCGGGCTTTTTTTCGTGGATGGCAGAGAAAATTTCGTACCCGCCGCCGTAGGGTCTTCCGGGACGGTCAAAGGTGGTGTCGTTGATATACACACAGCTGCCCAGGGCGATGTTCATCTCCGGCGGGTCAGTGCGATATTGCCACAGGGGCGGCGTTTTGAACGACAGCTCATAGGGAAGCTGCACCTCTTGGTCATTGATCAGGAGGCGATAGGCGTATTTTTTGCCGGGTTTCACGAGGTCGCAAACAAAGCGAGCTGTGAAGGCCTCTTCTTTGCGGGTGAAGTAAGGCTCGGTAGCAAATACCGGCGCTCCTTCTTCCTGGGCCTGATAGCGGAACTGCACCTTGGCGCTGCCATTTGTCTGTACCCAGAGAAGCGCTTCTCTCATTTCTGTATAGCCAACCATGGGGCCGCTAAGGAGGAGATCTCTGCTTTGTTGTGCCACAGCCATCTGCGCAAACAGGCAGATCAGTGACAGGAATACTATTTTTCGCATGATGTGGGAAGGGTTGGGTAATGAATGCCCGAAAATAGGGAGTACAAGTTAACTCAGCGTAAAAATCCTGATTCCCGCCAATGAATCAACTGGAGAAGGTCTTCTTTTGTGAGATGGTCGCCTGATAGCACCACCTCTGCCTGCGCATACCAATGCCTGCGCTCGCTGAGCTTTTCTTCAATCCAGCTCAAAAATCCCTCCGGGCTGAGGTTGCTGATGAGGGGGCGCTCCTGCCGGTTGGGTTCCAGCCGAATGGCCAAAGCCTTTGCCGACACATCGAGGAAGACAGTCGTGGCGTATTCATTCATCGTCTTCATGTTGTCGTGAAAGCAGGGCGCACCACCGCCCACAGACAGGATGCTGCCTTGCTGCGCCGAGCGCAGGGTGTTTGCCAACATATCCGATTCCAATTTTCGAAAATAGGCTTCCCCCTTTTGTGCAAAAATCTGGGCGATGCTCATCCCTTCTTTCTCTTCCAGCAGGCTGTCGAGATCCAGAAAGGGCCGTTGCAGCTCCGCGGCGATTTGCCTGCCAAGGGTGCTTTTTCCAGACCCCATGAATCCCAGCAGGGCGTACACGGGATACTTGATCTGCTCCGAACCGCCCTGTTCCGTATTTGTTGCCATAGATTTATTCATGATCAATGGGTATGTTTCGGAAAATTGACACAATGAAACATATTTCCTTCCTCCTGCTCGGCCTTGCCCTCTCATTCTCAGCCTGTGATACCCCCAACAAGGAGCTTCAGGCAGAGGTGGATCAATTAAAGAAGGAGCTGTCCGAAATACAATCGCAAAATATGGAAACCACCAAACCTGGCCTCATCCACAATGTGTATTTTTGGCTGAAAGAAGGCATTAGCGAAGCAGAAAAAGCGACCTTCATTGCGGGAGCGCGCTCTTTGGGCACTGTGCCATCTGTTGAAGCATTCTACATGGGCGTTCATGCCGATACGGAAGCCAGAGATGTGGTGGACCACAGCTACGATCTCTCGTTGGTGATTCATTTTGCAGATCAGGCGGCCCAGGATGCCTATCAGGTGGACCCCATCCATCTGGCATTTATAGAGGCTTCAAGCGGTGCCTGGACCGCGGTCAAGGTCTATGACGTAGCGATTGAGTAGTGTTGCTCCCCGAGGGAGATGTTGCCATCGGCGCTCGTGATGGTCGCGCGGATCTTGTCACCGTTTTGCAAGTAAGCAGGGTCTTTGGCGATGGTTTGCAGGAATGCAGCGAGGCGTTTTTCTTCGGAGAAAATGAGCCCACCGAGACGCTGCACCATGCCACTAGGCAGCTTCACCTGACTCATGGGCGCACCGCCCGTGAGCAGCACATCGCCCGCATCGAGATTCATCACGGCAGATAGCTGCTGCAGGCTTTGGGCTGGCTGCTGCATCCAGTTTCGGGTAAAAAACTGCTGTTTCAGTTCTCCATTCACCCACATTCTCAGCTCCAGGTTGCCGAGGCTTTCCCATTCTTCCTGACTCGGCAAATACACGATTGGCCCCATGGGCGCAAACCTGCGGTAGCTTTTGGCGAGATACCATTGATCCCCCGATTCGCGCAGCAAATGATCACGCGAGGTGACATCCATCCCCATGATCCATCCGGCCACATAGGTGGGCACCTGAGCTGCACTCACCTTGGTAGCTTCTGCCATGCTTTTGCCGATGACCAGCCCAAGATTGAGCGAAGCTTCCAGCAAATGGCAGCCTTCGGGGCGAAGCACATCCTCATAAGGGCCAGATATGGCGTTTTCGTCCTTCCGGAAGAAGAAGCTATGGTGCGCTTTCTTCTCCGTCTGGGCTTCCTCCAGATAATTGGGACCCTGTCCGATGATCCTCGCAGGGGTAGTAATGGGGCTCAAGAGCTTGATATGCGACAGCGGAATCCCCTGATCAGCTCCGAGGCGGGTGATGCGCTCGATGTCTTCCCGACCCGTTTCCAGCACGGCCCGCAGGCTGTCGTACGGCTGATCCAGCGAAAAAATCATCTCGCCACGGAGGAGCCCCCAGTCTATTTGCCCTTCCAAGTCGTATCGAACCAGTGAAATTCCCATGTGCCTTTGTTGTTGAATCTGTGAGTTTACACAGGATGGCTGGGATATTCAATGTTTGGGGGTGGGTTTTAGGCGATGATCTAGCGTGATGTCATTTTTCCTCGATTTAAGTCGCCTCTGTAGGCTGCTGGCTTTTTATTCGCGGAAACAACCCACCATCTTTCTTTTTCTCTCCAGTCTTGTTTCTCAAAAATTCCCCTGCATTCGGCTACAGAGAGACTCTGGTTGGCAAATATCAGGGAAATGCTTCGCGGCTGAACCCGCCATCCGTGTAAAAAACCTGCTATTCCTACATCTGATACAATCTAACAAATATGCCAAACCAGCTGAGGGCTTAGCACCAGATATTGGGGTTCACATAGATCATTATCTCAAAGCATGAGGAATAAGTTCTCCCAAAAAAATACCAACGAAGCTAAGCTCATCTACGGCAGTGTCATCCTTGCCTTGGTCATGCTTCCTATCCTTGCCATTCTTCTCTTTCACGTGACAGAAGTAGCCGAAACGGAAAGTAGTAACTGCAACGTTACCTATCCCGGCAACTCCGGCAACATCAATCTCTCTGTGGGGGATTCACTGTGCATTCCCTCGGGCCAAACCTTCACGGGAAGTGTCAATGGATTTCCGGTCGGAAGTAAAATTCTGGTGCAAAGCGGGGCCATTTTCCAGCCTTCCAACTCCAATGACGCCAAAGGAATATTGTGGGTAGAGTCAGGAGGAGAGTGCTTTCTCACCGGTTCCCTTGGAGCAGGATTCAGACTGGAGAATTACGGGGTGTCGAGAATTGTCAACAATCTGAATATAAATGGACAGATCACCATTGCGAATCGACAGGATGCAGAGTTGTACATAACCCCGACCTTTACGTTGGGAAATAACTCCTCCCTCATCAATTATGGAACCATGTCTGCTGCCCAGGACTTTTCTACCAACTCGGGCACTACCTTTAGCAATCACGGCAACTTGAATACCGTAAAAAACCTGAACTTGAACGGGGTTGTGAATAACTATGGCGTCTTGCACGCAGAGGACTTCATCAACATCAACTCCAATTCTCATGTGGCAAATTATTGCACCTTGGTTTCCTATGACGGCTTTAACAACAACAGTCCCCTCACCGAAAACTTTGGGCTAGTTATCATCACAGGAGGCACTGGATTTCCCAATGACTTATTCCAAAATAATTCACCTTTTTACAACGGCCCCAACGCACATGTGGATGGTGTTAGGCTAATCAACAACAGCACAATTTCCGGCGCTGGCACGTATTATTTTTCTGGACAGACAAAGAACCAGGGAAGTTTCGGGCAAGACAATCAGGGGATCGTCTTTTATGATGCAAGTTACACAGGAGGCATCATGGACGAAATGCCTCAGGCTCTTCACTCATCTGTCGTTCGTGCCGCAGTTTCCCATCTCGATGCAACATACTACTACAACACCTGCGACAATTCATTAACTTCACAGCAACCCCTTCCTACCGAATTTTTTGGCATCAGCGCTGAGTGGAAGGCAGGTGAAGCCGCGATCAGCTGGGAGACCAATAGCCTTGCAGATGAGCTTGCCCCTTACTTGATTGAGAGAGCTACTGATGCAAAAGCATTCCGGGTGATCGGCCAGGTATCGGCGGCTCCAGGTGCTGGAGAAGTAACCTATTATGAATATCAAGACAGCAACGTGACGCTAGATCCAGAAGCCAAGGTTTACTATCGCGTGACCCAGGTCGGAGTTGACGGCACACTGAGAATAAGTCCTGCTGTGGAGTTGTTGGCCAAAGGCGAAATACCAGCATCTCTCAAAAGTGTTTCCTGGAATCAAAATGGACTTTTGATCCAGATGACTGGAGACTTTGGCACTCCCCTTCGCATCAAAATCCTTGATATGAATGGACGCACATTCGCAACTCACGAACTCAGTGCCTCAACTGCCAGCAACTCGTTGATATGGCAAATACCTGAATTACCATCCGCTACCTATGTATTGGTAGTGGAAGGAACACGATCCAGAGCCAGAAAGGTATTTGTGAAAAAATAGCCTCCCGGAATTCATACAGGGCAAATTCAAGGGTTTATTTCGCTATCAAAGAAGCCCCTTAGCACACATCGTGGCTAAGGGGCTTTATCTTTGCTAGACCTTCACGCTTGCCTAGAAATCAAATTTGATTCCTTGTGCCAAGGGCAGGTCGTCGCTCCAGTTGATGGTGTTGGTCTGCCGACGCATGTAGGCTTTCCACGCATCAGATCCTGACTCGCGGCCACCGCCGGTTTCTTTCTCCCCGCCAAATGCTCCGCCGATCTCTGCGCCCGAGGTGCCGATGTTCACATTGGCAATGCCGCAATCTGAACCCAGGCCGCTGAGGAATTTTTCGGCTTCCTTCATATTTTCAGTGAAAATAGCCGAAGACAAGCCTTGTGGCACCGAGTTGTGGATTTCGATGGCTTCATCGAGGCTTCTATACTTGGTGAGGTAGAGAATCGGAGCAAATGTTTCGTGCTGCACCGCCTCGTAGCTGTTGTCGGCTTCTACCAAAGCTGGAACCACATAGGTTCCGGTTTCATAGCCTTCACCAGTGAGCACGTCCCCGCCGAATAGCAGGGTTCCCCCTTCTGCCTTTACCTTGACAATAGAAGCCTGCATCATGGCCACGGCGTCGCGGTCAATCAGCGGGCCGATGAGGGTGCTGCTATCCATGGGGTGACCGATGCGAGACTGCAAAGAAGCATAAGCAGATTTAAGTTTGCTCACGATTTCATCGTAGATCTGCTCATCAATGATGAGGCGGCGGGTGGAGGTGCAGCGCTGCCCGCAGGTGCCCACAGAGCCAAATACGATGGCCGGAATGACGAGCTTCATGTCGGCGTGGCGAGACACGATGATGGCGTTGTTGCCACCGAGTTCGAGGATGGTTTTGCCAAGGCGTTTGGCTACTGTCTCCGACACAGCTTTGCCCATGCGGGTAGATCCTGTGGCAGAAAGCAGCGGAATCCGCCTGTCTTCAGCCAATTTTTGGCCTATTTCGCGGTCGCCGATTACGAGGTTGAAAATGCCCGCTGGCAAGTCATTGGCTTCGAGCACCTCCTGCACGATGTGCATACATGCGATGCCGGTGAGGGGTGTTTTCTCACTGGGTTTCCAGACCGACACGTTTCCACACACGGCAGCGATCATGGCGTTCCAGGCCCACACCGCCACCGGGAAGTTGAAGGCAGAAATAATGCCTACTGTGCCCAGCGGGTGCCACTGCTCATACATGCGGTGGTGTTTGCGCTCCGATTGCATGGTGAGGCCATAGAGTTGGCGAGATAAGCCCACGGCAAAGTCACAGATGTCGATCATCTCTTGAACTTCGCCCAGGCCTTCCTGGTATATTTTGCCCATTTCCATGGTCACGAGTGCTCCCAGTGGCTCCTTGTACTTCCGGAGGGCTTCTCCGATCTGGCGCACGATCTCGCCGCGCAGGGGGGCAGGCACGTCGCGCCATGTGAGGAAGGCTTCCTGGGCACCATCCATGATCATGGCGTATTGGTCGGCATCGGCATATTGCACGGCTCCGAGTACACGGCCATCGGCAGCGGCTTGAATCTCATGGTAGGCGGCATTGGCACCGTGCCAGTATTCGCGGCCATTGTGAATGGCCGGGTTTTTGGCTTTGATGCCAAGCTTGGTCAGGATGTCCTGAAGTTGCTCGTTAGAAACGACGGAGGCTGTTGAGGTCATATTTTGAGGTACTTAAAAAGTCTAACATAAAATGGGCTCCGAATTTGCCTGTGTGCGAGGGTTCACCATGGCGAGATAAAAAAGGAGGA
This sequence comes from Bacteroidia bacterium, assembly GCA_030731845.1. GTDB lineage: Bacteria > Bacteroidota > Bacteroidia > J057 > J057 > JANQTF01. The sequence continues at coordinate 1,339 of JANQTF010000390.1, read as the reverse complement.
AAGAAGATCCTCCATGAACTGAGTTTTGGACAAATCAGGAAAGAACAGGACGGCTCGATCCAAGCCACAATCGCTGATCCAGCCATTTCCCCTCCTCATAACAAGCCCGAAATATGGGCAATTAAATAGAAAAAAGCAGATGAATTGTGACATTCACCTGCTTTTCAGGCATGAGAGCCTTGATCTGTAGAGGCAGTGCCTTACCAGCCTGGCTTATTCTTCAGAAGGCTTGAGGGCAACACCGGTTGCCTCAAAAGCGATGGCGATTTCTGGGGCTGTATATTTTTCAGCGGCTTCCTCTTCGGTCATGCCACCATCCACAGCGTAGTGGCGCAAATCTTCTACCGAGGTGGTGTCGAGATAGGCTCTTCCTTCGATGATGGCCGTTTGTCCGGCGCAATCTTTAGGAACAAAAAAGCCATAGTCCTTAAATGTCACGCGCATTTCCTCTCCATTGGCGAGGGGCATGGTCATCCAGCAACCTTTCATTTTGCAAACGGCGAGTACTTCACCCTCTACCTGAATGGACTCAAGGGCTGCTCCTTCTTCCATTTTGGAAGCAAGCTCCAGGGAGGTCACAGGCGTGGCGGGGCTAAATTCTTGGCCAGAAAATACCAGTTCGGCTTTTCCGGCAGTGGTGGTTGATTCCTGGGTGCTAGCCTCAGAGGAATTGGTTTCCTGGCAAGCAGCAGTGAGGCTGAGCAGCAGGAAGGGAATTAGAATCATTCTCATGATAAAACTTTCTGATTTAATGGCCCAAACATACAGATTTCCCTTCGTTGGGACAATGATTTTAGACCATGATCCTTCGAAAATGGAAAGGCCCGGTATTAATTCTCAGATAATCTTTTGCAAACACGTGGAGTTACGACGGGATAACCGTACCTTTGCGCGCGTAAATCGCGAGAGAATTGCAAAAACAGGTGAGGGTAAACAGACCAATGTAGCCAAAGTTTCCGAAAAAATTCGGCTTTGCTGCCTCCTATTTGCTTTGGCCTCTCATTATTTCAATAAGAATGCCTCAAATCAGAAATATCGCCATCATTGCTCACGTTGACCACGGCAAAACCACACTGGTTGACAAATTGCTTCATGCAGGCCACTTGTTCCGTGACAATCAGCAGGTGAACGACCTGGTCATGGACTCCAATGACCTGGAGCGTGAGCGTGGAATCACCATCTTGTCCAAAAACGCATCCGTGCGCTATGGAGAGGTGAAAATCAACATCATTGATACCCCTGGTCACTCCGACTTTGGCGGTGAAGTAGAGCGTGTGCTCAACATGGCCGATGGTGTGCTCCTGCTCGTGGATGCCTTCGAAGGCCCCATGCCACAAAC
>JANQTF010000389.1:23923-28796 GCA_030731845.1 Bacteroidia bacterium | reverse complement strand
ACACCGTGGGGTATGGCGAAACGAAAGTTACCCTTACTTTGCTCCTCGAGCACAAAAGCTATGTGCCCACAAACCCGTGGCTGCAATTGTTGCAGTACTTGGTGAACGTGTACACGGCACAGGCTGCGCAGAAGGATTTTGAGCGCTTCACTCCCGTGGTGCCCATCATCGTGTATCACGGAAAGCAAAAGTGGAAGATCCGCACCGTAGCCAGTTATTTTGAGGGCATGGACGCACAGCTCACGCGCTTTGTGCCTGAGTTTCAGTACCTGCTCAACGACCTGAGCAACTACAGCCCGGAAGAACTACTGGCCATGGATGGCAGCTGGGCTAAACGCGCCTTTGTGGCCCTGAAGGCCAGCAGATGGCAAAAAACAATAGAGGGCCTGGAGCACATATTTGCTGGCATCACCGAGTGGGAGGTTCAGCACGCCTTGGTTGACTTTTTCGACGTAGTTCTCGTATATTTACTTCAGTCAGGTAATCCACAAGAACAAACACAGGAAGAAATCATGCGCGCCATCAACAAAATAGACTCCCCCGCCCGCGAAAAAGTGCTTTCCACCTATGACCAGGTTATACTTTGGGGGAAGGAAGAAGGGCGAGAAGAAGAGCGTATCCGCAATCATTTCCAGGTCTTCAAAAAAGGGGTACCCATGGGCTTGCCGATGGCCGATTTGATTACCCTCACGGAGGTATCCGAAGAAACCGCCCTTGTCTGGTACACCCTTTTGTTAGAAAATCCAGAGGCAGAGTTGCCAGAGGCGTGAGTCCTGAAATTTCAGGAATCATTTAAACCTGTTGGGGAATTAGCTCAGAGCTAAGCCTTTCGAAGTATAGTGGTCTGGTTGTATTTATAGATCATCTCGCTGCCGTAGGGGCGGAAGCGACCTTCTTCGTGTTGGGGTTCAACTTCTTTTTGGCAAAATTTGGCAAGTCCCAGCCCTATTAAATCTCATCCTTGGGCATACCGATGATGCGTATTTCCCCGGATTTTTTGTATTCACTCTTCGAATACCTTCATTATGAATTCCTTTCTTTTATCCAGAATCACACTCGATGAAGCTATTTGCCACGGAAAACCGACACTGAGAGGGTCTCGGCTGATGGTTGAAGCCATATTAGAACTGATGGCTTCGGGGATGCCCCATCAGGAATTGCTGGATGATTATCCTGGTCTTGAACAAGACGACTTGTATGCCTGCCTGTGGTATGCAGTAGAACTTAGCCGATTTTCCTCCTCGCGCATGGTTGCCGCATGAAGTTTATCGCGGATGAACACCCTTACTTTTGATCAATTATTTTTTGTACCCTTGAATTAATTCCGGAGATTTATTTCTCCTTATTAATCTACAGCACAATGAAAACGCTCCAACTCTCCTTATTTGCCTGCCTTGTCCTCCTATTTCCGGTAACGATTTTTGCCCAGACCTGGGAGTCTCTGATTGTATTTCAAGACTCCGTCAATAGCGTTGTCGTTGAGGACTTCGACCTTCTCCCCAATGGCGACATCGCTTTCTGCGCCATGGTGATCGGAGATTCATTCACCTACCAAGATTCCGTCTATCGTCCAGACACAGATTCAAGTGTGTACCGATGCGCTGTGTTTGGGCAACTAGATGCCAAGACCAGCGAGCTGAAATGGGTCAAAATCTTTGGGAATCAGTATTATTACTCCATCCACAGCACGATTGTCACCTCAGAAACGGGACAGATATTTGCTGTGATCGGGTCCGATGATGCCTTAAATCTGCCAAGTGGGATGTTTGATGGGGTAGCTTTTACCCTGATGCAGTTTTCTCAATCCGGAGAAATCTTGAGGAGTTATACCCCAACTGTCACGAGCGGCATAAGACCCTGGAGAGACACCATCACCACAGAGCTTTTGATTACCTCAGACCACCACTTGGCTTTCGGCCTTTACTCCTCCAACGATTTCACGACAGGTGGAACACAATGGCTCAATCCCGATACATCATATCAAGCTCAGCCCATTTCATATTTTCTGGAATTTGATACCACTTTTCAATATATCAGAGGCACAACAACAAATGATTATCTAGAGTCTGTACTTGTCCTGTCAAATAGACAGGTGTTTGCCGCATCCTTTCAGGAACTTGAGATATTTGATCCCCAAATGACTGTCACTCAGACTGTTCCTATCCAGAATCTGCAAATACTGGATATGAAGACTACCCATGATGGGGATATTCTCTTGTTTTTAAGTGGCAACAACATCTTTAGTCCTTTGATCATATCGGGGGATACCATTGCTCTCCAAAACTCGGGGCAACATCATATTCTGATGCGCACCTCCCCCACTTTGCAATCGAGGTGGATTTTACCAATGTATCTACCATCTATTTCCTTTGGGCTCTTCCCGGAGGTCTATCAAACACCAGAGATCGCCCTGGACAGAAATGGTGATATTCTTCTCACAAACTATTCGACTGGTGGGTTGATTGTTGGAAATAGGATTTTTCAGCCCCCCTCAAGCAATGCCCAGCATTATTCCGCTAAAGTGTCCAGCCAAACAGGGCAAATTGATTGGCTCACTTTTGGGGGTGGATATAAAGTACAAACAGACACCGCCACGAATCAGATCGTAATGATGGGAGCTTGGAGCCAAACTATGCGCTTCCCGGATACGATTCTCACTACTCCTTTTACCGTTGGTGCTTCCTTTTTTAGGAATGTAGTGGACGATAATTTCCCCAGAACCCCGAATATTATGTCAGGTCTAGTCTTCCGCGATGGCCCTGAGGATTGCAGCTATGACCCCGGAGATACCACTGTGGCGAGGCAATCTGTCGTAGTGAATGATCAATTCCATTTTTTCACCGGAGCAGACGGAAGATTTGTGATTGAAGTAGATACTGGATCGTTTTCTGTTAAGCTATCCGATGCTTTTTCTGGCTCTTATTTTCAGGGTACTTGTCCGAGTTTAGGACATCAGGTTGATTTTGACACACTCGGAGTTACCCAAAGCGATCTTGATTTCGGTTTGGGAGAGATAAAACCATTTTGCCCTCCTGCGATCTTGTCGATTTCTACTCCCCTTCGTCGTCCTTGTTTGCCAGCTGTTACCTCAATCTCCGTGGAAAACAACGCTGGCATTTCCCTTCCAGCCGAAACCCTCACCGTGACACTTCCTGATTCAGTGTGGATTCTCTCGGCCAACTATCCTTATACGCAAGTCAATCATACCCTGACTTTTGAGCTTCCTAGGATAGATGCGGGCGAAACCTTGACTGTCATCCTACAGGATTCGGTGAGCTGTTCACCCGTTGCTCTCCTTGGCCAATCTGCCTGCATAACCGCTGAAATCGACAACCTTCTCCCCTGCGTTGTCTTAGATCCGTTGTGGAATGAAGCCAACCTCGATATTGAGGCTGAGTGCTTGGGAGGGAAAGCACATATCTATATTGTATCCAACAATGGAATCGGAGATATGACTGATTCGGTTTCTTACGAGATCTATGCTGACACCTCCCTGATCGAATCAGGAAAGTTATGGTTGGCCTCAGGAGATACACTGGTGTTTCAAATTCCCACGGGCACCTATCAGACATATATGCAGGTGCAGCAGGTGGCAGGAAATCCCTTTACCAACTCTGTGTCGGCGGCACTTGAGTCATGTCCGGCAGCACAATCATTTGTCCCTCCCGTCGCAGGCATGTTCCCACCTGACGAGCAAAAAAGCTACTCGATCATCGACATGGTTTGCGATGAATATCGGGTAGCCTACGATCCTAATGATAAGACTGTCTGGCCATCGGGCATTCCGCCATTGGGAATTACCAAACCAGAAACTCCGCTCACCTTCAGGATTAGATTTCAGAATACTGGTAACGACACCGCTTTCAAGGTGGTTCTGGTAGATACCTTGTCTGCGCAACTCGATGTCAGGTCTTTCCGCCCCAGATCCGCTTCACACCCTTACAAGTTCAAGCTCTCCGCCACAACTCCCCAAGTGTTGACGGTTGTTTTCGATAACATCTTACTTCCAGACAGCACCACCAACGAGCCGCAGAGTCACGGTGCTTTTTTCTATCAGATATATCCTATTGAGGGATTGCCCGAAGGAACCCAGGTTGAAAACTTTGCAGACATTTACTTTGATTTCAACCCACCTATCAGAACCGATACCACACTGACGACTTACCTAACAATTCCCAAGACAGATCTGGGAATACTGGTTTCCTCCTGCGACCCTAAGGGTACAAATTCAGCTTTTCCAGAAGCAGGGGAGGATGAGACGATCTGCATCAACAGATCCATTGCTCTGAATGCAGAAGAAAGGGAGTTTCCGGGATTCTGGACTTCTCTTACTTCTGGGGTTACCATCATCGACCCCTCAAGCCCCACAACTGAAGTTGAAGTGAGTCAATCAGGCGATTACTCCTTAATATGGTCCATTATTGAATGCGGAAGACTCTTGTCAGATACCCTTACCCTCACAGTTCTGGATTTGCCGGCTCAGCCAGAAATCGTTCTTATGGGCTCCAATGTCCTCTCCACCAAAGAGGTTTATGAATCTTATCAATGGTCGTTCAACGGAGTTGAGATCAGCCAGGATTCTCAACTGACTGTGGCTGGAGAAGGACAATATTCAGTTATTGGAAGCCGAAATGGGTGTGAGTCGGTGGAATCAGCTCCGTATAATTTTGTGGAGGAGATGAGGGAAGAAATCCAGGTGAAATTTTGGCAGGATGCATCAGGCGTTTTGATGGTTGAGGTGACCGGCCCTAGCGGAGAATCTGTTGAGGGCTTCCTGGCCGACATGCGGGGCAAAACTATTGCCAGCTTTGACTTTGAGCTTCCACAAAATGGCGTACAGACTGAATCCCTTGGCGAAGTTGCCCTGCCAAAT
>JANQTF010000389.1:0-23913 GCA_030731845.1 Bacteroidia bacterium | reverse complement strand
TTCAGGGTCATCAGTGACAACTATCGCAGCTCTGGGACAGTGGGCCTCCTGCAGAATTAACATCAAGAGCCCCCAACAACCCAACGATTTGACAAGCCGGAGGTAATTGCGCTTTCCTTTGTGGCTAATTTTGCGGAGTTTAGGCAATCCAACCCCACAAACCTATCTCCCATGCAGCTACGACCGCTTACTTTTGCTGACATCATGGAGCAGGATCTGTATTACTACGATCTTGCCAAACAAGATGAACCCGGATATCAAGAGCTCTTCCTGGAGTTTTGTACAAAACTTGGCATCACCTACCTCCCTGCCTTGAGCCCAACACCCTCCTACTTCCAGTTGGTGGATGGGGTTTTTGAAGGCCCACTTTCCCTCATGAAAGAGCAGTACGTAGATGCTTTTGACCCTATTTTTACACAATCAGCGCTGCGCAAGTTTGGCAGCAATGAGCACAATGTCCTCTTTGTGATGAACTCCAGGCGCATTGTCGGAGTTGTTCATATTTGTGACTACAACAAGCACCAAGTATTTCTCTATTACTATGCGTATCTGCTCAACTTTGAGAAAAAGCTCAGAGATCTTCTCATTCTGAATGGGTACACAAATGAGGACATGGTGAAGTTCTACGAGAGCAGCATTAAAAAATTCAAGCCTCCCCTTCAAGATCACTATAAGGCGAGGTTGAGAGATATTCAGAAGGATAAACAAACGAGATGGGTAGAAACCCTCGGGGACTTTCAGGCGTTTCCAATCGCTGACCTGCTGTGGCTAGCCAGCTACAAAAGGTTGCTTGACATTGATCGGGCAGAGATCGACGAGCTGCGGGAGCTGCGCAACACCATCATGCACGGGCAGGACACCGTCTCTACTGACGGCCTGTTGTTTAGTTTCGAAAGCCTGAGCAACCACTTTCGAAGGATTTCTCTGTTTCTCACAAAATATTCCAACCTGTTAACGGCACTCGATCAGGTCACCCACAAAGACCGAAGCCACAAGAATGACGCAAAATGGAAGGCTCTTCAGCAATTCAGCCAACCTATCTTCCAACAAAGCCGCCTGATGTGGCATTACCTGGAAGAATGACAGGGAGGCTCCGTCATTCATTCATAAAAAAAGCGAAGCCCACATAGGCTTCGCTTTTTTATTCGTATAGATCGGGGAGATGCTTATCCCGCGATCATTTCGCGCATTTCGATGATCTGTTCGCGATCCGGGCCGAGAGACAGATACGTGAGTGGCACTTCCAGCTCTTTTTCCAGATATTGGATATAGTCTTTGAGCTCGGCGGGCAACTTCTCTTTGTCCTTGATGGCCGTGACATCGGTTTGCCAGCCGGGCATGCTTTCCCAAACAGGATCTACCCCAGCCGCGAGATCGAAGGGCACCTCTTCAGTGATGCTGCCATCCGGCAGGCGATAGGCCGTACACACCCGGATTTCGTCAAGGACAGAGAGCACATCGGCCTTGGTCATGATCAGATCTGTGACTCCGTTGAGGCGCACAGCATATTTGAGCAGGGGCAGGTCCAACCAACCGGTTCTTCTGGGCCGTCCGGTGGTGGCGCCAAATTCGCCACCTTCCTGCCTGATTTTTTCGCCCATTTCATTGTCGAGCTCGGTGGGAAAGGGTCCGCTCCCGACTCTCGTGCAATAGGCTTTAAAAATTCCAAAGACCCGATTCAAATGATGAGGAGAAATCCCCAGGCCCACGCAGGCACCTGCGGTGATGGTATTGGAACTCGTGACAAAAGGATAGGACCCGAATTCTATGTCGAGCAGGGTTCCTTGCGCGCCTTCCGCCAAGACTTTTTTGCCATTGCGATAGGCATCGTAGAGATAGTGCTCAGAGTTGACAAAGGTGAATTGCTTGAGAAATTCAATGGCATCGAGGAATTCGGCCTCAGCCGCTTCGATTTCGTACTCATATCCATAGAGATGTTCAAGCATGGTTTCATGCTTATGTCGCAATGCCTGATATTTCTCCAGAAAGTCGGGTGTGGGAATATCCCCTATACGAAGGCCATTGCGACCCGTTTTGTCCATGTAGGTAGGCCCAATTCCCCGGAGGGTGGAACCGATCTTTTTGTCACCTTTTGCCTGTTCAGAGGCAGCATCGAGCAATTTATGAGAAGGCAAAATGAGATGAGCCCGGTTGGCGATGAGCAGACGATCCTTCACATCATCCACGATGCCGTCGAGCTTTTCGATCTCTTTGCGCAGGGTAACGGGATCGAGGACCACGCCATTGCCAATGAGACAGGCTTTCCCGGGATGAAAAATTCCGGAGGGAATCAGGTGCAGGACAAATTTTTTGCCGTCAATGACGAGGGTGTGACCTGCGTTGGGTCCTCCCTGAAACCGGGCAACGATATCGTAGTTGGGCGCCAGTACATCTACTACTTTGCCCTTCCCTTCGTCTCCCCATTGCAACCCGAGTAAAACATCCATGATAACTGAGAATTAAGCGTCTGTCAATACCAAGCAAAAGCAGGCTCCCACAGGACCCTGCTTTTGCGGTGGAAGAGAATCGTTTATCTAGGCCAGGTCGGAGATTGCTTCCTCCTTGGTGGCGTAGATGTGAAAAATAGAGGTGAGTTTGGTAATCACGAGCAGGTTTCGAATGTAATCGCTGGGGTTGGCAAGAAACACATCACCGCCTGATTTGCGGGCTTTGGTGAGCAGGGTGATGAGCACACCGAGTCCGCTGCTGTTGATATGTTGGAGGTCGCTCAGGTCGATCACAAATTTTTTGGGTTGTGCGCCCAGTTGTTCGGCAAATGATTCGGCCAAGGAGATGCCATCATTTTCACCGATCAGATTTCCTTTGAGCACAAAAACGCCAATCTTACCGAAAGATTCGTAGGAAAATTCCATGTTATATTATCAAAAGAGGAATTAAGAAGTAGTTGAAGTAGGGCGACGATTCTCACAATGGGCATTCTTGCACTGACCGTGAAGGGTCAGAGAATGGTAGCTCACATCAAAATTGAGAATTTGGCCGATTGTTTTTTCAATTTCACCAAGGCGAGGGTCGCAAAACTCCATGACCTTTCCACAATCGGAGCAGATCATGTGATCGTGCTGTTTGTAGCCATGAGATTTTTCGTAGAGGGCTTGGGCAGACCCAAACTGATGCCGCTTGACAAGATCACACTCCACAAGCAGGTCGAGGGTATTATACACTGTAGCCCGGCTCACGCGGTAATTTTTATTTTTCATGTGGATATACAGAGATTCCACATCGAAGTGATCCGAGCGACAGTAGATTTCTTCCAGGATAGCAAAGCGCTCTGGGGTTTTTCGTTGCCCCTTGCGATCGAGATAGGCCGCAAATATTTGCTTTACCTCCTCGATTCTCTCCTGTTGTTTGATTGGCGGAAGATCCGGCATATCCTCATGTTTGCCAGGAACCCTATGAATGGAAAAATTCCTGTAAGGCCCCTGTAAATCAAGGCGTGAAGATACAAAAAAATCTTGATCCAGACAGGAAGAATCACTGCTGGAATTTCAGGGTACCTGTGTGGATCTAGAAAAAGATCGCCTCTTTATTTTTTCCTGCCTGAGCGGCGAGCCCTGCGCCCTTTTCCGGCATCGTCGGTTAAGGTACGCTGAATCGCCCACCAGGCGAAATATCCTCCGGCCCCCAATAGGCCCACAACAATGAGAATGGTCATAATATTCTTAGTATAAAATAGTAGTCATCTCTAATGAGGGTTCCTCTCTCTCATCCATCAAGATGAGATGTTGGCAATATGGTTGTGCTCCCTTTTTTCAATATACAAATTTCTTCCGCTCCTCATACTCCTCTAGCCATAAAGGGTGGGGAGGGCGGGATCAAAATGAAAAGAATCTCCTTTCAGGAAGGAGCGGCACCATTATCCCCCACAAAAAAGCCACCCCAAAGATTGGGATGGCTTCTATCTTTCAAATAGGAAACCGAGGTTTCCAGATTTTTATTCGTCTGAATCGTCGTCGTCGTGAGAAACAGCCACTACCTCTTCGGAGTCACCACCAGTTCTCTGACGGTCAGCTTCACGCTTCACGCGATCATCTTCTTTGCGCTTTTTGCGCTCTTCGAGGCCTTCAGCGATCGCATCGGTGATGGTGCGAAGGATGAGCTGAACAGACTTTGCTGCATCGTCATTGGCTGGGATAGGGAAGTCAACCTGATTAGGGTCGCTATTGGTATCCACCATGGCGAAGGTAGGAATGTTGAGCTTTTTGGCTTCAGCGATGGCGATATGCTCTTTTGTGATATCAACGATGAAGAGAGCAGAAGGAAGCCTGTTGAGATCAGCGATTCCACCAAGTACTTTGTCGAGCTTGGTTTGCTCGCGGCTCAGCATGAGACGCTCTTTCTTGTTGATGCGCTCAAAAGTACCATCGGCTTTCATTTTCTCGATGTTCTTCATTCGCTTGATGCTCTTGCGCACGGTGGCGAAGTTGGTGAGCATCCCACCGAGCCAACGCTCAGTCACGAAAGGCATTCCTACGCGCTTGGCTTCGGCTTCCACGATTTCTTTCGCCTGCTTTTTGGTAGCAACGAAAAGAACCTTACGACCAGAGATCGCCAATTGCTTGGCTGCACGAGCTGCTTCATCGAGCATGCGGTGCGTTTTGTTCAGGTCGATGATGTGGATACCATTGCGCTCCATGAAGATATAGGGAGCCATGCGAGGATTCCACTTCTTGCGAAGGTGTCCGAAGTGAACACCCGCTTCCAAGAGATTTTGATAACTAGGTAACTGCATATCAGTAAAATGCCTCGATTAACGTTTGGAGAACTGCTTGCTTTTGCGTGCTTTCTTCAAACCTGGTTTCTTACGTTCAACTTTACGGGAGTCGCGGGTCATAAACCCAGCGTGTTTCAACGCAGGTTTATTGTCTTCATTCACCTCTACGAGTGCGCGGCTAATTCCAAGGCGAATGGCTTCTGCCTGCCCTTTAATTCCACCACCAGCTACATTCACTCTGATGTCATATCCCTCTTTGCTCAGTGCAAGAACCCGGAAAGGATCTGTTACTCGCAATGCCAGAATGTCCACGGGAAAATAATCCCCGAGTGTGCGCTTATTGATTTCTATGGTGCCGGAACCCCCTTCTTGAAGGAATACCCGAGCGATTGCACGCTTCCTCCGGCCTACGGTAACAATTTGACTCATCGTTGGAATCTATGCTGAGTGAATTAGAGTTCGAATAAGGTTGGTTCCTGAGCTTCGTGTGGATGCTCGGCTCCTGCATATACACGCAGGTTGCGATACATCTGGGCGCCCAGTTTATTTTTAGGGAGCATGCCTTTGACAGCAAACTCAACAATCCGCTCTGGGTGGGTGCTCAGCATTTTGTCAGCTCTCACAGAACGCTGTCCACCTGGATATGTAGTGTGACGAATGTACTCTTTCTGCTGCCATTTACCTCCGGTGAGGCGAACTTTGTCAGCATTGATTACGATAACATTGTCTCCACAGTCCACATGGGGTGTGAAAGATGGCTTATGCTTACCGCGCAGAATACTGGCGATTTGGCTGGCAAGCCGACCGAGGATCTGGGCTTCTGCATCAATGACCAACCACTGCTTTTCGACAGTGTTTTTATTGGCAGACAGTGTTTTATAACTTCTTGAGTCCATTCTTTTTTTCTTGCTCTGCGAAATGGCTGTGCAAATACGGAGTTTTTACCAAGACTTCCAATAAGCCTCGAAAAATACATCAAAGCTTTTTGCGGAAGGCCTTTTCCGGACACCTTGGCCCGGCATGAAGAACTAATGAGGGTGCAAAGGTACTAAGATTTTGCTTTGAGAAAAGAGGGAATTGTGAATTTCTCTACATTATTACATGAGATCAATTCCTTTCCCGATATTCTATAACTTACCCCTGTCTGATTCGTTTTTACCAATTGCAAGCTTCATCCCCCATTACAGCCCCCCTTGGCAGTATTCCTCTATGGAATTTGTCGCTGCCCGGGTTCTTAATAGTGGGCCACAGGCCTGTCCATATCCTTAAACATAGTTGTTCTACTACCCTAGCAGATCCAGCCATATGAGTCTTCGCCGTTTTCTCTCCCCTTCCATCTTGATGGTCCTCCTGCTGGGAAGCTTGCCTTCATTAAAGGCCACCCACAATCTTGCGGGCCAAATTACCGCAGAACAATCGGAGCCAGACATCAATCCCAATAAATATACCCTTACCCTGACCACCTACACAGACCCCGCGCCTGCTGGAGTGGATCGATGCTCGGCCAACATCGAAATATATAGTGTCCAAAATGGCCCAAACGGACCGATTTACACCTTAATTACCATCATAGAGGATATTCCACGCGCCAACGGCCCGCTCATGACCACACTCCCAAGCGATTGCACCCTGCCCCCAGGTGTTAATCCCAGAAATGGAGTTCCAGTCAAAGGGACCATCAAAGAAAATTTTTACTTTACAGAATTCGCCTTTCCTGGCCCGGGCCGCTACCATCTGCGCTACTATGACCTCGCTCGCAGCGAAGGAATCATCAACCTCACCAAATCTCAGGAGCAGACTTTTTATGTAGAAACCCTCCTTTTCATTACCCCTCCGATTGTTGGAAACAACAACAGCCCAGTTCTCCTTAATCGACCCCTCGACGATGCCTGCATAGGCAAAACATGGACCCACAACCCCGGTGGCTTTGACAAAGATGGCGATAGCCTTGCTTACAGGTTGTCTCCTTCGCTTCAGTACGATCCATCCAGCAACATTCCTCCTACCCCCACCAATGGATACCGATTCCCTGATGATCCTGGTTTTGGTGTTGGAAATACTTTTGTCATGGATCCCCTCACTGGCCTCGTAACCTGGGAAGTCCCTGCCACCCTCGGGGTCTATAATTTTGCATATATCGTTGAAGAATGGCGCGATGGCGTGCTCTTGGGTTATGTGCTGCGAGATATGGCTGTCACAGTCATCGACTGTGACAACAATCCACCCATCATCGAGACCATCACCGATACTTGTGTGCAGGCTGGGGATGAGCTACGTTTTGGGGTCAAATCATGGGATCCTGATGTGGTGGACTCCCTCTACTTCCAACTCAACAATGGCTCCCTGGGTGCCAATGGCCCTTTCGCTCTGCCTGATAATCCGGCAGATATTTCCGGGCTCATCATCAATCCTTTCCCTGGGGTAAATGTGCCATTTACCACCCTACCCGTTTCTACCAGAAACAACGGGGTCGGCCAACCTGTCGATACCGTGAAGGGAACTGTGGTTTGGCAGACAAGCTGTGATAATATCAGAAAAAGCCCATTCCAAGTAGATTTCTATGCTACCGACAATAAAAACTATGCTTCTCCCAACTTCCCGAACAATACTACCCTCTCGGCCAACAAAGTAGTCATCATTCGGGTGGTGCCACCACCCCCAACCGACCTGATTGCCATCAAAGGAGCCTCCCGATCCGTGAATCTCACCTGGTCCCCTACTTTCTGTTCTGACAGGGTGGTGGGGTATAAAGTCTATCGAAAACTCGACGGAGGCGATTATATGCAGGATACCATCTGCTGTGAGATGACACCAGATCAGGCAGGATTTACCCTCATTGCTGATGTACTTGGCTGGGCCAATACTTCCTATGATGATTCATTTGAGGGAATCGTGGATCTTGCAGGCAAAGAAATCTGCTATGTTGTTACAGCCACCTATGCAGACCAAACCAACCCTGACCTGCCCATTCTGGAGAGTTGCGCCACAAACACTGCTTGTGTGAGCATTGAGATAGATAACCTCTTCATGACCAATGACAGCGTGGCGGTGACCAACATCTCCACTGGAGAAGTATTTGTGAGCTGGTCCCTGCCCATTGTAGATGAATTTTTTCCCGCACCTTATACCTATCGACTCTACCGGGGCAATAACAATAGCTTCCCCGCCATCGCCATCGCTACCCTACCTTATCAGGACACCACCTATTTTGATACCAATCTCGACACAGAATCGAGAGGATACAATTATCGGGTAGAAGTATTCGATGGATCAGGGAAGCGGGTGCCAACCAGGAATAACAAAAATATAGGGTCCACCATATACCTTATTACAACAGGAGGAAACAATGCCGTGACCCTCTCCTGGTCTGAGTATGTGCCCTGGACCAACACCGACTATGTGATCTTCAGATCGGTGAATGGGGGACCTTTCGACTCTCTGACCACCGTCACCGCCACAGCTGCCAACACCCACAGCTATGTGGATCTGAATCTGAATCCCAATTCAGAATACTGCTACTTTATCCGATCCACCGGAAGCCACAATCGGCCTGACATCAAGCCCATCCTGATCAACGATTCGCAGGTTTCCTGCTCCTTCGCCCGTGACGAGGAGCCACCCTGCCCACCATTGGTGGAAGCGACTGGCGATTGCGATGCCCGGATTTATACCGTGACGGTGACCAAGTCTGACCCTGATTGTAATGGCGACACAGAATTTATTACCGTGAAGTTTGGTCAATCAGAGGCGGGACCATTCAGAGAAGTGCAACGCATTGAGTATCCCTCTTTCGCCGCTGATACCACCTTGACCATCATTGGCCTTCCCGAAGAAGATTTTGCCGGCTGCTATATTGTCACAGCTACGGATACCCTGGGCAATGAGAGTACCATCTCTCTCCCTTCCTGCATTGATTATTGTCCTACTTTCATTATGGCCAATGTCTTTTCACCCAATGATGACGGGATCAACGATGTGCTACGCCCTGTTCAATATCAGGATGTGATTCTCAAACAGATTCAGATCTTTGATCGTTGGGGCAGAAAAATGTACGAAACCAATGTCAGCATTGATCGGTTGTGGGATGGAACTGTGGCATTCAGCAGCAAGCCTGCCGAGCCGGGTGTTTATTACTATTACCTCCTCTATGAAGAGCTGGGAATCAATGGCAATACCCCTCGTGAACTCAAGGGCTGGGTCACACTGATGCGCTAATCAAAAAATATTCATGTTTACAGGAATCATAGAGGCCCTCGGGGTCATCGAAACGGTGGAAAGCGAAGGCAGCAACAGGCACTTCAGCATCCGCACGACTTTTCGGGAAGAAGATCCAATCCGGGTGGATCAGAGTATTTCTCACGACGGCGTGTGCCTCACTGTGACCCAAATTTTGCAACATGCAGGCAACGAATATCTCTATCAGGTGACGGCTGTTGAGGAGACCCTCTCCAAGACGCAACTTGGGAGTTGGGCTGCCGGAAGGAAGGTCAACGTGGAGCGCTGTATGCGCATGGGAGGCCGTCTCGACGGACACCTCGTGCAGGGCCACGTGGACACCGTAGGCGAGATTCGGGAGATTGAGCTGCGCGAGGGTTCCTGGCTGATTCGCATCGGGTTTCCAGCAGATTTTGCAGAGTTGCTCGTGGATCGCGGGTCCATCTGCGTCAACGGCGTGAGCCTCACCGTGGTAGAGGCCGCCCAAGATTCATTCACCGTTACCATTATCCCTTTCACGTGGGAACACACCGATTTCCATCAGCTGCAAGTAGGAGATGCGGTGAACCTGGAGTTTGATATTCTCGGAAAATACCTTCTTCGTCGGCAACATCTGGCTGCGACTTCACCCCTGGCATCCTGAGGCACATGACGAGAAAAGAATTTCTGAAGAAAACCGGAACCTTGGGGGCGGGTATGGCTGCGATGACGAGCTGTGCCCTCATATATGATTCCGAGATCCTGGCTTGCAGCCTCGACGAGTTGAAAGCGCAGCCTTTTCTGATTCGGGAATTTAACTGGGATCAGATTTTCCTGACCATGCGTGGCGAAGAGATCGTGGTGTTTTCCCTCGTTTGTTCACACAAAAAATGCACGGTTGCCTGGCAAGCACGAGAAGAGCAATTTGCCTGCCCCTGCCACGAGGGCCTCTACGACAGCGAGGGGCGCGTGATCGACGGCCCACCCCCTGCCCCACTCTCGCGATTCAGGTGGGAACTCCGGGGAAATGACCTGTGGGTAATCAACGAAAAGCTCTCAGGCTGATCCTGTGAGACAAGCGCACAACCCAGCTTGGCTCTCTGTTGTCTCAGAACTGATTTTTCCACATCATGCTCTCTACCGGACGCAGGGTGCGGTTGGTATATTTTGCGGAATCTTTACTGTGGTAAGGATTGATCACATCGCCCGTCACTTCAAAGTAAATGAGCTGACCAATAGGCATACCTGAATATACCCGCACATGCTGCGCAACCGTGATCTCTAAGGTCCAGGTGTTGCAAAATCCTACATCACCTTTGCCAGCGGTAGCATGAATGTGAATGCCCAGGCGGCCAATGGAGCTTTTGCCTTCGAGAAACGGCACATGGTTGTGCGTTTCGGTATATTCTTCTGTGACACCGAGGTAAAGGGTATTGGGTTCCAACACAAGCCCTTCGGGAGGAATCACAAGCTCTTCGATCTCATTGTGTTTGCGCGCATCGAGAATCCGATCTTTGTACACCGCCAAATACTTCCCCAAATGCACATCATAGCTGTTGCTCCCGAGGCTGTCTCTGCGGAATGGCTCAATGAGAATGGTCTCTTTCTCGATTTCTTCGAGGATACGCGCGTCAGTAAGAATCATGTCTTGTTTGTATTAATCCAGGAGGTCCAGCGCCTGCGGTCGGTAAAGGTAATATCTGAGCCTGAGATTCTTATCCCCCGATGGGAGATTCCTGTCAATCTTCTGCGCCAACGGTCAACCCCCAGCGAATCAACCGTCTGTCGTCGCCCGCAGAGAGAATGGTTCCATCCTTAAGCCAGACCACACGATTAACGCTGTGCCTGTGCCCCTGATTGCGAAACATGTCAATTACTTTGAGCAATTGGAGCGAATTGGCGTCCCAGAGCTTGAGGGTTTTGTCGCGGCTCGCGGTCATAAAATATTTCCCATCGGGCGAAAAAGCAATGTCGTTGATGGTGAAATTGTGAGCGGGAATTTTTTCGAGGGCAGCGTAGGGAGCTGTGGCTTCCCATACATTGAGATGGGCATCACGCCCACCGCTAAGGAGATAGCGCCCCTTGGGGTCGATGGCGAGGGAAAACACCGAGTTGTCATGGGCCACCCAATCAGATTGAATAATGCCTGATTCCCGGTTCATGGCCAGAATGCGATGATCGCTTGCTCCAAAAAAAATAACTGGCTCTATCGGAGAAAATATCATATCCCGCAAGTGATCTTCCGCCAGTTTACGAAACCCGATTTCCTCAAAGTCTGGCAACCTGATCACAGAGAGGTATCCTTTACCATACAAAACCCAGAGGTACTGCCGCTCGGACTCGTAGCGAATGTTATATACCGGCTCGGTGATTTTGCGAATGGTATGTAGGATTTGCTTGGCCTGTGGATCGATGAAGTGAACTGTTCCATCACTCATTCCGGCAATGAGCCAGTTGAAGTCTGGGACACTACACAGTGCGTAAATGGCTTTTTCGACCTTCATGACCCCAATTCCCTCATCACTTGTTGCAAGCAAATTCCAGGCGGCCACGGTGCCATCGTCTCCAGAAGTATAGGCCGTGGTTTGGGCGCCATTCACTGCAAGAGAATAGATTGACCCTACATGGCCGCTGTATTCATGAAGTTTATGAACCACAATGGAAGCAGGCAATGGATATAGTTTTTAGATTATGAGGGAATGAACCAAACCAGGACAATCGGCGTGTCAGTCGATGTTTTCCTGAAAAAACAAATCCATGTTTGTGGCATCAAAAGCGCAAAGTTGCCCCATACCGGGGTGGTTGCGGGCAAAGCAGCCATTGTCAATATCGATCACCTGGCTTTGAGAGAGATTGTCATACATATCCCAAATTTCATCGGTGCCCTGTGGGGTGTGTCCATGCACAATGATGCGGTCGCGAAGCCAATGCCAATCAATGTCGTTGTACCACCATCGAATCCACATCATGGAGTCGAGGTCTTTCATGGGATTGTGCATACGCCACAAGAAGCCACTTTCGCGGTTTTCTTCACTATTCCCTTTGAAGTTCAGACCTGCATGAACAAAGATCAGGTTGTCCACTTCTGCAAAGTACTCAAGCCCTTCGATAAACTCGAGGTATTTAGCCGGAATACTAGCCGGATCATCCACTCCGAAGCTTGCGAGGGTCTGTTGCCCTCCATTGACCAGCCATAGGGGTGCTTCATTGGGGCTTTTGGCCGCCTTATACATCATCTCCTCATGGTTGCCACGCAGGCAACGCACGTTGTAATTTGCCTTGGTTAGCTCCATGATATAATCGAGCACACCTTTCGAGTCGGGACCCCGGTCCACATAATCTCCCAAAAGATACAGTTGGTCGTCTTTTGACAACACGACCTGATCTTCCAGTAAAGACCGGAAAGTCTTGACACAACCGTGAATATCTGAAATGGCAATTCTCCTCATGGCTTTCGCAAAGTGGAGTTCAAAGGTAGTGTTTTTTGTGAGCTATATGTGTCAAAACTCATGGATTGCAAGGAATCTGTGATGATTCATCCTTGTGTTTTCTGCCACTGAGAACATCAAAACAAAGAGCCCATCACAAATGATCAAGATAAGGCCTGTAGCAACGCTCCTTTTTCGTCAAAGAGTCGCTTGGACCACATAGAAGTGATGCGCTTATGCAGCTCTCGCTGATTGGCGAGATAAAAGTCATACTCGGGCAAAGTCATTACCCCACTTATGAGGCCAAATGCCTGAGCACGTAGCCTATTGTGGGTTTTGCAGGCATCTTCGATGAGCATACGCTGCGCCTCGACAGTCTTGCCTGCCAGGGATTGTTTGTGTTCCCGCAACCAAGCTGCAAACTGACGCAGCAAGAGCTCGTTCTGCATCTTAAGGAGAGGCCGTAGTACCTGATGATGAAAATCTTCTATCGGCGTGGAAGCCTCTGGAAAATCGAGAACTGGCCTGGCCTCGATGATATGCAAATCTCTGGTAAACATAGCTAGGGGTTCATTCGAAATGGTGTGAGTCTATTACCTGGAATTCTCAGGAATGTTTCAGTTATGCCTTGTTACAGCATCAACTTCCAACCGCCAAAAATCTTATTTTCGTAGTATGCTTGCATTTCTCTTATCAATTTCCTCAAATTAGAATCCCAACTCCCAAAATACCATGGTCCATCCCAAGCTTTGTGAACACATCAGCGCCATCAACGACCTCAAAAAAGCTCGTGCCTACGAGTGTGAAGAATGCGTCAAAACAGGTAGCAAATGGGTGCACCTACGCACCTGCCAAAGCTGTGGCGTGACCCTCTGCTGCGACAGCTCCCCCAATAAACATGCAAGTGCCCACTTTCATGAAACAGGCCATCCGGTGATCCAATCTGCCGAACCCGGTGAGACATGGGTTTGGTGCTATCTCGATGAGATTTATGTGAGAAATCTGCAAGGGTCGTCTTTGCCATTCAGTTTTTATCCTGAAATAGGAGAGCAGAGCCAAGCCCTTTTATCCACTAAAATAACCATCTTTCAATATCTATTACCATATATGAATATTTTTTCATATATGTTCCAAGGTCGTTATATCCCAATAATAAAAATTTAATCAACCAGAACAACAACCCAACCTATTGAAAATGAGATGCGTCTAGGGAATTAATCTTTACCTTAATTCCCAAAGCTGTGAATTTTCCCAAAACCTTTCCAACCCTGTTGTTTCTCTTATTTTTCTGGACAGCCTACGGCCAAAATCTGGTACCCAACCCTGGATTTGAGGCTTTTAGCAATTGTCCAACCAACTCCTGTCAATGGGACTTTGTCTCCAATTGGCACAATGTATCTGGCATTCCAGGCTGTGGATCGGGTATCAGTAGCCCCGATTTTTTCCACACCTGTGGCACCACTTTCTACACATTTCCTTTCACCCTCAATGGCGAGGTGACACCTCTCTCAGGCAATGCCGTGATGGGCATAGCCACATGGCTGACCATCGTTCCAAATTTTCGGGAGTATCTCGATGTGCAGTTGACCGCTCCCTTGCAAGTGGGCACAGCCTATACCCTGACTTTTTCCTATACCAATGGCGACTTTGATCCTACGGTGAACTATGGTGGCTTCGGTACAGAGATTGGCGCACATCTTTCGGTAGGAGGCCTGGCACAGACTGGTACGGCTCCCATTGTCCTTACGCCCACCTTTGAGACAACAGGCGCCATCTACTCGACTACCTGGCAAACCATTTCTTATTCCTTCACAGCCCTGGCGCCTTTCACACACCTTACCTTTGGTAATTTTCGTACCGACGCTGCTGCCAGCATCCAGCAATTTGCCAGCCCATCCAATGCTTCGTTTCCCTACGCATATTATTATTTCGACGACATCCGACTCGAAGAAGCGGCCATCCTGCCACAAGACAACCTCGTGTTCACTGCCAACGCCATTGGAAGCGAAGTACAACTTGACTGGGAACTCGATCCGCTCCAAGCCAACACACAGTTTCGGATCCAACGCTCCCAAAATGGTCGTGAGTTTAATCCCTGGGAACAAGTAGGAGGTCAAACAGGAGATAGCCGATTTCGGATTTTGGACAAACAGCCTTTTTCCGGCATCAGCTATTACCGTCTCAGCAGTCTTGATTCTGATGGCACCGAACGCCTCTCCTTGACCCGACAAGTGCTCATTAGCAACTCACTGCGCTGGAGCTTGTCTCCAAACCCTGCCCGTGGTTCCCGCCTCGTTCAGATTCAACACAATGCACTGGAGTCTCAGTATGCCACCTTGCAGCTCAGCGATCTGCAAGGAAGGTTGCTCCGTGCAGAGTCCGTGATGGTTGACAGGTCCTTGACCTGGGACCTTGGTTCTTTGGCCGCTGCGGTGTACGTGCTCCATATCGTCACGCCATCTGGATCCCAGCAAATAAAGCTGCTCGTGGACTAAAGGAGTCGTTTCCATTTTTCAAGAAATTGGTCGGAAAAGGTAAATTCGGGTAGCAACTCCTCTCCTTTTGGAGCCTTTATACATTGACCCGATCAATAGCAGGGTGTCTGACAAGAAGTGAAAAAGAATTGAGAGAACACGAGTTAAATTAGAACACCGACGTCGATGCTGAAGAGATTCGATCCAGTGCCCATCTTCGATCTTCTCAACACTGGTTTTCCTTATTCCATCCTTCCAGACTCTTCCCAATCTCATTCTCATGAAAATCCTCCTCTGCCCGGATAAATTCAAAGGATCGTTGTCGGCACAGGCAGTATGCGAGGCCATTGAGATTGGCCTCCTTGCCAGCGATGAATCCATCGAAGTGATCCATCACCCCATGGCCGATGGTGGAGATGGCTCGATCTCAGTTCTGGCAAATCTTCTCGGATTGCAAGAGCGGGTTATGCTCACGACTGACCCCTTGGGCAGACCTTTGTCGGCCTCCTATTTCACATCTTCTACCGCAGCCTTCATCGAAGTGGCAAGCGCGAGCGGGATTGTGCTCCTGCAAGAACAGGAGCGCAATCCCTTGCGCACCACAACCCTGGGCACCGGGACCCTGATGGCCGACGCCATCGGTCGCGGATATCGGCAGATCTATCTATTCCTTGGTGGTAGCGCCACCAACGATGCAGGGATAGGGATCGCTACCGCCATGGGATATCAGTTTTTGGACCAGAATGAGCAGCTTCTTGCACCCATTGGGGAGAACCTTCAGAACATTCATCGGATCAAGCCGGGTATGGAGATTGATTGTAAGAAAATAAGCATCACCATGCTCTGCGACGTAACCAATCCTTTGTATGGCCCAAATGGAGCTGCCGAAGTATATGCCCGGCAAAAGGGAGCGAGTGAGGCTGATGTGAGCGTGTTGGATGAGGGCCTCAGGCATTTTTCCGAAATCATTCGAAAAGAGCAGGGACTTGAGATCGGAAATATCCAAGGAGGAGGAGCTGCCGGAGGAATTTCTGCTGGGCTTTCGGCGCTCCTTGGAGCCACAATCGCCAGTGGATTTGATACCATCGCAACCCTAACGGGGCTGGAGCCCCTCCTCCAACAAGCAGATTGGGTGATTAGTGGAGAAGGGAAGCTGGATTCACAGTCGCTCCAGGGGAAAGTAGCCGGCGGTGTGGCAGCCTTGTGCCTGCGAAATCAGAAAAAGCTCTTGCTTTTTGTTGGCAAAAATGAATTACCCGAAGCCGACACCCAAAAGCAGGGTGTTACCAAAGTATATGCAATCGATGAGCTGGCTCGTGATCAGAAGGATGCGATGCAAAACGCGGCGTCTTACCTGACCAAAATAGCCCGACAATCCAGATCTGTGATTCACTAGCCAACGGTAAAAATCACTCGAATGGCTTCTGTGCGATCTGAGGAAACGGTTCCTATTCCTGCTTGTGCTTCCTGGCAAGAGAGATGGAGCCACCCACGGGACTTGAACCCGCGACCTACTGATTACGAATCAGTTGCTCTACCAACTGAGCTAAGGTGGCTTTTCTTTTGTTGATACGAGATTGATCCCTAAAAATAATTCTTTTTGAGGGTTTTGCATCAGAGATGCCTGTATATTTTCGCCCCTCTCAGGGTTTGCTGCGTCATTGTGATTGTTGAAAGATTTGAATGAAAAGGGAGTTGATGATTAATCCAATAATTACAATTTTTGATTTTACGAATAATCATAGAATCACATGCTTTCCTACTTTCCACATGCCCCTGCAACCGTAGCACTTCTTTTTATCACCTCCATCATCAGCTTGTATGCCATGCGCGATGAGCTATTTCGGGACAAGCTCACACTCATCCCCTACGATGTGAAACTGGATAAGAGCTATTGGAAATGGATCACCAACGGATTTGTGCATGGCGGACCGACTCACCTGTTTGTTAACATGCTTACGCTGTGGTTTTTTGGGCCCCTATGTGAATATACGCTAGGCACCCCGTGGTTCATTGTCCTATATATGTCGGGGCTTCTTGCTGGCAGCCTGGGGACACATCTCCGCCATGTAGGCAATAGTGGTTATCCTGGCACCTTGGGGGCTTCAGGAGCGATCAGCGGGGTAGTGCTAGGCACCATCGTGACCAACCCCATGCTGGGGATATCGATCCCCGGTCTCACGCTGATTCATCCTTCCCTTTCTCTTCCTGCATGGATAGCAGGTGTTCTATTCCTGTCTGTGACCCTGATTTTGATGCTTCGTAAAGACGACATGAAGAAAATGAACCACGATGCACACTTTTGGGGAGCTGTCACAGGGTTTGTTATCGCGTTTTTTCTACAGCCAGAGCCCGTTCAACACCTGGTTGCATCGCTCAATATTCTCCTTTAATGGTAGAAATGAGCCTTTGTTCGTGCAAATTCATCACCATTCGCAACTTTTGAGCAAGCACAAAGGTTGGAATTGAGGTCGGAAACGGTCATGTTACCGATCTAAAGCCAAAGATTGTGCGATATAGAAGTTTAGCTGCCTGTGTACAGGATTTGGAGCGCCAGGGGATGCTGGTCCGCGTAAAGAAGGAAGTGGACCCATATCTGGAGATTGCGGAGATACAGCGTAGGCTATATGCCGCTGCTGGCCCTGCTGTATTGTTTGAGCGGGTGAAGGGAAGTCCATTTCCAGCCTTGGCCAATCTTTACGGCACGGTGGAGCGAACCGAGTTTATTTTCAGGTCCACCCTCGAAGCGGTTAAGCAGGTTGTGTCAATCAAAGCTGATCCCAGCAATTTATTCAAGGCACCGCACAAGCATCTTCGGGCACCGTTTGCAGCCATTCATGCCCTCCCAATCAAAGCGCGACTTTCTAAGCCAATATTGTTTGGTCAAACCACCCTCGACCAACTGCCTCAGATCCAATCCTGGCCCATGGATGGCGGGCCCTACATTTTGCTTCCACAAGTGTGCACAGAAGACCCGCTCAAGCCAGGAGCGATGAATACCAATGTGGGTATGTACCGCGTGCAGCTCGGCGGCAATGAATACCTTCCCAATCAGGAAGTAGGAATTCACTACCAAATTCACAGAGGAATCGGTGTTCACCACAGCAGGGCTGCCGCCAAAGGAGAACCGCTCAAAGTGAGCATTTTTGTGGGTGGACCACCTGCCCACAGCTTCGCCGCAGTGATGCCCCTTCCAGAAGGATTAAGCGAGCTCATGTTTGCCGGGATGTTTGCCGGGCGCAATTTTCGATACTTCCGCAAAAACGGTCACCTGCTCTCCGCGGATGCTGATTTTGTGATTTGTGGCACCATAGACCCTGCTGCCACCAAACCCGAAGGGCCTTTTGGCGATCACCTAGGCTATTATAGCTTGCAGCACGATTTTCCTGTCATGAAAGTCGAGGCGGTATATCACCGCAAAGATGCCATTTGGCCATTCACTGTGGTTGGGCGCCCCCCACAAGAAGACACAACCTTTGGCCACCTTATCCACGAGGTGACAGCCTCCATGGTTCCGGTATCGGTGCCTGGCCTTGTGGCTATGCACGCCGTAGATGCAGCAGGCGTGCATCCGCTCCTGCTCGCCATCGGTCATGAGCGATATGTACCATATAAAAAGCGATCCCCGCAGGAAATCCTTACCGTAGCCAATGCAGTTCTGGGATTTGGCCAGGCTTCTTTAGCCAAATATCTGCTCGTCATTGCCCAAGAGGACAATCCTCCTTCCATTGATGACATTCCTGCCTTCTTATCGCATATGCTTTGCCGGGTAGATTTTGAACGGGACCTTCATTTTCAGACCAAAACCACCATGGATACGCTGGACTATTCGGGCACAGGTCTCAATCAGGGCTCAAAAGTGGTAGTCGCAGCAGCCGGTGATCCTATTCGCAGCTTAGAAGATACACTTCCCGAATCCCTTCATCTTCCAGCGGGATTTCGCAATCCCCAAATCGTACTACCAGGCATTTGGGCGATAGAAGGCCCTGGTTTTGTAAGTACAGATGAAGCCGAATTGCAACTAGCAACGTTAACGGATTCTCTAAGCACACGAATAGATGCCCTCTCAGGACTCCCCCTGTGCATCCTCTGCGACGACAGCGAATTTTGTGCTGCAAGTCTGAATAACTTTTTATGGGTAACCTTCACCCGATCCAATCCTTCGCATGACATATACGGAGTGGAAAGCGAAATTCGGCAAAAACACTGGGGCTGCCGGGGCCCCCTTATCATAGATGCAAGGATTAAGCCTCATCATGCACCTCCATTAATAGAAGACCCTTCCGTAACGAAAAGGGTTGACGAACTCCTGGGGCCTGGTGGAGAATTATCACATTTAGTGTAAGATCACGCAAATTGCGAAAAAAAGAACCTTCCAATCTTATTCACTTATCGAAATCTTTATAAATTGCAATACACAATCCACTCAAAACCAACAAATTAGCAACCAAACTTGATTTTTTTTTATTTGAACGATTGTTCTAATCATTTAAAGGCAATATATTAGTGTCGAATTATTAGTATTCCGGACTAAATGGAGCAATCCTCGCTGGAATATTTTTGTGAGCAACCTGTATTTCCCCACCTACTAACCAATTTTACAATGAAGACAGACTCCCTACTGGCTTCGACGAAACTTTCGCCGGAAGTAAAGCAGCTACAAGAACACCTCTACGAGCTGACAGAGGTTTATCGTAAGCATCAGCAATACATCAAAACCAGGTACAAAATTTCTTCTCTCGACATGGAAATCATTCAATTGATTGTCATGGATGGGCCCAAGAAAATGAAGGAGATCGGTGATCACTTCCAGATCAAGCTGAGTACGCTCACGAGCATCATCGACAAAATCGAAGATCAAAAGTTTGTGAAGCGTGTAAACTCAAAAGATGATCGCAGAGTGGTTTTTCTTGAAGTAAGTCGTAAGGGTCGCAATCTTTACGAGCAATACCATCAGTATCTCACCATTATGGCCGAGAACATGAAGGAAAGCCTGAGTCAAGATGAATTCACTGGTTTTCTAGTTGGATTGAAAAGGATGGCCGAAGTGGCAAATCCTGTGGAGTAGATTCCACAAAAAAATTGAACAATTATTCAAAGTCACCCATTTTAATGGGTGACTTTTTTTATTCTAAGTTGTCACAAGAGCATTCAAAAACGAATGATCATGATTGGAAGCATCGACCCTGTGAGTGTAACAAAGCTCGAATCAGCTATTTTGGCTGTCAACCATTTTTTCAGGATGCAGGAGGACTTTGTCCAAAAACGACATGGAATCTCTAGCCTCGAAATGGATATTCTTCAATTGGTGTGCAGAAAAGGCCCATTGAAGATGAAGGAAATCGCAGCCCACTACCAATTGAAGCTAAGTACACTCACTAGCGTGGTAGATAAAGCTGAAACTCATGGCATCCTGCGTCGATCAACGTCCAAAGAGGACCGACGGGTGGTCCTTGTAGAAGCCGAGGAAGCCGGAAGGATCATTTTTGCCGACTATCTCAGTCACATTCAATCTGTACTCGATAAATTCCTTCATAAAATTCCAAATGAGCAGAAAGATCATCTCTTTAGGGGGTTTGGGACTTTTCTCTCAGCATACGACTTTTGATCGACCCAAACCACGATTGACATCTCCAAAAAGATCTACCAATTTGAAGAAGATTTGATCTGGGATCGTGTGTTGATTGAGGTCAACAGTCTGAAATCAACAGCAGATTCAAGTCGAGAGACAATACAAACCCACGGGCCTAGTGACGTTTCATTTTAATCCCTTGAGGCAGATTTGAAAAAAACTGCTTCGCAAGACGATATAAATTCTCCGATCCGATGAATAGTTATCATGAAAATAACTATCCAACATGTCAGAAAGCACCTGTGGAGCTAAGATAATCTCAATTGGATTTCTTCGGTTCTATTGAAAGTATGAGCACCATATTTGTGCTTTTGTTCTCCTCACTTACCACATTAGGAAGCCTCATACTACAAGCTTTACAACAAGAAACCCAAACATAAAAAATTGATTTTCAATGATTTACGACAAAATACATGAAGCGTTCTACTATAGATTTTCTCACAACGGAAAAGGAGTCATCATGTCGCAGGAAATATTCCAGCTAAACGAGAAGCATAAGAGGATATGGAGCTAAGAAAAAACAAATAAGTGAGTGGTATATAAAAATTATCATTCGCATATTTGAAATGTCAACCAGAAAAAATATCTAAGTCATCCACATAACTTTGATTTCATTGTGGAATGTTTCAAAATAGCTGATACCGGAAACGGCCTACCATTTTCGCTGCTACCTGATCGTGCGAAGGGGTTAAAGAATGGCTGGGCTGGATTTAGCTGTGAAAAAGGAATAAATTGCTCTATTTTCTCCCGAACAGGGAAAAATATCATCTATTTATTCATTTCCTTTTTCTAGAAGCAAACTATTTTGGTACATTGCGAATGTGGCAAGATTTGGAAATTTTAGGCTGAGGACAAAATTAGCCATGTAAGAAATTTTTGCCAACCTAATGAATACTGTGAGCAAATTGTTTGTGGAACCGAATGCCTACCGCCTGGAATCCACCTTGCAAACCCTAGTAAAGTCTTACAACGACCGTCGTCAGGCTATCCTGAATCGGTATGGTGTAAGTGAGCAAGATGTGGACATCATCCGCCATCTGGACGAAGAAGACCAGAAGAAGATGAAAGAAGTTGGCGAGTTTTTTCAAATCAAATTATCGACGTTGACTTCAACTGTTGATAATCTTGAGAAAGGGAAACTTGTCAAACGTAAGAACTCGAAAGAGGATCGCCGCGTGATTTACATTCACCCGACTCCGAAAGGGAAAAATCTCCTTTCAGAACTGGATGACCCTGGAAAGATCGTGGCTCAAAACATCATTGGCCAGTTCAAAGCTGATCAGTTTCAGACCATCATGACTGCTCTTGAGCAGATGATAAATGACCTGAAGGGCTAATTCAATTGAATTTGACCGAATTTGCGCGCGCCTCCTGATGGAGTCGGGCGCTTTTTTTTTTAATATTAGCTTTCTAATTTACCCACGCCCTACATGAGCTACACTTATATTGAAGTAACCAAGCAGATCAAGCCATATATAGGCCTGATCCGCCTCAACCGGCCAAAGGAACTCAACGCCTTGTGCCTCGGCCTGATGGATGAACTGGTGCTCGCTTTTAGAGACCTGGATTCTGATTCCGAAATACGCTGCATCGTCATCACTGGCAATGAACGTGCCTTTGCAGCTGGTGCCGACATCAAAGAAATGGCGGGAAAAACCAGCACGGATATGCTTCAGGTAGATCAATTTAGTAAATGGGAGGCGATCAAGAATGTGAAGAAGCCCATCATCGCAGCTGTAAGCGGCTTTGCCCTCGGTGGCGGCTGTGAACTTACGATGCTTTGCGACATGATCGTCGCATCAGAAAGCGCACAATTTGGCCAGCCTGAAATCAAGATTGGCGTGATACCCGGTGCAGGTGGAACCCAGCGTCTCACGAGGGCCATTGGCAAAGCAAGAGCTATGGAATTGGTTCTTACCGGAAGATTTATTTCCGCACAAGAAGCTTATGATGCCGGTCTGATCACTCGGGTTGTTCCTGTTGAACTCTACCTCGAAGAAGCCCTTTCTCTCGCACAGAAGGTTGCCGCGATGGCCCCTATCGCCGCTCAACTCGCCAAAGAGTCTGTCAACGCTGCCTTTAACTCACATCTCGATGAAGGACTCAGACTCGAACGCAAAAATTTCTACCTCCTCTTCGCAACAGAAGATCAAACTGAAGGAATGGAAGCTTTTGTAGAGAAACGCCCCCCGCTTTGGAAAGGCCGATAGGCACTTCCAACGAAACTTTCTGTACATTCACTATCATATCATTATTCAACTATTTTGGAGGCAACATCCGTTCTACTGTACACGGCAATGGCCATTGTTGGCCTGATACTGGTTCTGATCATTGTCACAGTCCCGCTAGGTTTGTGGTTAGCTGCCTGGCTTTCTGGCGTCCGCGTCAGTCCTACCGTCTTGATGGCTATGAAGCTTCGCAGGGTAGATCCAGCAGCTATCGTCAATGAAATGATCAAGGCAAAAAAGGCAAAACTTCCTGATATCACCATCAACGACCTGGAAACCCACCTTCTTGCCGGAGGCAACATCAGGTCTGTCATTGATGCTCTCATTTCAGCCAAAAACGCCAGTATCCCTTTGACTTTTACAAAGGCATCAGCAATCGACCTGGCAAAGCGCGATGTGCTCCAGGCAATCCGGGATTCTGTTACGCCCAAGACCATCAGCATTCCTAAAATTGAGGCCGTAGCGAAAGATGGAATCCAACTCTTTGTAAAGAGCACGCTCACCGTTATTGCGGAGATCGACAACCTGATCGGTGGAGCTGGAGAAGAAACAGTAGTAGCCCGGGTTGGAGAAGGGATTGTTGCTGCAATTGGCTCAGCGGATACCCATGCAGAAATCATGGCGCGCCCTGAGATCATTCGAGCATATGTATTTAAAGTAGATCTACCCCAAGGGATCGCCTACAGCATTGTATCCCTGGATATTTCTGATATCGATATTGGAGAAAACATTGGTGCTGAACTGAGAATCAAAACAGCCCGAGCAGAATCTGAAATCGCACGAGCCAAAGCAGAGGAAAAACTTTCAAATGCCCGTGCCGAGGAACAAGTCAACAGGGCCAAGGTGCAGGAAATGCGCGCGTTGCTGGTAGGTGCTGAAGCAGAAGTTCCACGGGCCATCGCAGAGGCATTCAGATTAGGGAATCTCGGCTTGATGGACTATTACCGCATGCAGAATATGGACGCGGACACCAAGATGAGGCGCTCCTTCTCCAATTCGGATGAAGACACTTCAGACCCATCGCCTCCGCAAGATTAACCTCCTTTGCAGGTAATCCGATAGAAACAACGTGAAGCAATCCCATTCAGATTGGAGCAACACAAAGCCATTACATCCCCGGGTTTCCACCTGGGGATTTTTGCGTTTGCTCCCTCTCCGTCCAGGATTTCCCACCGAAGCCGTTTGAAGGCGGAGTGCAGAAGTACCTCAATTCGTAGGCTTAAAC
>JANQTF010000388.1:24630-28933 GCA_030731845.1 Bacteroidia bacterium | reverse complement strand
GTGGACATCCCGTTGTTGGCATCTACGGCAAAGGGGTCGTAGGTATCGAGGAGCCCGTCATTATCGTCGTCATCGTCATTGAGGTTGGAGAGGAAGTCTCCGTCATAGTCGGCAGGCTTATCGCCCTGATTACAGGGATCTGTCCCATTATCGATTTCATCGGCATTGGTGTATCCGTCTCCGTCTTCGTCAAGGCCAATATCATAGGCCCCCGTGCAGTTAAATGGCGCATAGTCATTGGGTTCAAAGACCATGATTTTGTTGGCACCGTGAAAAGCCACCCAGATGGTTCCGGGAAACTCCACGCCATCACCTTGAGCCCACACATCAAGCGGGTTGTCTCCATTTCCACTGAGCAGATTGGATTGAGTCACCACAGAAGCGCCGTCGGCAGAGAGTTTGAAGGAGATGATGTTATCGTTGAAGGAAGCCACAAGAAGATTGCCTTGCAATGCACCGCCAAAGTTGGAGGCAGTATATTCGCACAACCCATTGGTGGAAGCATTGATGTCGGCCATCGCAATCACACTAGGATGAAGGTATTGCCCTTCAGCAGGATTTGCGAGTGACATTGGCACCGGTGGCTCAGGAAAATCAGTGAAAAAATCATAAGTCCCAGTAGCCGTCCAGTTTCCGCCCGTTTTTTCATACACAATCAGAGGCGCTTTATCAGGGAAAGCGCGGGTGGGATTGGGATGTCCGGCATAAGATCCCGGTGTGACATAGTGAAGGCCATCGCCATGTTGGGTAGAATTTCCTTCATTCATCTCGTTGGTAACATAGTGCCCAAGAGCCGGGTTGAAGGTGGAGTAGTCGATCTCCAGACCACTGGCGTTGTATGTTTTGGGCACACCGCCCCAGCCGCCATTGGGGCCATTGTCAAAGGTATATACTCGTCCGAGAGAGGTATAGACTACGTCGTAGGGATTGCGGAATCCGCCTCCAAATACCTGAACGGGGCCGCCTACCACCCAGCGAGCCATGTTGAGTCCGTTGTTTCCGCCAAAAGGATCACCCGGATCTATGCTTTGGTTATAATAAGGATGCCCGGGTGCATAGGGAAAATTGGCGTCGGCATTGGTAATATTGCTGCGGGTTGGATCGTCGAGGGTAGGAATGTCATACACGAATTTTTCTCCGGAACGCAAATCTGTGTAAACAGGCATCGCCGCGATGGCATCGAGGTCAATCTGCAATACAGCTGCCGAGAGAGCATATTCAGGGGTGCCCGAGAAGTTGTTGCCAGGAGCACCTTTGTTTGTGTGCCCCCCAACTGCCATATAGAGCATATTATTGGTAGCATCAAGAGACATGCCGTTGGTAGCATGGTTTTCTTCTGATCTGGTTAACCCACGCACGAGGTGTACCCTGTCCCAATATCCAGCGGGATCGTTAAGATCGGCTCCGATCCAGGTGAGTTTTGTGATGATACCTGAGTTGGTGTCAAGGTTGGAGTCATTTCCAACCGCAATACGTGGATCTGAAGAAGAAACAATCAAAATCGGGTTATTGGCTGTGCCAATCACCACGAGGCCTGTCACCTGCCTGTTGCCCTGACCGAGGTTGTCGGTCCCATTGTCATTGTGGTTGATGATGTTTTTCACCAGAAGCAATTCCTCCGTATCGGTAATGGAATAATTTCCTGGGGAACTTCTCACCACCGTGTAGATGTTGATCGTGCCGTTTTGCTGGCCTACATAGAGACGGCCATCAGGGCCGACCTGCAGCGTTGTGGGGCTACTCAGCCCCGTAACCAATTCATCTGAGAGGAAGCTGATCTGCGCCTGGATTCCCGTAATTCCAGCAACAAGGAGAAAGAAAGCCAGAAAGGAACGGGAGATCCACCGAAAAGATCTTTGATAGGTTTGAGAATTAATCATTGCCATTAATACGCTACATGAAAAGACGAGGAGACTTACTTGATTTCACCAAAAGAAAGGCTGGAACTTTCCATCGAACAACCCACCTTCCTTCAACAAAAGCCATGAAAAATCTAACTTTCTTACAAAGGTATGAGCAGAGGTTTCCAAATGCTCCAACTTCGTATAAATCGACAAAATCACGACCTGAACTGCTTAACCTGCCACGGAGCAGCGACATTTCCCTTGCGTTGCCCTAACCCTACGTCATACGAGACACTCAACAAAGGCCCAAAAATCAAAAGAGACAGATTACCTTCCAGCGGGCTTTCAGTGAAATTTTACTGCTTCACCCATGCTATTCCAGCATAGGCCCAGCACAAAAAAGAGCCTGGCCGTTTTTATTCGACCAGGCTCCTTCAACAAACAGAATTTATGTATTCACCTTTCTATTTTCTTACGACTACCTTTTGGGCAGACATGATGCCTCTTGGCGAAGAAACTAACAGGATGTACACCCCATCAGGTATTTCGTCGAGCATGAGGATGGCCTGCCTCTCTGATCCTGATTCAAAAGAACTGCGAAGCAGCTCACGACCAGCGAGGTCGGACAGTACAAGGTGAAGAACTACCTCAGACGACGGCAGGCTGAGATTGAGTAGCTCCGAAGCAGGATTGGGGAAAGTGCGAACCCCTTCCGAGGAAATCATCAGCTCCACGGAATTGGAGTAAGTGAATGCCCCATTTTGGTCGATCTGCTTCACTCTATATCGAAGCATTCCAACCCCAGGTGCAAGGTCGAGCGATTGGTAAGCAATGGGATCAAAAGAGTTGCCAGCAGCACGTAGCGTTTCGGTTTCGATAAATGCACTGCCATTGCTGCTTCGCTCCACGATGAAGCGATCTGTGTTTTGCTCATTGGCAGTAGCCCAGGATACTTGCACCGACTCTCCCACCTGTTCCGCCTGAACTTTTCCGAGCCAGGTAACCGGGAATATTCCTGCCGGAACTGGCTTCACCTGTATCCCGTTGATTTTGGGGTTATCTGCACCAGTCGCTCCTTTGTAGAAGTCCAGATTGAGGTTGCCATCGGTCACATTCACCAGAAAGGTACGCTTGATGGCAAATTCCTTTCCTGACCCAGTGGTATTGGAAGGATCAGCCAGGGCCTCGGCATAAATATCGAAATCTGTGAAGTGGCTCACCCCTTCTACATCAAGCTGAAACAACCGATTACCAGCTGTATTATAATAGGTCTCCACGAAATAGAGGGTCACTTCAAATGTGCCGTCTCCGGTAGGAAAATTATAGGAAAAGGGCACAATGTCCCAGTGATCAGATTGGTAGAGAACGTCGTCGTCTGAATTGGGAATAGAAGCATTGTTATTGGACTTGCGGCCCGGCGTGGGACTGTAATATTGGTCCTTGCCAAAGATTTCTCGGTCCGCCGAAAAATAGTCTTTCCCGCCAGTATTTACATAGAATGCGCCAACAGGGTCTGCAATTGGATCATACTTCACAATCACATCATTGGAGGCGGAGCCAAAACAGCCGTTGCCGTCCTCTGCCGCTACCATGTAGATGTTATATCCGCCTTCGGCGTCGGTATTGAGTGCCGTGACCTTGATGATTCCTTCTCCGGCTGCATCGAGAGGGATGCCCGTGATGCGACGCATAGAAATCAGGCTATTGGTTTCATACGGATCTTGATTCTGAGCACCAGGTGCTGTTTCGAAAAATCCTGCCTCTTCCTCTAGCAAGGCCACATTGCCGAAAGGCTCCCCGCCAGTCACCCGAAGGGTCACATACACCTCGCCAACTGTGCCAGTAGTGCCACCTCCGAGCAGCGAAAGTGTTGGGGCAGCTGGCGTATTCGCATTAAGACAAGCTACTGCGCCAGCATTGCTGCCATCGCTAAACAAGCGTGAAATATATGTCGTGCCCCCGGAGAAGGTCACGGTCATCGTGCCCCCAGCCAGTTCCAGACCAGATACGCTGGCATTGTCATTCGGGCCGGGCTGCGGCATTCCCTCTGTGCTCGTAGGATCTGCATCAATGGAGAATCCAAACCATTCGCCTGGCTCGAAATCGTTGAAATTGATGGTCACAGACTGAAAACCGCCATTGCCATGTGGTGTCCCGAGTAGGTGCGAGGTGTAACCCACCACGAGAGGATCGGTATCGATTGTGAAATCTTTGGGTACAATATCACCTGCGGTTCCGTACGGGTCAAATACCATCTCATACATTGCAGCAGTGCTGATGTCAAAGGTTACCGAGGTGATTTTCCCGCCCAGATCAGAGTTGTTGAATACCTTGAACGTATTGTTGCCGTAGGTACTTTTGTTGATGTCAGACACCCCTTGGTGAATGGTGATCAGGGCATCAAAGTTGATGCTGATGGCCCCGAGATCCACAATCTCCATAGCACTCACAAAAGGATT
>JANQTF010000388.1:14345-24530 GCA_030731845.1 Bacteroidia bacterium | reverse complement strand
GCTTGCGCAGGAATCGACCCATCTGAGGTGACAGCAGACAGGCTTCCAAATGCATGGGTTCCTCCTGCTACCAGGTAAGGGGAAGAAAATCCTGCTGTGGCTGTTCCTGCTACTGATCCTGAAGAGACTTTGTCGCCAGCCCAATCAGGCGCACTGGCATCGCCACTTGCCTCTAACCCTCCTCCGTGATTCACCCGAAATAGCACAACAGGAATTGCCGCAGGGGGAATGCCTTCTCCACGAAGGGCCAGCAACAACGGATTGCTGTTACCTGCGTTATGAGAAATCTCCAGCGTCGCAGACCGGATCCCGATAGAACTCGGGGTCATGGTCACAGAAAGAATCACATTCCCCCCTGGATTGATGACAGCAGGAAGCCCGGCAGAAACAGCGAAATCGCCCGAAGCAGACCCGCTTACCGAAGCCGCGCTCACAATAATCGGATCTGTCCCCGTGTTGGTCAGGGTAAAAGAGGAAGGGCCACTTGTCATGCCCAGCTCCGTAGCAAGAATGTGCAGCCGAGATTGCGCGATGCTGAGCAAGCCATTATTGGGCGGCACGGGTGGGCCAATGATTTCAATGGCATTTACCAGCGGGTTTTCTACTACATGCCCAAAGTCTATGTCTAGCACACCATCGGTTACCAGCACATCGACCGTCTTCATGGTCGCTACTTTATGACCTGCGTCTGCCACGATATCATAGTTATCTAGAAGGGTTTGCCCTTCAAATATTACATCAAATACCCGCTGGCCCACATTGGAGGTGCCGCCGTAATTGTTCATGAAAAACAAATTCACCCGATAGACACCGGCCACGCCAGCCGGAAACTCCCACATCATTTCAGGCGCAGCCGTGCCATCCCATCTTTCCTGCTGAAAGAGATCATCGGGTGCATAGGCAGGCAATGCTGGTCCACGGGTACCGAGGGCGGTGTTGCCCTTTGTGTTGCCTGTGTTGTGGTAGGCAGATGGGGTCGAGGCGTCATCTACCGCCCAATCCATGTTGGGAGCATCCAAAGCTGTCTCCGCAGATCCGCCCGCATTTACCCGATAAAGCACTTCTGAAACTACCGCGCTCACCACAAACGTGTCCTGGACAAACATACCGTCAATATCGGTAGCACGAAGAATCAAGGTTGCGGTATCTGTGTTGGCAGCAGGAAAAGTCAATGTCAGAACATCGCTCAGAATGCTCGCGCCGATATGCGTTCCGCTATTCGACTCAATAGAATAAGTCAACCCGGCATCGCCTTGATCATCGCTAACATAAGGATGGAGCGAAAAGGAAACGGGGCCAGCACCGACAAACCCCGAAATATCGGAGATCGGGATATCAAGGGTCGGAGCGGTGAGCCAATGAGCTTCTTTCGCCATGCCATTTGTGCTCAAGGATATGACCACAAGCAGAACGAGGAAACGAATAACTTGCTGGGGGCAGAAAGGATGGAACTGATAAACGAAAGGCATGAGGATGCAGGAAAAGTTAAAAAAAGCGAATGTAGAGTAGATGTGTGTGTGCTTCCATCTACGATTTGATCTAGAATGCTGATTCTTGCAAAGGGTGGATATCATGTTAATAAACAAATATATCCTTCCCATTTTTCGGATAACCCATTATCCTGACTTAACTGTACATCTAAGCCATCGAACGGACCAATTCAACAGGTAGCAGGGAGCTTTTTGACGAGATATGGAAGTGGGACAGGCCAAATCGCTGCCTGGCAAGAACGAGAACAAGCAAATCTCTTGAACAAAAAGAAAAGCCACACCGGAGGTTCCAGTGTGGCTTTTGTACATAATTGGTGGAAGAGGCTGTGGCTATTCTACCTTTACGAACTGCTGCCGCAGCGTGAGGCCGCTCGGAGCGGTGAGCTCCGCGACATAACTGCCTACGGCCAGTTTATCGAGGGAGATTTCAACCAACGACAACTCATTGATGGCGCGGCTTGTCACTTCTTTGCCAGCGAGGTCGAAGATCCTCAGGCGGGCACTCGCCCTAAACTCCAGCGGCATCTCGATCCAGAGGGTTTCGCGGGCCGGGTTTGGATACATTCCAAAAACCAAGGCCCTGTTCAGGATCTCGACTGAATTGGAAAAGGTCCAGGCGCCATCAAAGTCCACCTGCCGGACTCGATACTCCAACACCCCTTCAGGTGCGTTTTCGTCCAGAAAAGCGTAGCTGATCGGCTCATCACTTGTGCCTGCACCCTTCACCTGACCAACCGCTTGGTATGTGCCGTCGCTGAGCTTGCGCTCCACCTCAAAGTAGTCGTTGTTCACCTCTTGTGCTGTCTCCCATGACACCATCACACCCTCACTCGTGAGGTCTGCATCAATGCCCAGCCACGCGACCGGGAAGCCGATGCCGCCGATGTTGATTGTTCCAACGAAGGTTTGAATATTTGCAATAGGGACAAAGAATGGAGTCGCAAATTCGATAGGGACAGGAATATTACTCACTGAAATTTGAGTAGTCGTACCTGCGTTCCCCAGCGCAGAAAACTCAAGCGTAAACAAAATATTATTCGCTGCCATTTCTCCAGTCGGCAAACCAACAGCGGAAGAAGGATCTGTCCATCCAAATTCTAATGATCCATTGTTTACCTCCAGAATCCAATCTCCGGGAAAACTACCACTATACCCTCGATTAGTAATCCTGGTTGGGCTATTGGGATCCATGAACAAATCGTCGCCATTCCATACCACTGACCCCTGAAAACTACTGACTAAAGGAAAATTAGTGGCCATCACGTCAACCGTAAAGGTACTTCCTGGCAGGACCGACTTGGATTCAACAATCAAATTTTGCCCCAACAAGAAGGTAGGCAAGCAAACGATTCCTAGAATAAGCTGTAAATGTACTCGCATAATTCGCTGTATAAATAAATGGTTTTTAAAAAACACTTGGTAGGTAGTCAGTAACCCTGACTACCTACCAAGCTTAACATTATCGGGGAAGAGCGGCCATTCTCAAGGATTGTTGGTGGCCTCCAGCCTCAAAAACAAGGGTATATACCCCAGATGCCACTTTGGAGCCAGAGCTTTCAGTCCTGTTCCATTCAACCTCATGCACACCAGGTGAATACTCATCATTTGATTCCCAAACCAATTGTCCCAGACCATTATAGATCGAGAGTTGCACCATCTCTTGTTGTGGTATCTCAAACCTAATGGCGGTCTTATCTCCAAATGGGTTTGGTGAGTTGGTAAACAATCTATAACCTTCGGGTAGGTCATCATTAATGCCAGTTTTCTGATCTGAATTGATACGAGCTCCGTTTCCAATCACAGAATACCGCAAGAGTTGTCCACTGTATGCTTCTGCAACTGTGACTTCGGACCCGAAGTCAACACCTGTCTCCCTGCCCATTGGACCTACCACTTCAAACTCAAGTTGATAGAGTGTTGTGCCGTCAGGAATGCTCTTCCCTTGGGCCAACTCATCCACCCAGAGTAGCGGCAATTGCCCCTTGTCCACGAGATGAGTACTATAAGCAGGCGAAATAGTAACATCCACCAAACCCTCAAATTGAAGAACCGAAGGATCCCAGTTCAGGGTGTAGCTAAAGGAAGCTATGTCCTTAAATTGTTCGGTGGTGATAGGGATCAAGATTCTGTCTCCAGGTTCTGCTTGAGTACCCAAAGCATTCATCACGACCTCACCATGACTTTCTTCCCGGAGGCCACTTGGAGAAGGCAACCATGATCCGTTTACATCTCCCAACTTCAATCCACGATAATCTTCTCCAGTAAGCCCAGGAGGCACAACACCGTTGTATTCTCGTGAACTTGGAGCAGTCCAGGGATTAAGTGGATCAGGGAAGACATAATCATCAGGGACCATCCTCCACAAACCAAAGGTGCCTGTGACTTGTGGATATGCAACCAAATTTTGGAAAATGATATTCTGGATCAACAGAACATCCAAAGTTGTGATCGTGCCTGAAAGGTTTACATCTCCAGCCAATAGCTGGTAGGGATCCGCAAAGGGAAGCGTTCCGAAGATATGGAGCTTGATGAGCAAAATATCCAAGGTAGTAATACCAGCATCAGGATCTGAGTCTATCACTTTTCCAGCCTTGATCTCCCCTGTTTGGTTTGCAGGGATTCCAAACGCATAGAAATCAGCATCCACCGAATTGATAACTGGAGACAATTGATCAAATCTTGAGTTTGGAATCGTATCCCCAAGGGTAGATATAGCAGCTCCCTCGACCAAAACCGGATCAATGATTTCTACCACTCCATCAAGGATCAGGAATGGAATCGCAACGGGGGGCAACGTAACAAACTTAGAGAACTCTACAGGGATGGGTGTGTTGCTCATGGAAATACTGCTCGTAGTGCCAGTAGCACCAACTGCGGTAAAACATAACCTGAACAACGTATCTCCATCAACCAAATCTTCGCCATCAGGGGTTAGAATCGGATTTAAGATACTATAGCTAAACAGCAACACACCAGGACTCAACAACGAAAAAGAAGCTGTATCAATGCTGGGAAGACCATAATCAGAAACTCCTTGCCACGAAATCACCAATGGGTCCCAGGTAATGATCCCCTGACCACTCCCTATGCTATCGTAATTCTGGACTGTCACTGGTACACATACATCATAGCCAGTGGTGGCGAAGCCACTACCTAGTGTTATGGTCAACACCTCTGCATTAGAGCAAGTGCCTGGGTCCAAGACCGTGAGATCAATGGAACAAAGCGATAGCCCCTCATCCGTAACCGCAATCGTCAAATCTCCTGTCCCTGCTGTTCCAGGAGCTGTTGAGAAAACAGTAGGACTGCCATAGCTCGCCTGTGAAGGTGTCACACCACCTGAAACAGTGTAGGTCGAGGCCAGATTGCTCCCCGTCGGATTCAACGTAAACGTAAAGTAGTCATCCGTCATGATGGCTGGCGTGCCATTGTCATTGCAGGCAACATCTGCTACTGTGGCATTCAGTGTAATGAGCGACGTCGTCGTTATCACCAGGCTATCGCAACCAAACTGATTGGTCAGCAACTGCTGTGTTACGCCCGCCAAGCCGGGATCGCAAGTGGTGGCAGCGAGGTTGGTTGTATCACTCGGATTCAAGGTCGTGGTGGTAATCACCAGGCTATCGCAACCAAACTGATTAGTCAGCAACTGCTGTGTCACGCCCTCCAGGAGGGGATCGCAAGTTGTGGCAGCGATGTTGGTCGTGTCCAGCGGATTCACCGTGTAGGTGATCGTCAATGGCTCGATACAGCCATTTGCGCCGGAGAAGGTGACATCTATCACCTGACCGTCTCCAACAGAAACCATCGTAGGATCCACAATCGGCGTTCCGCCAGTTGCGTAGGCAAAGGTTCCGACTTCCGTGGTTATCGCTGGCTCAAATAAGGTCAAGTCCACGGTCGCGGCTTCATCAGCACAGATGACTGGCGTCTGAGACGTGACTGCACAGGCAGGAATTACATCCAGGATCACCACATTCGACAAGCAGCTCGTGAGGCCTGTGTCCGTCACAACCGCCATCAGGTGATTGATTCCTCCGTCAGGGCCGGCATTGATGCTCACAGTTTCGAGCAGGGTAACCGGAATGCTGAGAAATCCTGATGCATCCAGGGTTCCGGTGTAGAGCACCTTGGCCATGTTCTCATTGGCTTCAAAAGGATCAATGTCATAGGGTGTGGTGGATCCTGCATCTATGTAGAGGCGAGTGTCCCATTGGAGCAGTACCACATCAGCGTTGGGTGGTCCAATAATATCCACCACCTGGCTGAGATTGCTGGTGAAGGCAGGCCCTACCCCTATTCCCTGTACAGAAATGGAGGGGCTCGGAAGCGCATCGAGGGTCAACTCAGCAACTGATCCGCCAAGGCTACCATCTTCGAAAAGACAACGGGTAAGGATGGTCCCATCCGCAAACTCAATCGTCACGGTAGCACCGATCAACTCCGCTCCCGAAATGGCTCCCGCATCACCTGAAGTCAGGTCGTTTTTGATGCTGGTAGGGTCGATGTCCACAGAAAAATTGAGTTGCTCTGCGCCGTTGAAGTCAAAGAATTCAAGGGTGATGATATCGAAGCCTTCGGCATTATCCACGCCATTGTGTGGCTGGGAGAATGGGTCCACACAGGGGTCTAGAGGAACCACCAAACCGGGGGTACCCACAACAGTATTGACAGTGAGGCATTTTGCAGCAAGATCACCAGCGGTTCCCACTGGATCAAACACCACATCCATCAGATAGGAGGTGCTCAGATCAATCGAAACCCGTGAAATCTCCACGTTCCCTGTATTGAGAATCTGGAAGGAGTTATCTACAAAGGTTGATGCATCCAGCAACCCACCAGGATTCACCTTTACAATGGCAGCCGGATTGTATCCTGGCAAATACACCACGGTAAGCACATTGGATGTTCCGCTGGTTTGAGCGGTGGTCGAATATGGTCCAGGTGTGGTAACGGCAATGAACTGGTTCTTGCCACCGTTTGGAGTACCTGCTGCACCTGTTTCGAGGAACAGCGTTACAGGAATATCCACTGTGCCACCTGCGCCAATGGTTGCGGAAATCACTGCTTTCCCACTCATGGCCTCATTGGCGTAGAAAGTGGTGCTACTCACATTAAAGGCAGGTGCGCCAGTCGCAATGAACAATCGGCTATCCATTTGGAGCAGCGTCACGATGTCGCCGGGTGTTCCTGAAACGGTGACCACCTGGTTTACATCAGGCACGATAATCTGTGAACCAGGACTTCCTTGAAGAATGATAGAAGGCGTAGCGGTGGGAGCAGGAGCCAAGGTGAGATTTCCACCACCCAAAGATCCATCTTCAAAGATATTTCCGACCAACACTGATCCATCACTAAAAGTCACAGTGACAGTTGCTCCAGTCAATTCATAGCCAGAAACGCTTCCTGCAGCCCCTGCACCAGGAACTCCCTGTATGCTGTTGGGGTCCACATCAGCTGTGAAGAAAAATGCCTCTGTGGCATTGAAATCAGCAAAGCCAATCGTCAAGATATCAAACCCACCTTGCCTGGGCACACTGAAAGGATCAGCACATGGGTCGGCAGGAGCAATCAGTCCTGTAATAGCTGCCCCCACATTGGGGGTGAAACAGCTAGCGGTAGCATCGCCGCCAGTTCCTAAAGGATCCCAGACCATGTCTGGCAGAATGGCAGTACTCAAATCAATCGAGATACCTGTGATATCAATGGTTCCGGTATTGGTCACCTGGATAGAGCTGGCGCCAAAGGTACTAGCACCAAGTCCAGCTCCGGGCGTGATGGCAATAAATGCTCCAGGCACCGCAGGTGCCTCCACGACCAACTCAACTGTGGCCAGTCCATCGTCATATCCAGTACCGCTAGCCGTGATAATGGCGCTATAAACCCCCGCTGCCAGGCCGGTTGCATCTACAGTGTATCCATCAAACGTTGGATTCACAGTCAACCAGGAAGCATTCCCTACCAAAGCAAGATCTCCCGGCAATGGCAGAGCGTCGCTCGTGCTCACCACAAAGCTGTTGCTAGCCGTGCCTGTGCCAAGAGGAAGTGTTTCGGAAAATACATTGGGTGTGATCACCAACTCCGCATTCTCAATCACATTCACGACCCCTTTTGTTGTTCCGGTGAGAACATTGGCAAAGTTGAACGTTGCAATGGTAGAGGGGAAGGTGAAAGTGAAATCAATGTCGGTGGTTGGTCCACCGACTGCGACAAAGGTGATTTCCAGCAGATCAAAAGTCCCGGAAGGAAAACCCGAGAATGTTCCGGCTCCGTAATCGATGGTTCCCGTCAGGTTGTCAAAAGCAGGCGCAACAAGTCCCTGAGGCAGCACACCGGTAGCTAAAGGAGTCAACGACTGCACCTGAAGCACCGTCGGATCAAAGAGGAGATGAACTTCTGCCGCATCGATGGTCTGACTGTTGGCCTGCACCTGAATGGTCACCGTTACCGGATCATTTTCATTCACCGTTTGAGTCGCAGGATTCACAACAAAGAATACATCGGTCGAGGGAGCTGTTTCCACAATCACCGTTCTCACAACCTGTGTCGCAGGATTGCCAGCGGCATCAGAGACATCGTAAGTAACCGAGTAGGTTCCCGGAATATTGACATCCACAGCGGATGCATTGATCAGGATGCTGCTGGAAATATCGCCGTCCACCGCGTCCATGGCGGTAGCTCCCAATTCGAGGTAAGTGGTTCCAACCAGAATTGTCTGGGGATCGGCACCTGTGAGCATGATCACAGGGGGAGTATTGTCGGCCACATTGAAGGTGACAATGTCCCGCGCTTCTGGATTGGTAAATTCATCATGAAATTGGTCCGCGACCAAAATCACGATGGTATTTGGTCCCTCTACGATCCCATCAACTGCAGTCAGGTTCCAAAATTCCTGCCCAATCAAAGATGCAGTAGAAATTCTGGTATTGGGGTCCAGGTTATTCGGATCTGGGGGATTCACATACAGGTGATAATGCTCGGTAAAGCTGTAGAGCACATTGGTCTGAGACCAAGTGAGCGTGACATTGGTAGAAGCCTCTGTGCTCGCGGCGGCAGGGGAGATTATCGTAACAGATGGCGCTCCAACTTCTACGGTGATGGAGGCGGTTCCAGGCTCTCCGTTGGCATCGGTCACATTTGCGGTGAGGATGGTAGTGCCCGGACGTGCAAATTGTGCATCCACACTGGCTCCTACTCCGCTTATCGGCGCAAATAGTGATTGCGGATCGTCTGTGGACCAATTCAGATTGGCGGAAATGTCCCCATCTTCGGTATCAATGGCGGTTCCTGTGAGGGTTACATTCACGCCACGCCCTACCGTAGCCGCATTTGCTGGCCCGGTAATCGTGACCACAGGAGCTGTGTTCAATGCGCCGACGTAACAAATCGCGATGCCCTTGATAGCTGGGTTTTGTGTCCCTTTAATCAGGCTGATATTGAGCTGATTGTCTGTCACACTCACCTGAAACTCTTCTTTCTTCGCTACATTCAAGTCTGCTCCCCCTTGTCCCGAAGGACGATAGTCATTTAATACAAGTCC
Source organism: Bacteroidia bacterium (assembly GCA_030731845.1). Classification (GTDB taxonomy): domain Bacteria; phylum Bacteroidota; class Bacteroidia; order J057; family J057; genus JANQTF01. The sequence continues at coordinate 15,500 of JANQTF010000388.1, read as the reverse complement.
ACCTTCTATGGTCACATCAAACACTCTAGCGTCACTCGCTTCTCCCGTCCAGTTTTCATTAAACAGGAGGACCACATCATAGACACCATTTGCGACAGGGAAGGCCCAGTCCATGGTTGGTGCCGTACTGAAGCGCTCTGTTTGAAATAGCACATCCGGATAGCCCGTGGTGTTAGAAACGAGAGGCGCCAAAGACCCAAAGGTCTGATCCACAAGACTATTGTCGTAAAAAGTGGAGGGCGTACCAATTGCGGCAGATCCACCAGCATTGGCCACTGCCTGATCCTCCAAAAATGTCCCGGTTGGATCAGCATATGAAGCACCTCCTGCATTCACCCGAAAACTCACATTACAGGCAGGGGAAGGCACGACAACATTCACCGAAATTGCAGCACTTCCCTGTAAAGGGGTAGTTGGGTCGAGGTCGAAAACAGAAGCAGTGATGATGTGAAGCCCTAAGGAGAGGGAAGAGGAGGAAAAAGAAGCGCCCGTTCCAATGGGACCATCTAAGCTGGAGGTCCAGGAAATACTGGCGTCCAGGTTTCCATCTTCTGTATCATTGGCAGTTCCTGTGAAAGTGACAGGATCGCCAGAAGCCACAAATTCCCCATCCGCAGGCGCACTGATTGTGACTACAGGAGCTGTATTGGTGGAAAGGAAGGCAAATGAAAACTCCTTCACATTGGCCCCTCCACTGAAATCGAGCCGAATGGTCTGTAGCCCAGAAGTTGCAAAACTGACAGGGAAGGTATAGGGATTATATGACTGCCAGGCAGAACTTCCTCCTCCAGGCACAGCCGTGGAGCCCAATGCCCCAGAGCCATCTGATAGCGTGATGGTAGTAGAACCAGTGGTGCCATTGGCAGCCTGAATTTCAAAGTCGTAGCCGCCTGCCGCAGGCACATTCACCAAATATTCTACAAACTCCCCATTTCCGATATAGCCGACGTTTTCGTTCGCATTGGATTCGATCGCGACTGTGAATCCAGCTCCAGGCGTGCTGCTTCCATACCAGGGAAGTGGATTGGCAAAAGTCTTGGCCAGGATGACACCAGGCACCTGCTGTGCCACATCGATGGTAAAGTCACTTGTCACAGCGGGGTTCACACCGTCATCGGCTGTTACCCTGGCCAGATAAGATCTGCCATCGCCTGC
>JANQTF010000388.1:0-14245 GCA_030731845.1 Bacteroidia bacterium | reverse complement strand
ACTGCTGGAGGATTAATCACCAAGCTAAACTCTTCGGTAATCGGAGAGCTTGTCCCATCCGAAATGATGGCATTGATGGTGTAGGTACCTGCATCAGTGGCAAGGGGCGTTCCTTCGAGTTGGCCACTGCTGCTGTTATAACTCAAGGATGCGGGAAGGCCATTGAGAACAACCGTGAGAACATCTCCCTCCGGATCGGTGATTCCCAAAGGAATGGCCGCAGCCACAAGTGCATCGGTAGATAGATTTCCAATAGCCGCTACCGGCATCAGGTTGGCACTGGATACTGCCGAAACACAGAGGCCAGAGAGCTTCCCGTTATCGAGAGAAGCAGGTCCGATTTGCACATCAAGGCTTCCGTCGGTGACATTGACAAAGTAGGTCCTGGTGATGGCAGTCTGATTGACAGAAATCCCGTCTTTGATTGGATCTACAAGGTCATACTCGTCAAGAATCACATTCCCTTCTAGGAGAACATCAAATATCCGCCCTCCAGAACTGGGGTGAAAAACCTCTGAAAAATAGAGATCCACTGCATAAGTACCATTGGGCACGGGAATGTTGTAGGAGAAATTCGGATTGGCTCCAGCACTGCCTGTGTTTCCTCCGAAAATCTCTTTCTGAAACAGCAGAAGCTCATCCGGGGTAGAAGTTCCAGCAATGGCACCACCATAGCCAGCAAACTTTTTGCCCGCAGTCCGTGTAGGATGTGATCCCGTTTGGTTGGCATTACTCACCGGATTATCCGCCTCAAATGTTCTACCGAAAGCTGTGAGACCGATCGATCCACACGCAATACAGAGTTGGAAAGGAGCTACTGCATTCACATTGACCGTTCTGGTAGCTGTAATTGCAGCATTTCCAGCTGCATCGCTCACGTTGTAGGTCACAGGATAACTGCCGGGCGTGGTGGTATTCACAGCTGAGGCATCGATCACGATATTGGCAGAGATGTCTCCGTCCACATTGTCGGAGGCGGTGGCCCCTAGCTCGGTGTAGGAATCTCCTACGCTCAAGTCCTGAGGATCTGCGCCAAGTAGGATAATGACTGGCGGGGCCAGATCAGGCAAAACCGACAGCTCAATTTCCTGGGTATTTGTTCCGCCCGTAAATTCAATCCTGAGGGTCTGTAAACCAGCATTCGACAAAACAATCGGGATCGTGTAATCGGCAAAGGAACCCCAGCCATTCGAGAGAACCGTGGCCGAACCCAGTGCCGTAGCATTGCCTTCTTCGAACACAAAAAAGTTATTGGCGACACCACTCCCGTTGGAAGAATTGAGCCTGATTTCATACAACCCAGCTGATGGAACATCGATCAGGTATTCGATAAATTCTCCATTATCCACCCAGCCAATATTTCCCGCAGTTTCTATTGAAACAGTGAATGGGGCGATTGGACCATTTCCGTACCAGGGCGTTGGGGCAGAAATCGTATTGGCCAGAAAAATACCCGGCACGGGATGGGCAACATTGATGTCGAAGACCTCCGTAACAGGAGGGTTAACGCCGTCATTGGCTGTGACTCGAGCTTCGTAGGATCTCGCCTCTGCCAACGCTGTTTGCCAGGTGAGGGTATAACTTCCTCCGCCATTATCTGAGAAGGTGTAATTGGAAGGGGACACCTGGGTTCCTGGCGTGAATGGATTATTCGTCCCCCCCAAACTCTTGTCAAAAATCGCGATGCTCGCTGCAGGGTTGTTATCGTCTGATACCGAAACCCCCACAGTGACCAGACCACCCGCTGCTAGTTCCTGAAGCGAAATGGCCGCAATGGTCGGGGAGTTATTGGGCGGAAGGAGGGTAAGGTCAAAATAGTCGATATTAAAGAGATTATTGGAGGCAAGACCTGTCCAATCGAAGTCAAAGCGAAGGGTTTGAGTTCCTGCAGGAAGGGCAAGCACCATTCCTTGGGAAGCATAATTTCCGTAGCCGTTCGTAGTTGCCACCGTAAAAGTCCCGAGAGGATTTCCATCGGAGGAAACGTTCATGGTAGCGCCATTCCTATTGTTGGGGCAGGAGATGAAAAAGTCACAATCGTAGTTTCCAGCTGAGAGAACATCAATTTCGTATTCTACAAAATCGCCTTTTGTAGTAAAACCAATGTTGGTGAAGGTTGGGGCTATTTCCACCCCGATTCCTTTGGTATCTCCTGAGGAGTTGCCTGGAAAGGTGTTGGCTGGCCCCTGATTATCAAAAGACTCAGCCTCAATTCTGGTCACTCCTGATCCAGAAATGGTCTGTACTACATCATTGACCGTCAGGTCAAATGTTTCTGTGATACTATTTCCATCTTCATCCGACACCTGAACGGTGATGGTGTAAACCGCATTACCATCGCCATTAGACCCGCCATCGCCAAAAGTTGGCGAGAAATCAAGCGAGGCTGAGTAAGCCCCTGCACTGCTGCTGATTCCATTTTGAGCCAGAAAACCACTGGCCGTGGTTGGGTATGGATCTACCTGTATGCCCGCGTTGGCTGTTTGCAACTCCTGAGGCTCATTGGAAACTGAGGTGATGGTGACTGTAAGGTTGTCGCCATCGGCATCGGAGATGGAGAGGGGAACTTGAATTGTCCCATTTTCATTCACCGAGGCATTACCGATAGGCGAAATCACAGGCACGGAATTCACCGCGGCAATAGAGATCGTCGCGCCACTGAGGGAAGAGGCAAAATTGGTTCCTCCCAGGCTTGCAGTAGTTTGCAAATTAATCGGAGAGGTCAAAAAGCTAATCACTGCATTTCCTGCACCCACTGCTATCAGATCAAGGGTCACAAAATCAAAATCTCCTAAGGCAGCGCCTACCGACAGGGTGCCCGCTCCATAAGCGATTTGCCCTATGGTATTATCAAAATAAATGGTACCAGGATTGAAAGGAGATGGAAGAACATTGGGAAATGCGGAGGTGGTGGTTGCCGAAGGGGTCACCGATACCACATTGATCAACGTTGGATCAAAATCAAGAAATGTACTGACGCCATCGAGCTGCTGAGCACCGGTAGAAACCTTGATAACCACGGAAAAGGCATCTCCCACATTCACCGAAGGTGATGCAGGGTCAATAGAAATGGCTACCTGCCCACTCGCTAGCTGACTCATCAGCAGAAGCAAAGGGAGGAGGAATAGCCTGTGTATGTTCGAAATGATTGTTTTCATTGAGAAGAACTTTAGGGGGGGGAAATTTGTCAGGAGTAGAAAAAGGCAAGTTTATAAGAGGAAAACCGGGACAAGCCAACTCATGGCCTGTCCCGACTACTCTTAATTACTGGGTTCTTGCCCTTGCTGGTTAAAGTTGGTGACCATGAGAGAGAAGTCCAGGGAGGTGACAAACCCATCTCCGTTGAAGTCTGCACGGGTGTCAAAACCGACATCCGTCGATTGCTTGTTGAAGGTGGCTACCATCACCGAGAAATCGAGGGCTGTGACGAAGTTGTCATCATTGGCATCTCCCATAGGAAGCTGGCCCATTGACCCAGAATTAGCTCCTTCTACCAGGGTCATGGTTTGCACCACTTGCAGGGAGTTGGGATACTTGAGCGCCACCTGCCAAGTGCCGGGGGCGACACCCGAGAAAGCCATATTCCCAGCTGCATCCGCAGTAGCGGTGTAGGTGGCAGTTGCCACATTGCTCCCAACTGGATAAAGGGTCATGGTATAGTCACCGCTGAAATTGCTCCGCCCCTGTAGGGTAGCAGAAATCGCCACATTGGCCGAAGGCACCACATTGGTCACCTCCACAATCTCGATCCCCTTGATGGCAGGATTCTCTACTTGATGAATGAACTCAATGTCAACCGTTCCATCTGAGATGATCGTATGGGAAAGCATGAAAGCACCCAAAGGCCCATAACTACCTAATGGATCTATGTCATTGAGTTGTGCTGGCACGACTCCATCAATAGAAACATCAAACACCCGCTCACCTGCTGCTGCGATCCCCGTGAAAAGCTCGGCGAAGTATAGCCTCACCTCTACCTGGGTGCCCGCCGCGACCGGAAACTGATAGAGCATCGCGGGAGCAGCATCTGCATCATAACGCTCGGTGAGGAAAATATCCTCAGGCGTGCCAGCTGGGAGAGAGGGGTCAGTCATGTCAATGGCACCTGGATAGGCACTGGCAGCCGTCTTGGCGAAGGTAGAGTTTCCGGGAGAGAGGCTGGCCAGATAAACTGAATTGCCTGCTGCTCCAAAGATGCCACTGTCTTCGGTCCAGTCTGGGCTGGGTGCATCAAGGGTTGGCACAAGCGCGCCGCCCGTATTCACCCGATAGAGCACATTAGTGCTGGGTGGCAGGTACTGATCATCATAGTAGAGAATCGCGGCATTGGAAGTAGGACCAAATTCGGCTCCATCTTCAAAGGCAGCCAGAAAATAGTTGTATCCGGCCTCTGCATCGGAGTCGGTGAGGGTAACCTGAACACTGACCTCTCCATTGCCATTGAGCTGAAGGCCTGTGAGGCGAGTAGAGGAAATGATTTTATTCACCTCATACGGCTCCTGGTTCAGATTTCCGCCTCCTTGATAGAAGCCAGCTTCCACCTGAAGGAGAGATACAGTACCATTAGCTGGGCCGCCAGAGATCTGGATCGTGTGCGTAGCCAGATTGGTCGTGGCAGGTGAAACCAAGGCATCTACCGTAAGAACAGGCGCAGCTGGCAGGTTGGCCCTTGGCGTCGAAGTACCCCCAGCGACACTGCCGTCGCTATAGAGGTTTGTCACATAGGTAGTCCCATCGTCAAAAGCCACAGTGATAGTTGATCCAGCTTGCTCCAATCCACCCACACTGGCCGCGTCGTTGGGGCCTGGCTGGGCGAGTCCCTCTACAGAGGTCGGATCTTGATCAATGGAGAAGGTAAATAGCTCTCCCGGATTGAAGTCCGTGAACGTGACATTCAACCCCTGAAACCCTCCATTGCCAAGCGGGCTCAGATAGGTATGGCCAATGGTTCCCACTCCGGGATTGGTATTGGGGGTAAATGGTTTTCCTACGGGGTCACCTGCTGTACCATTTGGGTCAAACACGATGTTGGGAATGAATCCCGTTGTGCCGTCGAAGGTGACACTGGTAATATTGGCAGTTGGAGAGGTGTTGGTGATTTGAAAAGACCCAGCCCCAAAAGTGCTTGCGTTGATGTTGGTGCTACCTGGCATGATCTCTACCAAAGCAGCCGAGGGAGAAGTTGACAATCCCACATTCCAGGTAAAAGCCACATCCACAGGCGTACTCGAGGGTTTGCTAACCGTCACCACGGAGCTGTAGGGGCTTTGGGCAGCCGCGCCAGCATCGATGGTCCCAAACACGAGTCCTGTGGTAGGCTCGATCTGAAGCCCAGCGGGAAGGCCGATAGCTGAGAAGGCAAAATTTTCACCAGGATCGCCACCCGAGGGTTGAATCGTGAGATTCACAATATCTCCTTCATTATTTGATTGAGCAGAGACAGGTGCTACGCTAATGGGCAGGAAGCCGTTTCCAGCGCCTAAAATCTCAATGGCATTGATTAGTGGGTTTTCTGTTTGATGAATAAACTCAATGTTGAGCTGCCCATCTGTCACCGTAACCTGATAACTCTCCATCGCTCCAAACTGATGGCCGTATTGGGCAGAAAGGTCTTTATTGTCTGCCACCAAGACCCCTTCGATGTTGATATCGAACACCCGCTGCCCGGCTCCCGAAGTCCCGGCAAAGCCATTGCCCATGTAGAGATTGACAATGAACGTACCGTTTCCGGTATTAAAGGTCCACATCATCTCGGGTGCACCAGCCGGGTCCCATCTTTCCTTTGCAAAAAGAGAAAGGGGAGTATAGGCGGGTACAGAACTGTGAAGATTTGGGATATTGTGGGTGGAAATGTTGCCGGTATTCACCATGAATCCGGTTCCACTTTGTGCACCGATACCCTCGTTTGCCACCCAATCAGGGTTTGGGGCATCAGTGGCTGGCACAAGCACGTCCCCCGCATTCACACGGAAGAGCACCACGGGCTCATCGTTTACATCTACCTGAAAGGTTTGCTCCACAAACAACCCGCCTGCATCAGTAGCGCGGATGGTGATGTCTGAAACCTCGGGGGTTGCTGAGAAGGTAAGGGTGAGATTGGCCCCAGTAATCGTAGCACCGATCGCTGGATTGGAGTTGCTTTCCACACTAAACGCAAGACCTGCCGTGCCATTGTCGTCATCAAAGAAATTGCTTAGGTCAATGACCTGCGGCGCAGCCCCTACAAACTCTTCTACATTGGGAAGCACTTGTGAAATCGTAGGCTGCGCGCCAGTAACATTCAGGTAGTCCCAGGTTCCTTCCACCTCAAATCCAGCAGTGTTGGAAGAACCCGTAAGTCCCACGGCAAGCGGAGAAGAAGATTGCTGAATCGCGGTGAGAATCGCCCCTTGTGTGGCAATATTTCCGAGAAGTTGTCTTCCGCCCCCATCAAAGGCATACTCGATAACGACGTTGCCTGTAGTAGAATTTACCGTGAGGTAGAATGTCGCCGCACTCGCAGGGCGATCGCCGGGAAGCACCGCAACTGACAAAGAACCTTGTGCCACATCTCCAATTTCCTGATACGCCTCCACGCCCGACTGGGTGAGAACCACTTTGAGGAAATTGCTCTGGGTGCCGTCTCCGATAAAAATTCCAAGCTCGCCATTGGCAGGAGCAGCACTTCCATATAACTGAAGGGGATCAGTGAAATTGAGCAGACGACCCTCCACGGTAAATCCACCCGTTCCAGCATCTACTTCTACGCCATATTGAAATCCTTTTTCCTGATTGTTGGCAGATCCATCAGCCGTTCCGACAGTCATCTGCATGGTCATGGCACCCACAGCACCCCCGAGAATGTCGTTGGGATTCGGATCAGAAGGATCGTCTCTTCGATCGAGCCACTGAAGCCAGTTGGGATTAGGATCCCCATTGTTCATCATGCCTGTGAAGCCGAGTCCCAGATAGCCCTTGAGTTCTGGATTGTCAGAAAATAAGTCATTGAGCACAGGCAGGGAGAAGGCGTCACTTCCTGATGCAGTGGGATCACCAAGTTGGAAAACATCATTGGCGTCAAGAATACCGTCGTTATCATCGTCCGTGTCATTGAGGTCGGAGAGGAGAGATCCTCCTGCCGATTTGTCAAAGTCATTGGGCTGTGAGCCACCGTTACACATGTCACTGCCATTGTCCAATTCATCTTGATTGGTATAGCCGTCGCTGTCGTTGTCGGCATTGGCATCATAGCCGGGCTCACCGGGCAAAATACAGATCACAAAATCCTGGGGTTCCAGCACTACAATGGTGCCGTTATAAGGCGCGACCCAAATGGTTCCGGGGAAAGGGTCAGAATCGCTATTGCAGGTAACACCGAGAGCATTTCCACCAATCCCCGAAAGGAACTCACTTGTCAGAGACAAAAGGCTCCCATCAGGGTTAAGCTGAACCCGGCGAAGGATCCCTCCGTTTTTCCCTGCGATGAGATCGCCTTGCATGGCACCTCCAAAATTGGAGGCGGTATATTCGTCGATGCCATTGGTGTTGGTTCCCCAAGTGGTCACAAGCACATCGTCAGGACCGTCCGGATTGTTAATTCCCGGACCGCGCCAGTCACCTTCGCGGGGATCGGCAAGGCTCACAGGCACAGGGGGCCAATTGGCAGGTAACGCAATACTGGGATCTGTGGTGGAACCCGGGGTAGAGCCGTCGGGATCATAGGTTTGGGTACGAAAAATAGCGCCTGCCAAGCCATTGGCGGTGGGGTTGGTAAACAAGCCCGCTCCCGCTGGATTGGCACGAACCGGGGTCGGATGTCCCCCATAGAATGCTCCGAAGGTATAAGATTGGATGTCGCTGGTAATCATCGTCAGGTGATCCACATTGTTCACCTGCTCGCCTCCCACTGATGAACTACTTCCAGGCTCAGAGCTGATGTAGTCATTGGTCACAGTTCCATCTACCCCTTCATTCACGGGCAATCCTCCCCAGCCGCCGTTTGCACCATTGTCAGTGGCAAACACAGCACCGCTTTGTGTCACAACGAGATCGTATGTATTGCGATAGCCACCCGAAAATACCTGCACCGGACCGTTGAGCACAATCATCGCCTGATTAAGGCCATCATTTCCCCCCCAAGGATCGCCCACATCTATGCCGTTATAGTTTGGATCGTCGGGATCAGCAACTCCGTTGGCATTCGCGCGGGTAGGATCATCGAGAGTTGGAAGATCATAAATATATGATCTTGCTCCATCTGTGAGAATGGGCATTGCCTCCAACATCGTGAGATTGACAGAGAGCACTGCCGCTGAGAGGGCATACTCTGTGGTCCAGGCAAAATTGTCGGAAGGAGAGCCAGCGTTGGTATGGCCTCCTTGAGACACAATGAGGAAATCCGTGCCATTAATGGTCACGAATTCCAAGCCATTGGTAGCATGATTTTCTTCAGAGCGAGGTAGGCCTCGGACGAGGTCCACCACCACCCAGGAGGAGCCATTCCACGAGAGACGGGTAATGACCCCAGAATTGGTGTCCAAATTTTGGTCTCCGCTTGGGCCGCCAATCCGGGAATCACTAGATGTGACATAGATAATAGGATTAGCAGCCGTTCCAGCAACGGTGAGGCCAGTTGCTTCACGATTATTACCTGAGTTAGAAGCCCCATCATCGTTGTGATTGGGAATATTCTTCACACTCAGGATCTCCTCAGAGGCGATAACCACATAGTCATTGAGACCGTTTCGCTGAATGGTGAAAATGTCTATAGTGCCATTGATGTTGAGCACATATAGTCGTCCATCAGGACCAAACATGAGAGATGTCCCTCCCGAGACACCACCATTTCCGTTGAAGTTGAGGTTGCTTTGGGCAAAGCTAATCTGAGCTTGTGCCTGCGAATAAAAGAAAGGAAAAGCAAAGAGCAAGAGCAATGAGAAGAATCGTGTGCATAATATCTTAGGCACAGAGCTCTTCAAGACGTATTGGTTGTGACGTCGTAGAAGCATAAGATATGTGAGGATTGGGGGGGTAAAAAAATTAGAATCTGAGGAAGTCTCGAAGGAATAGGAGGGGGTTGAGGATGTAAGAAAATGGAATAAGTAGATTATAAAATTTAAACTATGTAAAAAAAATTATTTACACAACCCATTCAAGCCATTGATAATGAATCAACAATAGCCAAGTGAACATTATCTGTTGTTCTCATTCCAAGATTAATTCAAAAAAAGCAGAGCTTGAAAAATCGCATGAAAAAGATACCAAAATCGTATAAAACGGAATAACATAAACTAGTCCTGAATTAACTTTACAAACAAATCACCAAACCATTCCCACTACTACATGGGCTAAATGGTATTAATCAACGCTTTTTAACAAAAAAACAATTCCTATCACTCCCTCTTCTCATTCAACCAGAGCCTAAATCACCAAGCCTTTGAAGCCAGTATGGTTGTTTCCCAAATTCGAAGTACCTTTTCCCTTGACTTGATCATAAACGAACTCCAAAATAACGCTACTACTCATGGAATTAATTTGGCTGGACTGGACAATTATTGGATTATTTTTTCTGGTGTCTTTGCTCATCGGCATCATGGTCGCCCGAAAGGCGGGCTCAAGCGCATCAGAATTTTTCCTCTCTGGAAGAAACATGCCCTGGTGGCTGCTCGGGATTTCCATGGTCGCTACGACCTTCTCCGCTGACACCCCCAACCTTGTCACGGACATCGTGCGCACCAACGGCGTGGCTGGCAACTGGGCCTGGTGGGCCTTTCTCTTAACCGGAATGCTCACCGTGTTTGTATATGCCAAGCTGTGGCGCCGAAGCGAAGTCGTCACCGACCTCGAGTTCTACGAATTGCGATACAGCGGCAAAGAGGCCGCTTTCCTGCGTGGCTTTCGTGCCATTTATCTGGGGGTGTTTTTCAACATCATGATCATGGCCACCGTATGCCTCGCCGCGATCAAGATCGGATCTACCCTCCTGGGCCTCGATGCCTGGGTCACTGTCACCCTCGTGGGAGCTGTGACCGTGGGCTACAGCTCTCTTGGTGGCCTCAGAGGCGTACTGATCACCGATTTTGTGCAGTTTGGGCTGGCCATGCTCGGCTCGGTTTGGGCCACCGTAGTGATCGTGAATATGCCCGAAATTCAAAGCCTCGATGCCCTCCTCTCCTACCCCGGCATTCAGGATAAGCTCAGCATTCTCCCCGATTTCAGCGATTGGAATGCTTTGCTCACTTTGCTGATCCTGCCCATCGCTGTGCAGTGGTGGAGCGTGTGGTATCCTGGTGCAGAGCCCGGCGGCGGTGGCTACATCGCCCAGCGGATGCTCTCCGCCAAAAATGAAAAAAACGCCATTGGCGCTACCCTCCTTTTCAACGCCACGCACTACGCGCTGCGCCCATGGCCCTGGATTCTTATCGCCCTGGCTTCTATGGTGATCTATCCCATGACCATCGCGCCCGGCGACAATCAAATTGCCTTGCATGAAGATGCCGAAACGGTGCTCCAAAACGTGGGGCAACCCGAGATGGAGTTCCTCAAACAGGGCATTCTCACCTGGCGACAGCAGGCTCAGGCAAACAACGATCCGGCCAAAGCTGCTCAGTATGATCGCCTTGCGGAGGTCATCAGTGCTCATTATTCCTCGCCGGAGATACGCTCTTTGGCTTTCCTCCAGACCGAGCTCAGCGCTGGTTCTGATCCTGCAGGTGGACGTGATCCGCTCAAAACCGAGGAGCTCGTGTACCTCCACCTCGCCAATCCCAACATTGAGCTGAGCAAACTGGGCCACGACCTCGCCTACCCCACCATGCTGCGATTCCTGCCACCCGGACTCATTGGGCTCATCCTCGCTTCGCTCATCGCGGCGGTGATGTCCACCCTTTCTACTCACCTCAACTGGGGTTCGTCTTATGTGGTCAATGATTTTTACCAGCGCTTTGTGAAAAAAGACGCCTCAGACTCCCAACTTGTGGCAGTAGGAAGAATCAGCACCGTGGGGTTGATGGTCTTTTCGGCTTTGTTTGCGCTGGTGTTGTCCAATGCTTTGCAGGCCTTCGGCATTTTGCTGCAAATCGGGGCTGGAACCGGCCTGATCTTCATTTTGCGCTGGTTTTGGTGGCGAATCAATGCCTGGAGCGAAATCTCAGCCATGGCTGTTTCCTTCTTGCTGGCCATTTATTTCAGCGTGCTGCACCCGATGCTTTTTGGCGAGCCCATCGACTCCTCCCTGGCACTCGTGAGTGGTGTAGGAATCACCACCCTTGCTTGGATCCTGGTGACGCTGTTTACACAACCCTCAGATTTCAGCACCCTGAAAAATTTCTACGAGAAGATACAGCCCGCCGGGAAAGGCTGGGATGGCTTGAAGAAAATGGGCATGGACCGCAAAGACCCTGTCAAAGAAACTGGTATCCCCGGCAAACTCTCGCTCGAAATTCTCGCGATGTTGGTGGGATGTCTGGCCATCTACTCCACGCTTTTTGCCATGGGCTATTGGATCTATGGCAATGCCACGCCTGCTGTCGTCCTCACTGGCATTGCAGCCCTGAGTAGCTGGGTGCTGTTTCAACTTTGGAAGCGAATGCAGGTGCGGTAGCAAGAGCAAATATACCTAAAATAGACGCGGGCCTTGCGCCCGCGTCTATCCCCCTTCTACAGCTACATATTCCTTTCTGGCATCGTCTTCATGGGTCAAGATAAGGCCCAATCGTGAGCCCTGAATTTCGCCTCTCAATCGCATCTTTTTTTCTGGTATGAGTTGGATAATTCTCCGACTTGCCCCTATATTAGGATTAGCCAAAGAAGCACTTTCTTCAAAGCATCAACCTAATTCTTGAGCAGAACCATGAAACATAAACTCCTGGCAATATTTCTTGTCTGCCTTAGTCTCACAGGATGCTCACGGGTTCTCATGACTGTCTATGGGATGAAAAATCCCAAACCAAGGGATGAGGCATATTTAGTCAGATTTCTCCAAAAGCAAGGAATCGAAACGTCTCATCTCTATGCCTATTCTTTCCGAAAATGGGGAAAGACATTGTCGGATGGAAATAATCTGAGAATGCCAAATATTCTCATATTCGATAAGCAAGGCCGATATATCCCATACTCCCCCGATGGAGCGTGGATTTGCAATTCCAGTGCCGCTCCCTTCATCGCACAGTTAGCCGATACGGCTTCCTATCATATTGACAGTTCGCTAACTGCGGACGCCTTTCTCTCTGATCTGTATTCTCTGAATGGACAACAGGCCACCTACACACTCAGTGAGGGGACAGACTATCTCGTGGTGGTGACCTGGGCCTCATTTGCAGGTGGAAGACTGGCACGAAACAATATCCCTGAATGGGAAAGGCAGGCCCGAGAGAATCCACATGCCAACATAGAACTGATTAAGCTATCATTTGATCCACAAGCCTGGTGGCCAGAAGCTGATACGATACAATTTTCGGCCAACGGCGGGATTGATTTTTCGAGATAAACACCCCCTGACAAAGTTACTGTATGCTTTCTTGACTGCATGTCTCTGGTTGTGCACCAAATGCACAGCTCTTGCGAGCCAAAATACTGAACAACAGGTCACCCCAATCTAGCGCAAGCAAACCCAAACTTTGGCTTGTCATCAGGCAGACCAGAGCTCCATAAAACGTTGTCATTCAGCTCTTTTTTGACAATACCCATTTTTTACACTTTTCAACTTAATTAACCAATCAACCTATGAATTTGCGCAATTGTACCATGCTGTTGTTTGCTATTTTCAGCCTCTGCTGCCTCACAGGCGTATCCGGAAATAGACCCTTTATTCATCCATCCACCTCCATAGAGGTAGCCGATCCTTTCATGGATTGCGAGCTCCCCATTTTTGCCCCGCTCAAAAATTCTGAGCTCGCAGAAATGGAAAGACATGAAGTAGAGCAGAAGTTAGCCAGGAAACTGAGCTTTCAAGAGCGTTATACCCTACGCTTGCTGAAGCGCCACATCAAAAGAATGGACGGCCTTAATCCAGGCCAAGAAGCATGCTCTCAGCTCATCAAAAAAGCCAGCAATAGTCTTCTCTTTGGGATAGTGGGCTTCTTTTTTGCTGGAATCATCTTTGGCATTCTTGCGATATCAGCAGGATCAAAAGCAGTGACACTGGCAGATACAAATCCAGACTGCATTGATTCGGTGAAGTTGCGCAACAAAGGAACAGCCGGAATTATTCTCGGGGTTATTGATATCATCGGCGGATTCATCGTTATCCTCCTGCTTCTGTAATACGAAGCGTTGCGTTACCCTAAAAGTCCAGCTTTTTCTTTCCCAAGCCCAGGCGTTCGCAGATCGCTTTGGACACCTGACATCCTGATTGGTTTTTGGAAATTTTCCAATATACCAATCAGGATGATTGATATGGAATGCGTCTTGTGGGCAGAGATCCACCATGCACAGCGTACTGAATGCCTGAAGCGAAATATTTTCGTCCTGCTTGTGAATTCACCATAAGATTTGCAAGTTTTGATCTCGTTTCCATCATCTTTTTAACCCCAAACCAATATGCGATTCTTGTCTTTTGTTTTTCTCCTCCTGATTGCCACCGCCGGGATGGAGAGCCCGCAGGATTCTCCCGTCACCTCCACCGATTTTCACCAAGCATACCTTGATGTGCCGCTCGTGAAGCGCGCAAGCATGACCCACACGCTCGACAATGACATGAATAAGTTTTTGCTGAGCAAAAAGACACCCATCGACCAAAAAGCCGCGCTTGTCAATGCCCTGGGCTGGGACCAAAACGGAACGCCCAACTTCGATGCTTTCGCAACGACGATTCAGGCGAAGCGAAAGGTGGCAGTGCTCAGCGCTGAGAGCAAACTCAAGTCCGATGACCTGCTCGTGTTGGGCTATCTCTTGCTCATCGAAGACTACTTTCACCCTGCCAATGCCCTCCCATATCTGGAGCGTGCCGCCTCAGAACTGCCACAAAGCCAGACAGCCCAGATGTTGCTAGCCTTGTGCAAAGCACAGATCAGCTTCGACAGCGATTGGTGTGCAGTCTGGACCCGCTACAAAGAGGTCGCTGAGAATGCTTCCCTCACCAAAGACCTCCGCCCCGAAGCACTCAGCATCATCCGCGAATACATGGTGCTCTACAAGGAAGAATGCAAGTAGTGTTGAATGGCATGGCGAATACAGATGTGAGAAGATAACTTCTCTCATCTGCCCTACTCAATCAGCTCCCCGCCCACCTCCCAAGGTCCTACGGGATGCTCTCCCGCCTGATTTT
>JANQTF010000387.1 GCA_030731845.1 Bacteroidia bacterium | reverse complement strand
TCTTAAAAACGAAACAAGAGTCACCCCGATTGTCGGAGTGACTCTTGTTTTGAATAAGATCAGGCCAGACTAGCGGGTCTGCAGCAAGCGCGGATTGATCCGAGATGAACCTTCCTGCATGCGCTGGAGCTTATCAGTGAGGCCAAACTGCTGGTAGATGCTGCCAAGCAAGGACATAGCAATGCTATATTCCCGTGTCTGATTGAAGTTGGTATTGGCATCGCCATAGTAGGCGAGGCTTTCGATCACGAGGTTTTCGGTGTAGTCGAAATAGTGATCGGCCTGTGTCTTCATTTCAGCGGCGGCGGTCTCATCTTTTCCTTTGAAGAAATCAGCAAGTCGCTGGAATACGAGTCCGGACCGTGCCATCAGATAAGGATCTGGGGTAGCCATTTCGATGGGGAAGCTGGTTTCCGCGTGCATCATCACGGTGCGGGCCTTTTCTGCCTTGCTCAGCATGAGGGCTTCATTTTGCTGAATTGCAGCTCTGGCGCTATCGGTGCCTACAGCGGCGAGCTGTGCATTGGTAGCTTTGAGCTTGTCAATGTCGCGCAGGAAATCTGTGCCGAGGCGGTAGTAGGTGTTGTGGTAATTGGCGAGCATCCGGTAGATGTTCTCGTCATAATACTGCCCCCCTACATTCAAGTTGCGGAACTTGAAGGTATTCACGAGGTGCTCATACATTCTGCCCTGATCAATGTTGCCAGAGAAGCTGTCATACTGATCGGAGATGCGTGGCTTCTTGACAGGCAGAATGCGATACGCAAGGCCTTCCTGACGCAGGTAGCTGTCGAGGCCCAAGAAAGAGCTTGGCGCCACAGTATTGGCAAAATACACAGGACGAGTCCAGTCATTCTTCGATACATTCTCCAGCAAATTCAGGATCAACTCATCTTTCAACTCCAGGTAGCGGCTGGTTTTGGGGCCTCTCGTGTTGAGTGTCCAGGTCATGGGGCTCTCCACAAAAGGAAGTTCTTCTTCCGAGATAATGCCCTGGTCAAGGAGTTTCTGCGTGGACACGGTCAGGGTTTTCTTGATCTGTGTCTGGGCGCCATATCCTTTAGATTGATTTCCCTGGCCTACATAGTCTTTTCGGGGAATGGTCAGAGGCAGGGTAGGGGACTCATTCATGTCCATATACATCTGATCGATATACCAATCAGTGTTCACATAGGACAAACAGAGCACCCGCACATCGGTCCGGACCCCTTCTACTTCCTGCAAGTACCAGAGTGGGAAGGTGTCGTTGTCCCCATTTGTGAAGAGAACGGCATTCTTTTCCAGCGAATTGAGGAGGTTGTAGGCGGAATCTGGCGCTACATAGCGACCTGCACGAGAGTGGTCATCCCAGCCTTGAACTGCCATGAGCATCGGCGCGAGGAGTCCTATAGCAGCAGCCACATAAGCGGTCGATCCTTTGAGGTATTTTTCCGCCATTTGATAGATCGCCATCACACTCAGGCCAATCCAGATGGCAAATGTCTGGAAGGAGCCCGCGAAAGAATAGTCACGCTCGCGCGGCTGATTCGGATATTGATTCAGATAAATGATGATGGCCAGACCTGTGAAGAAAAACAAAAGTCCCACCACGATGGCATCATCCCCGCGCTTGGTGCTTTGCCAGGCGAGGCCCAACATGCCAAGGAGAAGAGGGAGGAAAAAGAAATGATTTTTGGCCGGATGGTTTTTAATAAAATCTGGCATCTTGGCTTGCTTGGAAACATCGAAGCCGCTTTCCCAGCCTGCATCCTGAAAATCACCCTCTTTCCCTACAAAGTTCCACAAGAAGTAGCGCATGTACATGTGGCCGATCTGGTATTTAAAGAAGTAGGCCATGTCTTCGCCGTTGGTCGGCTTATCGTCATAGGGATCATCGGCAGCGCCAGTCCTTTGCACAAAATTGGCATAGGTGTAGGGTCCTTGACGAGGGTCCCAGCTGAGGGGACGGGTGTTGTCATACATGCGCGGGAAAAACTTCATGTCTTTCTCGGCATACTTATATTGGCGCTTCACACCAAGTTCTATATAGGTCTGTCCGTCTTCTGCAAGCATGTATTCATTGCCTGCCTCTTCGAGATCAGTGGGACGAGCGTTATACAAAGGACCTTTGAGCAAAGGACGGCTGCCGTATTGCTCCCGCTTCATGTAGCTGAGGAAGGACTGTGTATTCTCTGGGTTGTTTTCGTCGATGGGCGGATTGGCTTGTGAGCGAATCGGAATCATGAGGTAAGACGAGAATCCAATATAGATCACCAGGGTGCTGATCAGCGCGGTATTGAGGCTCACGCGGGCAGTCTTTTGAGACCAGTAGATGGCATAGGCCATTGCACCAAAGAGTAGCGTGAAGAAGATCACGACACCACTACCGATGGGGAGTCCAAGACCAGAGATATCTTTTCCACTTGTGCTTTGCACATCCGTGAAGAAGCGCTCAAATGCCCAGGCAAGGTCAAACGTGTTGAGAATGATTCCAGTTTGGATGATACCCAAAATTCCCACGGAGATCCCTCCAGTGATAAAGAATCCCTTCCAGCTGAAGTCGTATTTGCGGAAATAATAGATAAATGCGAGGGCAGGAATGGTCAACAGGTTGAGCAAGTGAACCCCGATAGAAAGCCCCATGATGTAGGCGATCAGGATGAGGTAACGGAGATTACCCGGCTCGTCGGCGCGCTCTTCCCATTTAAACATGACCCAAACCACTACTGCGGTGAAGAAGGAAGACATGGCATACACCTCTGCTTCCACGGCATTAAACCAAAAGGAATCGGCATAGGCATTGGCCAGGCCAGCTACCACACCCGAAGCCAGAATGGCGATGGTCTCGGCGTTGCTAAATTTGGTGCCTCTTGGGCCTACCAGTTTGGCCGCCAGGTGAGTCGTAATCCAAAACGTGAACAGAACTGTGAAAGCACTAGAGAGTCCACTCAAGAGGTTGAGCATGTATGCGATCTGCTCTACATCAAAGGCAAACATGGCGAAAATTCTGCCTAGCAGAAGAAAGAAGGGGGCCCCAGGAGGGTGAGGTACTTCTAATTCGTTGGCGCAGGCAATGAACTCGCCACAGTCCCAAAAACTGGCTGTGGGGGCCATGGTCATCAAATAAGAGACCATCGCAATGGCAAATACTGCCCAGCCGGTCAGATTATTTAAGCGTTTAAAATCCATGTTGTCTTGAATACGAGGATGTACGGTAGATTCCAGAGTTGAAATTCGAAGCCGAATATAAGAAACTCCGGCAGAATCAGACGATTTCTGTTTCCATATACCCCTAACTTCATGGAGGGTTCATCCCGCGACTGCTCCTTTTTTAGGAGAGAATCGGATCAGACAAAGACAGATACAGAAGAAAAGAGGGAACCTCTACCTTATTCCTTTAATGCATCCCAGCTATTGCGGAAGCTTCCATTCCAATACCAGTGAGCATGGCCTTCGGAGTCCCACACAAAGGTGTATCGACGCTGCGAGTCAAGAGAAAGGTGTGCATAAAAGCGAACATGCCGGGGAACCGGCTCGGTGCTCTTGATTCCACTCACGGCAATGCGCGCTTCGGTAGGTATAATTGGCCCTCCAACCCAGGCATCAACCTGGATCCCGTCGGCGAAGGAAAGGCCAGAATAGGCAAGATTGGCTTGTTCGCCTACCTGCCAGTTAAATCCCAGAATTTCATCTAATCCGTATAATCTTGGGTTGCCAAAGAGGGACTTGATGTGAACGCCATCGTTGGTTGCAAGTCCGATCAGGATATTTTCTTCTGCTGTGAGGGAAATGGTGGCCGATTTCATTCTCGAATTACTCGCGTGAACACTTTTTCCAGCCCGACCAAAGGTAGGGTCAAGGCTCCCGTCTTCCCTCAGCCTGAGTACCGTAGCTTCCATGCCCGACATGCCCGCTACTACCAGCATTTGGTCCTGTTGTAATCTCATGCCACCAAAATAGTCTGCCCCATGCAGATCGCATATATAGGTTCCATGTTGGCCATAAGAGGGGTCCCACTGACCTTCAGGAAGCAAACGGGTCACCACCAGGTCAAATCCCTGGTCCTGCTCCCTCATCTTTGCATTTCCCCCCAACATGATTCGTTCATCCTCCAGCAAGATCATGGCTTCGAGATAGGACTGATCTATGCCGATGGGGAGAATCACGCTGCCATCGTGGCCAAAAGCAGGATCCTTCATGCCATTTGGCAGAAGCCTTGCAACCATGAAGCGCGAGAGCCTGTCGGGACGGGAATTGCCCGCAATCACCAATCGGCCATCATGTCTGACCTGAATGGATTTGACGCGGTCGTCTTTGGAGAAATCAAGAATCGCAATCCCTCGCCGACCATAAGAAAAGTCAACGCGACCATCCTGATTTACCTTCATGACAAATATATCCCGGTCCAGTTGGTCGGGGGAATATGAGGTTCCTGCAATAAGAAGGTCTTTATCAGGAAGGATTTGAAGGCACTCAGCAACGTCCTGCTCGGCTACAGAATGGGTGAGCACCCCTTGTGTTCCAAACGAAGGGTCAGTTTTTCCATCGGGCTTGAGCCTCATGACCCAGATGTCGCGCTCACGGCCCCGCTGCACGAACCCACAGAGATAGATGCTGCTATCTTTTGCCACGACTACTTGCTGCACGGCCCCCTCAAGCATGATTTTTCGCACGCCGTTGGTGGCGAATGTAGGATCTTCCTGGCCTTCTTTGAGGAATTTCCTCACCTCAACAAACGCTATAGATTCATCGCTGAGGGTTTGGGTAGTAAAGAAGCTTCCATCGGACAAAGGATTGAGTAGTAGGGGAATCTGTGTTTGATCTACTTTAGCCAGCGATAATTGGCCAGCTTGACCAAACTGCGAGTCAGCTTCCCCTACCATCTGCCCCAGGCAAAGGCTTGAGGTGGTGGCAGCGATGAGAAGTGCAAGAAATGTATGAATCTTAAGCCTGCGCATCGAGAGTAGGTGAGGGTTCTGAATCAAAGCACTGCAAAAATCTTTCCGATTCAAGAGGGTTCCGCATCAACTGTTGGAATTATTTGACAGGCAGTAGATTTGACCGATTGCGTGGAAAATGAGCTGTAATCATGAGAGGCCACAAAATCCTCTGATAATTAGTGGATTACCATCATGGATTCCAATAATGCTTACATCATTTTCGCAGAAAGCAAGATCCTGGGAAGGAAGGGAAATTGGAAGTTCCGATATTGCGAGCTCAGCAGAGCATCGCTCGGGGCCTGATAACGTTTTTCTAATATGGAGAAAACCTGGCGTAAATATTTTGTAGAGGACAGATATGTCTTGATTCTAATCGCACTCAATGCGTTCATCCTGTTTTTGCTTTCCTTTCCTTCTCTCGATGCCTACTCGCTTTGGTTTGAGCTCATTGATCTGCTCTTCCTGATCTATTTTGGAATAGAGGCGATGATTAAGATTCAACTTCTGGGCTGGAAGCGATACATCTCTCGTGGTTGGAACAAGTTTGACTTTGCTCTTGTAGTGATCAGTGTACCCACAGTATTGGTTCTCATCAAGGGTGATTGGTCGGATCTGGCATTGTTTTTTCTGTTAAGAACAGTACGCGTGGCCAGGTTCTTTAAGTTTTTGAGGTTTGTACCCAATATACAGGAGCTGATTGCCGGGGTGAGGCGTGCCTTTAAGGCTTCGGTCTTTGTGCTCCTTGCCTTCACTGTCTATTGTTTTGTAATTGCTTTGGTGAGCTGCCGCTTGTTTCATCGATTAGAGCCTGAGCTGTTCGGTGACCCTATTAAGGCTTTTTATTACATATTTCAAGTCTTTACCATAGAAGGGTGGAATGAAATACCGGAAAGGATCATCCAAACGGGTAACGTTGTAGCACCATTGACGTACGCAATAAAGCTATACTTCATGGTGATTGTCACAACAGGTGGATTATTTGGCTTATCAATCGTGAACGCCATTTTTGTGGAGGAGATGGTCAGAGACAACAACGACGATCTCAATCGTGCTGTGCTAGAATTGAACCGAAAAGTCGATGTTCTGCTTGAAAATGTGAAGAGTGACAATGTTTCTGAAGAAAATTTGTAACAAGCCGCGCGATTGCTTCGTATTAATTGGCGGTTGATTAAATTTGGTCATTGATTTAAAGGCAAGAGACAGGGATTCCTTTCTGGATTACGCAATTGTTAAGAAAAGAATACCCTGGATATGAAAATCAAAATAAATCAATTTTTTCTTTGTGAAATTTGCTTTTGAAATTTTAGCCTCTTACCTTTGGTTCAAGCAAGTGAGACAAGTGCGTCTCAGATCTTTATTCTACAGGAATCTTAGTCACTCTCTTGATAAGATTCGTTTGGGAGTTGGTTTCAGTCTTTTTTGAGGAAACTGACATAGAAGGTTCGAGTCCTTCTCCTGTAGCTCGCGAGTAGTAGTAGTAGTCCTTTTTATCGGTCCCCGGCAGCAATGTCGGGGTACTTTTTTTTGGGGGCCTGATGGTTTTATGGCAAGAATTTAGATTTTGGGCATTAATTCGTGATAATTGGCATTATTTGACCCTTATTTTTAAATAATTCCAAATTATTCTCTGGATTTTCTCGATATAGTCCATATATTTACATCAGAAACAAAGAAGTTCTTCTTTTCCGAAAGGAAATATAATGCAGGATGGTGAAATGGAAGCCACACCCTTATGTCTCGGGGGCGAGGGTTTGGGATAAAGCTCCCTCCACTAGTTGGAGGGAGCCTAACCACCTCAAATGAAGGTTCGAGTCCTTCTCCTGCATCTCGCGAGTAGTAGTAGTCCTTTACATCGGTCCCCGGTCTCACCGGGGATTTTTTTTGTAGGTCATTCTGGTGAGGCTTGATAAATCGGCCCCATTTTGCACCATAGCCCCTTTTGAGCAAGAATCCACTGATAGCTATTGTTTTTCTTACGGGAATTGAATTTTTTGTCTCGTCATTCACTGATATTCATGCTTCTTTCCTAATTCCTTGATGGAATCCTCTTGATCAGTACCAGTGGGTTAGTCCAACTATTATCTCTATTATCAGTGAATTTTAACCGTTCACGAAGTGAAATACAGAAGCCATAAAAATATCACAGATATTTAGCAGGCGATACCATTATCTTCTCAGCATGCCATTGACCGGTTCCTTTTTCCAAGATATGATTTCATCCCATTCAGGGATTGAGGAGTGGATTGCCCGAAGAATTTCCTTGCTGGATCTCGCTGATCATGGCTCATATCTAAATTTATTGAAAAATGATCGGTCTGAGTTGGCGATGTTTCTCCAACTCGTGAACCAATTCGAGGGTTCCTCAGGTGGCAATACTGATAAAGAGTTCGAAGATTTCCCCATGGCAGTCCTCGTTCATTGCCAAGGAAAAATTGTCTATGCCAATCAAACAGCGATACAACTCACCGGGCTTGAAGATAAAGGCTTGCTGATCGGTGCAGACGTGTTTTCCTTCATTCCTGATGAAGATAAGCCAGAGCTGTTTGAGCGAATGAAGGCTGTTCTCATGACCGGTGCTTCATTTGAGCCTCGCAAGCAGAAAATCATCCTCCCTTCGGGTATGGAGAAAAGGGTTGTCTTCTCCGGAATGCCCATATTATTTGAGGGAAATCCTGCTATTCAGTTATGGATTTTTGATCTGGACCGCGAAAAAATTTCCATTCATAGCAGAATCAGGCAGTTGGAACTGCTTCAGGGAATTACAGAAATTTCTTTGTCTTTGGTAGGACACGGTGAGGTGAATGAAATTATTCTGAAAACCTTCCGCCAGATCTTGACTCTTTTTGATGCAGATAGGGTCTATTTATTCCAAAATTATCCCGATCAAAACGGCAAGATTTTCTCTGGACAAAAATATGAGCTGGTAAAGAATGCTGTTTCAGAGCAAATCGAAAATCCTGACCTGGAAGTAGGCTCTTTTGAAGATTTGGGGTTTGAGCGCTGGGAATCGGTTCTTGCAAAAGGAGATTGTATCCACGGACCAGTAGGTGATCTGCCCGAATCCGAGCAACCGCTGCTTTTGGCCCAGGAAATAGCCTCTGTTTTGGTGGCACCAGTACTGGTTGGCGATCGCTTTTGGGGATTTATTGGGTTGGATGATTGCCAACGTAATCGGATTTGGGATATCTCAGAAATATCTTCTCTCCAAAGCCTTGGCCTAGCCATTGGTAGTTTTTTCTCCCGACAAGAAGCTTCTGAAAGAACTCGTCGGTCGGAACTTGCCCTACAAAAGGCGCAACAAATCGGGAAGCTTGGCAGTTTCGTCTATCATATCGAATCAGGTGAGTGGTTGTTTTCAGCTACGTTTCGAGACATGTTTCGTAGCCTGACAAGTACTCAAAAAGGGTTTAACAAGCTTACAGAACTTCCCATTGACAATGAGGGAATGTTTGCCTT
Organism: Bacteroidia bacterium; assembly: GCA_030731845.1. GTDB lineage: Bacteria > Bacteroidota > Bacteroidia > J057 > J057 > JANQTF01. The sequence goes on along the minus strand of JANQTF010000387.1, from coordinate 334 downwards.
AAGAAGAAAATGGCATAGCTTGATTTCTGAACCCAGCCTGTCCCGGGCAGAAGGGGAAATTGAGATTCTTGAGCCTGGCAAGACCGGAAAATACTATTCTTATTTATTTGAAACAGAGCTTCGGGAGGGACAGCTCGTTGCGATGCACGGAGCGATCCAGGATATTACCGAGCGGGTAAATGCGATACAAGACATTTTTGAAAGCCGAGCCAAACTGACCAATACTCAGCGAATAGGAAGAATTGGCAGTTGGGAATATGACTTTGTTCACAACAAGATTTGGTTTTCGGATATTGTCTATGAGTTCATTGGCAGAAATACTACCTCCATTTCG
>JANQTF010000386.1 GCA_030731845.1 Bacteroidia bacterium | reverse complement strand
AGCAACGAAGATATTCCAGATGACTGAAGAGACAACGTCATTTCTCACCGAAGCCATACGTCTGGCCATAGATAATGTACGAAATGGAGGCGGCCCTTTCGGAGCGATTGTCGTCAAAGACGGGCAAATCGTAGGTCGGGGGGTGAATCGTGTCACTGCCAACAACGACCCCACGGCTCACGCCGAGGTGATGGCTATCCGAGATGCTTGTGCCAAGCTGGGCAGCTTTCAGCTGCATGGATGCACCCTGTTCACAAGTTGTGAGCCTTGCCCGATGTGCCTCGGCGCGATTTACTGGGCGCGGCCAGACCAGGTATTTTTTGCAGCCAATAAAGAAACTGCCTCCGCCGCCGGCTTCGACGATGATTTTATCTATCAGGAACTTGCCCTGCCAGTGGCCCAGCGCAGCATCCCGATGACCTGTGGTTGCGAAGCCGAGTCAATCAAGCCCTTTGAGGAATGGAACAACCGCGCGGATAAGGTGGAGTATTGAGGCGGGGTGTGGGAAGGGTGTTTGGGAGGTATGGAGGTATGAGGTATAGAGGTATAGAGGTATAGAGGTATAGATATAGAGGTATAGGGAATAGGGCGAATTCAGTCATTCACCAACTCAACCATTCAACAATTTCTCTCCTGCTCCTTTTTCACCACTAAGAAAGTAAGGGCATGAAGGTGCACGGAGGCTTAGTGTTTCCTCTGTGGTCTCTGTGCCTATGTGGTGATTTCTTTCTTCATTCACCCATTCAACAATTTCCCCAGTCTCAGAAGCTCTTCGAGGAACACATCAAAGTCCTCTGTGGTGGAGCGGTGGTTGGCGATGGCGATGCGGATGCAATAGGCATCAGCCAGCGTGGTGTAGCCGGGCACGGCGATGGCCTGCTCTTCGAGCTGTAGCTTGATTTCTTTGTTGAGCGCGTTGAGTGCGGCGAGGTCCATGCCGCCGGGGTTGTAGCGGAAGCAGACAATGTCGAGGCCGATGGGAGCGAGCAATTCGAGGGTGGGCTCCATCGCGATGAGGCGACCGAGGTACTGCGCCTGCTCGATATTGCGGGCGATCATTCGGCCAAATTTTTCGGTGCCATGCTCTTTGAGCGACATCCAGATCTTGAGAGCACGAAACCTGCGGCTGAGTTGGAGGCCATATTCACTGGGCCAGTTTTCGCCGGAGGCTACGCCACGGGTGTTTTTGGCGAGGTATTCGGGAATGAGTGAAAAAGCGTTTTTGTGTGCTGAGGCATCTTTGATCAGCACGCAACCCGCCTCAAAGGGCATGTGGAGCCATTTGTGCAGGTCCATGGCAATGGAATCGGCGCGTTCGATGCCGGCAAGCGAGGCTTTGGCATTGGGCGCGAGCACGGCCACTGCGCCAATGGCTCCATCCACGTGAAACCACAGGTTTTCTGCTTCGCAGAGATCTGCGAGAGCGGGCAGATCGTCGATCGCGCCAGTATTGACGGTGCCAGAGGTCCCGATCACGCAAAAAGGCAGCAGGCCTTTGGCCCGATCCTCCTGGATCTGATTGGCAAGCGCCTCAAGGTTGATGGTGTAATCGGGATTCACGCGGATTTTATGCAGGCTGTTGGCCCCAAGGCCAAGCAGCTCCAGCGCTTTTTGATTGCAACTGTGCACTTCCCCCGAAGCGTAGGCGATCATCTTCCCGGCGATCTCCGGCCTGATTCCTTCCTGGCGAATGTCGTATCCGGCTTTCACATTTCTGGCTACGGTGAGCGCAGAAAAATTGGCCATGGAGCCGCCGCTCACGAGCAAGCCACTCGCCGATGCCGGAAATCCCATGATTTCCTTCATCCAATTGAGCACCTGCCGCTCTACCTCAATGCCTGCGTGATTTCCGCCCCCCACGTTGGGATTCATCACCGAAGCCCAGAAGTCGCCCATCACGCCGGAAATCGTGCCGTTGCCCATGTACCAGGCCCAAAATCGCGGGTGGACATTGCCCATGTTGTAGGGCAACACAGTGGATTGCAACTCTTCATAGACGCTTTCTGCGCTGCTGGGCTGCGTAGGCACGGGCCCGGTAAACGAGGCCATAACCTCAGGCGGCATCTGCTGCCAGATCTCGCGGTCGCGCACATTGGCGAGGTAGCCAACCGCGTCGTCCACCATTTGGTGCATCAAGGCGCGCATGGTTTCCCAATCCTGCGGATCAAGGGTTTCAAAGTCGGTGGGTGGAAATGTATTCATCGAGATAGGTGGGTTCCTGAGCGAATGGAGAAGGGCTGCAAAGAAAGCAATTCGCGGCTCATACTAGAGAAAAACAAGACAATTTATCAGACAAAGTTGTGCGCTTCTTCCTCTTTCCTTTTTCCGAAAGAAAATTCTTAAAAGACGTTATTCTTCTTGTTCAAATTCCAGTAGATTGGGTAAAAATTACCAGATGAAATCAGTATTTACTTTCTTTTCGATCCTTCTAATCAGCGGCCTCGTGCTGTCAATGGCGCCTCCTGCCAAAAAATTCAAATACAAAAGTGAGGAGGGACGCATGTCTGTCACCTTTCCCGGCACCTTTGCCGAGGAGTCCAGCAATACCCCAGAATCCATTACCCACAAAATCTCGACTACTGTCGATGAGCAAATCTACTTTGCTTCCTATACCCTCCACTCCACATCACTTGATGGAGCAGACAACCTCGATGAGGTTTCATTGGAGAGTTTTGTGGAAACCATTGGAGGAACAGTCAAGAGGCAGTCGGCCTGGATAGTGAAAGGGATGAAGGGGATCCAAGCGACCATCGACGCGCCAGAGGTAGGCAGTGTCATGCAGTATGCAGTCGTGTTGAAAGGTCAACTTCAATATCAATTGGTGGTGATTGCACCGGTCGAAGATTGGAACCCAGAGGCGGCAAATGCTTTTATTGATTCCTTTAAAATCAAATAGACATCTTGTTGGATCAAATTGGTCCAGCCAAAGAGGGCTCAGATTTGTTTATCAAAACGCCACTTGCCATGAGATCTGGCCAGTGGCGCTTTTTTTTGAGGGAGGCGCAGATCATTTGTTAATTTTTCCGAGAAATTCCCCTTCGGTAATGATCATATCGGGAAATCCGCTCTCCTTGAGAGTAGCTGTAAAGGTGCCCCGCGCAAATTCATCGTTTACCTCTTCCACAGTAATGCGGACCTGTCCTCCAGCGGAGATAAATAATTGACCAGCCTCAGGGGCATAGCCCATCAGCGCGCCATACGGAATCATTCCAGAGATCCCTCCTTCGGTGTAAAGACTATCAGTAATAGGGCGATCAGAATAGAGTTGGAGATTGGCATTCTGGATGGTTTGATTGGTGCCAGTTACCAGCATCACATGTATCCCTCCACTCTGAGACGGAGTGGCGAATACATTTTCCGTGAACGTGACTTTTTCCCCATTTGCCTTGAAACTAAGGAAATAGTCGCCCGGGCCGGGTGTGTCGCCTTTGCAGCCAGAAAGCAGCAGAATAAAAGCCCCGACTCCCAAGCACGAAGCGCAGGACCAAAAAGATTGGATTGTTTTCATCTGAAATACCTTAACAACCAGAGGAGAAAAATATGTTTTCCCTCAATAATAAGCCTGATACAGAGACAAATCCTAGCATTGAGAGGAATGGTAACATAATTTTTTGGTCTTCATGTTCTCTGCCAGGTTTGACCTTGCCCACATGAAAATAGCCCCCGGCAGGAATCATCCTACCGGGGGCTATTTTCCTTGAATAGAGAACCTCAACCTCCCCTACTCCACCATCAGGCGGATGGTTTCGCGCTGTGCACCTGCCTGCACCTGTATCAGGTAAAGGCCTGCGGCTTGCTCGCCAATCTGGTAGCTCCAGCGCTGGTCTCCGGCGATCAGACGTCCTAGAGATTCTTTGTGGATCACACGACCTTGCAGGTCAAGCACCTGTATCTGCACCTCTTCGCTCACCGGAAGGGTAAAGGATACTTCTGCTCGGTCTTGCGCTGGATTCGGCGATACAGATAGGCTGAAGGGGTTTCTCTCCAGCAACTCAAACGTGCTCAGGGTCACATCAGGCTTTGTGAGCCTGCGGCTGGTGTAGATATGAAATTCACCCGGACCGAAAGGCATGCTCATGTTCACATCAGTGACATTGAGGCTATCGCCAGAGAAGAAATCATACCACCATCCGGTGGACTGGAAACTAGCGCTGCCATTCTGGTTCACCACGTCAAAATTCCCAATCACGACCACATTCATATCGCTGTGGCTCAGCCAGATACGCTTGATGGCTCCTGCCACATCAAGATTGTAAGTGGTGGTAGTAAAGGCCGGAGAAGACAGGCGAAGCTGCCCAACGGCTGAATATACCTTGTAAAGCTTCAGGCGATTCGGATTTTCGAGGTAATCCCAACGCACGGGCTTGTTGCCTACACGACCATTGAAGTCAATAGAATAGTCGTAGCCCATTTCTCCAAACTGCCACATCATTTTGGGACCAGGCACGGTGAGGAAAAATGCCACGGCTTCTTCCATTCTGGCCAGAGCGGTGTTGAGGTTTTTGGTGCTGTAGCCACCGCTTGCATTTCCAAACTGGAGGTTTTTGTACATCAGGCGCTCCTCATCATGGCTTTCCATGTAGCCCACCACATGAGGATCTGCCCAACCACGCTTCTGATAGGAGATCCAATCGAAGTTGGAGCCTGGGAGGTATCCCATCGTGGCCTCATTGTAATTGTGCACAATATTGCCCCAAAGCATCATGCCTTTGTCGGAGAGTTCTTTTTCCTCTGTGTTATTGGCAAAATGCTCCAGGATGAAGTACACCTCAGGATCCACGGCCTTCAGTTCATTGTACATTCTGTCGAGCAAGGCAATGCGAGAGGCATCATAATTAGACCATGCGCCTACGTCGTTGGGGTTATTGGTTTGGGTAAACCCTTTGGAAAGGTCCATACGGAAGCCGTCGAAGCGATATTCCTCTACCCAATACTTCAGCACGCGGTCTGAAAAATATTTGGTGTCGGGGCTTTCGTGATTAAAATCGAATCCGACGTTGAAGGGGTGAGTCGCATCTTGGTTAAACCAGGGACTATTGGCCGCAGGTCTGTTTCCGTCCCAGTACATCTGCACAAGCGGACATTGACCAAAGGCATGGTTGAGCACCATGTCGAGAATCACAGCCATGCCGCGCTCATGGCAGGCATCAATCAAGGCTTTGAGGTCGTCGCCGGTGCCATAGTATTTGTCCACCGCGAAGTAGTGCATGGGGTTGTAGCCCCAGCTTTCATTTCCTTCAAACTCCATAATCGGCATCAGCTCGATGGCCGTGATGCCCATATTTGCCAGATAATCCAGGGAGTCTAGCACTACCTGAAAGGTGCGTGCCGCTGAGAAGTCGCGCACAAGCAGCTCATAAATCACCAACTCCTCTGGCTCAGGACGTTGCCAGTTGGTTGTCTGCCATTGGTATTGAGGGGCAGCGGGCTGCAATACCGACACGATACCGGTGGTTTTGCCAGCAGGATAAGGCTTGAGGTTTGGATAGGTAGAAGCAGGAATCCACTGGTCGTTGTTGGGGTCCAGAATTTTCTCCGCATAAGGATCCGCCACTTTGAGGGTTCCATCGATGAAATATTGGTATCCATATTCCTGACCTGGGGTGAGGCCGGTGATGTCGATCCAGTAGAGCCGGCCATCCGCAGTGCGATTCATGAAGGCGGTTCCAGTCGGTTCCCAATTGTTGAAATCGCCCAAGGCATACACGTATTGCTTTTCTGGGGCGAGCAAAGCCAGGCGCACGGTCGAGTCGTTGAGATAATTGAGCCCAGGCTCCGTGAGGGAAGGCGGGTCCATGACCACAACATCGGGTCGGGTATAGACCTTGAGCGTATCGCGGTCTTCACTCACGCCATTGTTGGCAATCAGCTCGATGAGATAATCACCAGAGGCTGGCATGAAGTTATAGCTAAGGGAAGTGCCCTGAGTCTGTGTCAGTTGGGTCCCGTTGGCCAGCAAGGTCATGGTAGCAGAATCAGAGGCTTGAGCAGAGATGGCTACTGTGGCGCCTGCCTGGACAAGTTGCACGCCAATTGGGGCCAGAAAAGATACATTTAACTGCCCCCCGGCAAACACATCATAGTAAATGTCTGCACCGTTGGCAGATCTACCAACGGTATTCCCCCCTGCGTCGCGAAAAACAAAGGCAAGTTGCAGCACGGTCACGCCCTGCGGTACGCCATAAAAGCTACGGATATGGTACTTGATTTGGTGCTTGTTGTTGCCGAGGTCTTGCATCAGCACCTTGGCGTCTGCCGTGCCCCAGGCTCCCTGCACATATTTCCAATCGGTAGGGGAGGCACTCTGATCGGTAATGACGCCAGCGTGAGCATATACAGGCGTTACGCCGACAAGCGCTCCATTTCCGAGGGTGGCATCATAGACAATGGTCACGGTATCATCCACCGTAGGAAAAGCGGGGGTAATGTTGAGAATTTGTCCGCTAAGTGCTTGCCCGGCAAGCAAAAACATTCCCACAAGCAGTAGTCGGGCCTTGGTCATTTTTAAGAACATAAGTAAGTAGTTTGGTAGTCTCATAAATAAAAACAAATCATCTGCCTATCACCTTTATCGGGTCTGGACGCGAATGCTAAAAGCAAAAATCGGATTTCCAAACCAGGTATCGTGGCAGCAAGATGCTCTGTTTTTCGCTACGGGTCGTTTCACTAGATCAAACGATACCTTTTCGAGGCTTTTTTTCCGCATGTGACACCGAAATCTGGAGGGTAGAGAACTGCTCATCGGCCATCACTACCCACACGCTTCTCCCCTCTACTTCCGTCTGATATCCAGAGGTCACCTTTCCATCGAGCTGCATTTCGCCCGGGGTGAAGCCAAGACCATGTATAAGGATCCGGAAACTGGTGTAGGATACATTGTAGCGACCCTGCTGTCGATGCTCCAGAGAGAAACCCTTCTCATCCTTTGCTACAGTAAATGTCCTGTGACAAAAGCTACCCTGCTGATAATCGAGATATTCTCCGGCATCTTCATATAATTCGCTGGTGCAGGGACCTGCCCCTGTGTACACATGAAGATCTAGCGACTCAAGGTCTAGCTCTTCGGTGCTTTGGATCACCGGATAATGAGGAATCACTGATCCGGCCTTCATATAAATAGGCCAATTGATCAGCGAATGTTTCGAAAAAAACTCTTGCCCTCCTTCCACCTGCTCATCTGTCCAGTAATTATACCAACCCCCTGCGGGGAGGTACATATTGCGGCCGGGGCTTCCTGGTTCTGATATGGGACAAACGACGATATTCTCTCCTACCCCAAATTCTTCCATACGCCGGTGGGTTTCCAGGTCCTGCTGATCCAGGAAGCAAAGGGGGCGCATAATGGGCGTACCAACAAAATGATAGCGCCAAAACGCAGTGTAGAGGTAGGGAAGAAAGCGATATCGGGTTTCAATCGCGATGCGAATCGCAGAGGTATAGGGCTCGCCGTAGGACCATGGCTCGCGATTTCCATAGTCGCGGGAAGAATGTGTGCGGAACAAGGGGTGAAAGGCGCCTAATTGCATCCATCTCACCATCAACTCAGGGTTGCACTCACCGATAAATCCCCCAACATCAGAACCTGCGAAGGACATCCCAGAGACACTCAGCCGCTGGCATTGGATATTGGCGATCCAGAGGTGGTCCCAGGTGGCGAGGTTGTCACCCGTCCACACGGCGGCATAGCGCTGCACGCCCGCGTAGCCAGACCGGGTGAGGAGAAAAGGCCTTCGGGGAAAACCAGCCTCCTTGACGCCGTGATACGTAGCACGGGCCATTTGCATGCCATAGACATTGTGGGCCTTGCGATGGCTCACCGGGCTGCCATCATATTCGTGCCGGGTATCATTGGGAAATGTGCCCACTTCCAGCACCGCAGGCTCATTCATGTCATTCCAGATGCCATGAATGCCCGATTTCATAAACTCGGTGAATAGGCCCGACCACCATGCTCGCACACGAGGGCTGGTGAAATCAGGGAAATGGCACTCCCCTGGCCATACCTTCCCTTTCATCAGGGGCCCATCAGCACGGCGACAAAACATTCGTTTTTCAACCCCTTCAATATAAAGAGGATAGGATTTATCGATTTTGAGGCCGGGATCAAGGATCACGACCGTTTTGAAGCCGTCGGCTTCGAGTTCGGCAATCATCCTTCTTGGGTCTGGAAAGCGGTCTTTGTCCCAGGTAAAACACTTGAAGCCATCCATGTAGTCGATATCGAGATGGATCACATCACAGGGAATGTGTCGATCCCGAAACCCTTTGGCAATATCTTTTACCTTTTGCTCTGGAAAATAGCTCCATTTCGACTGTTGATACCCCAGGGCCCACAGGGGTGGCAAATCGGGTTTGCCAGTGAGAGTCGTGTATGATTCTGCCACGCGGGTGAGCTCGGGGCCATAGATGAAGTAATAGTTCATTTCCCCGCCTTCGGCCCAAAATCGGCATACATCGCTACGCTCGTGACCAAAATCAAACCAAGACCGAAAAGGATTATCAAAGAAAATACCGTAGGCCTGCCCGTGATGAAGGCCATAGTAGAAGGGAATGTTTTTGTAGAGTGGATCTGAGTTTCGCTCAAATCCGTAGGTATCCGAGCCCCATAGCTCAAATCGGAGGCCTCTCAAAAAAGAGCGGCAAGGCTTATCACCCAATCCGTAGAATTCTTCTTGCTCCTGAATTTTTTTAGCACAATGGACCACATAGCCCCCAAACTCCTGATGATCGTAGGCGGCATATCCCGTCTCATCTTCACAGATCATGTTGCCCTTTCGGTCTCGAATGCTGATGTGGAGAGTGCTGCTGATTTCAACGATGAGCTCATCTGTGCCGACCAGGTACTTGTCTCCTGTTTCGGTCAGGGCAAATTGAAAATCAGGGATTTCTGGCGGCTCCTCATTGACAATGGCATAGGAGAAATCATCCTCAAACCTTCCATCGGGACTATATCGAAACCGAAAAATATTGCTACTGTACAAGGAGACTTCCAAAACCTTATCTGCACACCTAAAATAGTAGCGGCTCCCGTTTTTTTCCCAGGATTCCACCATTTGGATGATACGCTGTGGGCCTCTGACTGGACTTTGACTCATGCTGGAGAATTTGTGAGGCGAATTTGGGTTGGAGGGCTGAAGTTATAGGTTTTTATGAATCCTTAGGGAAGAATCCAAGATAATTCCCGCTATTGATCTTGCTGTGCGGTTAAGAGGTGCTGATGGAAGGTAACCAGATCATTGATCGGATCCTTCAAAAACCGCCCAACCTGTACCGACCGCTCCTCGGCAGCCTCTCGGAACAAGTCCTGAAAGTGCCAGCCAATGGACCCCATTACATCCACATGGAGGGCGTCAAATCCCGGATACATACACACCGTGGTTTCCAGAAAAGCACTAAATCTTCCCAGAATCATCTCCCGGATCGATTCGTGGTGGAGCAACTCTCCGAGGTGTTTGGCCAGCCGTGCCATCCTCACATTGGGCTGCGTATCCCGCAAAATCGCCAGTTTCAATTCATACACAGAGAGCCCTTCCTGAGATTCTACAAATCGCTGAATCACCGGCGGAAATGCCTCCTGCAACAATCCCATAACCAGATGCCTCCCCAAATCCATACCCGAGCCTTCATCTCCAAAGAGATAGCCATGCCCCCCCCTTCGTGCCACCACCTCGTGATCGCGATGGTGGCAGGAGTTGGAACCCGTGCCAATGATGCAGACAATCCCTTCGGGCCGCATCGTGCTGCGCGCCGCGGCTGTGAGGTCATTCTTCACCCTGATGTCGGTCTCGGGCCAATAAGAACTCAGTACCCTTCTCATGATGGCCTCTTGAGACGCACCCCCAATTCCAGCCCCGTAAAAGAACAAAGACTGCGGCTCAAGGTTTCTGAAATGTTCCCGATACACCTTCCCCATCTCCTGATCGATGTGATCAGGCGTCATCACGTTGGGATTAAATCCGGTCCCCCTTACCGACAGGGTAAGTTTCCCATCTACCAGAAGTCTCCATTCTGTCTTGGTGGCCCCGCTTTCTGCGATCAGTGCAGTTGTCATACGCTTGGTTTCACTACTCCTCAACTCTTCCAAAAATGCGATATTGATACGCTTGTGGCTACTAATCCACCCATTTAGAAGCCATCTGCCGCATCACCCTTCCATATACTTGTCCAGCCTTGCCCAGGCCTTCTCCCAGCCATGCTTCAGGGTCATCTACTGCTACCAGATGCTGGGCATCGATCAGGCTTGGCGACAACTCCAGGCCTTTGGCTTTCGCTTCCCGCCATCTGCTGATCATTTCAGCTGCCAAGGGGTGATGATCTATATTTCCCATCAGTGCCCGATGATGAGGATCCACGACCCAATCCATCGCTGGAAAATCGGCCTTGGCCTGATGCTCGCGCAGCACCCTTTCTGGATTCGACCATTCAATGCCTGCTTTTTTGCCCAAATTGAAAACTTGCTGAATGAACGAGAGCATCGCGCCAGCCAAGGCGGGATGTCCCACCCATTTGGACACCTCCACTGCCAGGATCACGGGCGATTCTTTGCACTTCGACAGATCGGCTACCCAGCGCCGGGCGAGGTCTGTGGGGCTCATGCCAGAAGCCAGCGCTTCCAGCGATTCAAAAGCGTGGCTCCATCCTGTGTCACGCACAGCAATTTTGAAACTTTGCTGAAACGGGATTTGCGCCACTTGATGCGATGCTGCCCCAGACCAACCAAACGAATCTCCATCTACCAGGCAGCCCTGAATGCCCAATTGCTGCATGGGCCACGCCAAATATTGATGAAACAGATATCCAGGATTCCAGGCCACGGGAGACAGTGTGCCCCCCAGCAAAGACAGTTTTTCCTGATATGCCCGAATATCATTCAACCAGGATTCCCGGTCCCATAATATCTCGGGGCTCATATTCATAGGCTGCGGCAGCACACCCACAGCCTGAGATTTCCAGACCTGCTGCCAAAGATCGAGAGAATCATAGGACCAATGCTCCCATTGCTCAATCAAATTGCCCGAAACGCTGAGTCCAAAACCGATTTCAGGATGTTTTTCTATTACCTTTCTCAGCATGATGGCCATCGGGTCGAGCCAGCGCTCTGATTGCTCAACCAAAGCGCGCATCGTGCTCTCACCATCCGTAGCCTGAAATTCCGATCGCCAGGATGGATATTCGTAGCTCGCAGGATGATAGGGATGATGAAGGTGAAAAATCAGACAAACGTTCGGCATGGGGATGGATAGTGGCGAATGAAAAAGGGGAAATCGGCGACCTTAGGAGCCAGTCATGAAGAGGTGCGCATAGGAAGTAAGCAATTCACTCGCCGACGATTCCCAGGTCATTTGCTCAATTCTGGCTTGATTTTGCTTCACCTGAGCTTTTCTTTTCTTCGGATTGTCGATGAGTGACACCAAGGTTTCGCACAGATGATCGGTGTCATGTGGGGCTAGCACTGGAGCGTCTGGAAAGAGCTCTGCCGCACCGCAATGAGGCGGCAAAATCATGGGCACATCAAAGTGTGCTGCTTCTACGGCTACGAGCCCCAGAGGCTCAGACTCTGAGGTCATCACGAGCAGATCGGCCATACTCAGGAGGTCAAAAATCTGGTCCCTTGTCATCCTGCCAGGTGCTTGTATGCGCAGGCCTGCCCGGTGCCGGGCGATGGTTTGGAGTACACTTGCCCATTGATCTCCTTCACCAGCCATCACAAACCTCAGGTCGGGCCGCTCTGCATGAAGCCGAAGTGCCATATTGAGAAAATGATGAGGCCCTTTCTGCCAGGTCATTCGCCCAATAAACACGACGAGCTTTTCCGAAAAGGGTTTTTGAGTACGATAAGGAACAATTTCGGGTTTGCCATGGCGCAGCACATGCACGCGATCTGGCTCTATGTCAAAACGAGAGATCAGCTGCGCGGCGGTGTAGTCGCTCACGGTGAGGACCATGTCGGCTTTAGGGAGCCATTGTTGCTCGGTTTCCCAGGCCAGGCCTCCGGGGGTTTCTTCCCTGTCAGGGGCAATGGAGTGCACGTGATACACCAATGGAATATCGAGTGCCTTGGCGAGGATTCCAGCGGCAGGAAAAGTCATCCAATCATGTGCATGGATCAGTTCAGGATGTGTACGAAGGCCTTCTTTGATCACAGCTTGGGTGTATAGCTCCCATGCACGGCGCAATTCTGGCCCATAGGCGTCCTCGCCATGAGCATAGGCCGGCAGGGCAACGGGGAAGCGCTTCTCCTGATAGCTTCCTTGTCCTGAAGCCGGAAGCGAGGAAGGAAACCAATAAGACAAATCTGTGACTTCACCCAGGGCATCGGCAAGTGCAGCGCTCGCCACCCCCAACCCACCATGGATTCTGTCAGGATCTTCCCAGCCTAGCATCAACACCCGTAACCTATCTCTAAGGTCGCTCATAGTAAATTAAAGACTAGTAGCTGCAAGCACCTCATTGTAGGCGGCCTCGTAGTGGTTGGTGAGTGTTTTCCAATCAAATCTTTCTGAAGCATCGGCCAACTGATAGCGCTGGGCGATCCGGTCTGCTCTAGATTTTTTCACAAAATCAAAGAGCTGATCTGCCAACTGATTTGCCGATTCGTCAAAACTCTTATAGCGGCGATTGACCAGATATAATCCGATTTTTTCAAAATCTGGAATAGCGCCAGACATATAGTCACCAAACCCGGCGAGGTCACTGGTAATGGCTGGCACACCAGACACCATGCACTCCAGCGGGGTATAACCCCATGGCTCATAGTAACTGGGGAATACACCCAGATGGCAGCCCCGCACAAAATCATCATAGTCCATTCTAAACAATGGCGAAGTGGCCGAAATGAAATCCGGATGATACACAACCTTCACCTTGTCTGATTTATGATTGAGCAAATTGGCGCTTCGCAAAAACCCCAGCACCTCATCGGTCCCATCATCCCAAAGATTATGGGTAACGATATAAGGCAACTGATGGGTTTTCCAGGATTGAACCGTTCGCCTGAGCTTAATTTTGAGGTTGTCATCTATGAATCCAGAGAGCTCATCCGGCACACGGCCAGATTCGGAGGAATACATGTGCGTGAGGAGTCGGTCACCAAACTGCTTCTGAATGACCTCGGTGGTCTGACGAATGGTGTTAAGGGTGGCACGCGACTCCATCACCTGCGGATTGATGCTCTGAAAAGGCTTTTTGGTTACAAAAAACATGACTACCGTCACATCCACATTGTGCTGCTTGAGTCGCCAATTGAGGCGCGCCAGCGCTTCGAGGGTCAGGTCATAGCCCTTATTGCGGTATTCGTAGCGGCCCGAAGTGAAGAGGTAGAGGGTTTTATCCAGATCAAAAAAGTAGCTCTGAAAAAAGTGGCCCGTGATGAACTGATGGATCAGGTCCTTATTCTTCTGGTGTTGGTTTTGGATCTCATGATCCACCTGAAAGCGGTCCACATTGATCCCATTGGGAAGAATCATTTCTGGTTTACGGCCAATGAGACATTCACATTCAAATGAAGTAACATCACTCACGGTCGTAAAAATATGGGCTCCATGTGCCGCAGCTCGCTCAATCTTCACTCGAGTTTCGATATTAAATTTCCGGGCTTCTGCTTCCCAGTCATAATACGGCAAATGGTCATTGAACATCGGGTCGTTCATGGCCAGATATCGCCCAAGCATGGTGGCATGGGTCGTAAACACCGTGTGGATGGGCAACCTGTCTCGCCTGATTTCGGGAATAGCCGTACCAGCCATCCACTCATGGATGTGAGCGATCACCGGACGCTCGTTCACGTCGGGCTCTGTCAGACGGGTGAGGAATACCTTCACCAACCATCCAAAAGCCACTACCTGACTACTGAGGTCATCATCAGAAGGGATAGAAATATGGTGATGTTCCCACAACAGGTATTTGATTTCCCCCAGACGATCAGATACAGACCAGGGATTAAACAGCACGACTTTGGGCCGGCCAGCGGTGAGCCATTCTCCATATCGGACCTCAAATCCCATAGAGCGCATTTTGACCACAGCGCGACCATATTCGTCATCGCCAGGCTCCAAATCTTCAAATATCGTATTCACATTAGGGTGAACGCTGGGACCTATCAGGAGATAGCGGTCGTCCCAATTGGCCTTCATCGAAGGCACCTTGGAGCGAATCACCGTGTAGATCCCACCAACCTGATTGGCTACTTCCCAAGCCACCTCCACAAGGAGTGCGTTCTTCTTGTCGGGGTGTACTTCCAGTCCGTTTAGTTGGATATCAATTGGTAAATTATCGGAAGAGGTCTTTGACATGAGTAGTAAATAAGGGATTCGCGAGTTTCGGTCAAAAAATTACACCCATAGAATCAATTTCTCAACTTTCTAGTCAAGCTTTCTGAAAAAACTGAGTCTTCGGACAAATCTTCTTCTTTTTCAGGAAAAATTCTTCTTTTCTCTCAAAACATTTGAACTTTCACATCCGGCACTTTCGGCTTTGCCTGAACTTGGCTAATTTTGGCGCTCTGGATACGTGCCGTATCCCAACCAAGCCAACTACTACCTTCATGAAACTCCGATTTCGGGTTCAATACACCACAAGCTGGGGACAAAGCCTCTACGTAAGTGGATCTTCCTCTGAATTAGGAAACTGGGACCTCAATGCCGCCCAGCCTATGCGATACCTGGCAGATGGATATTGGGAACTTAGTCTCCTTCTCGCTGAGAAAATCGACCAAATCTCCTATAAGTTTTTTGTAAAACATGAATATGGAGGAGGCGTGGAATGGGAATTTGGCGACAATCGCACCCTTTCCCTGCCGGAGGTAGAAGAAGTAGTTATTCAAGACGGCTGGCGCGGGGTCAGCGATGAGGAAAATGCTCTATATTCTTCCTTGTTTACCGATACCCTCCTCCAACGCAGCGGAAAAACCAAAGCAACCAAAGTAGAACCCAGCGATTTTGCTCATCGATTTGGGGTCTATGCCCCAAGGGTTCTGCCGACACAGAGTGTGGCAATCCTGGGAAGCGATCCTGCTCTTGGAGGCTGGAATCCCTCCAAAGCCATCCCCCTTTCGGATGCTGCATATCCCCTTTGGGAGACGGAAATCAGCCTCCAACACCCCGACGCACCCCTCGAATACAAGTTTGTTATCATCGATAACAAGACCAAAAAAATCATTTCCTGGGAAAACGGCAGCAACCGCAGCCTTGCGCCAGAATATAGCCACGTAGGCTCGCGCTACGTCTCGGTCAGGGCCGAGGCCTTCCGCCATCCCTGGGGACAATGGCGCGGCACGGGAGTCGCCATTCCTGTATTTTCGCTACGCAGCCAACAAGGAACCGGTATCGGTGAATTCTCCGATCTAAAACTCCTCATCGACTGGGCCAGCCTCACGGGCATGTCCATGATCCAGATCCTGCCAATCAACGACACCGTGGCTACCCATACCTGGACCGATTCCTATCCATACGCGGCCATCTCTGTGTTTGCACTGCACCCCATGTATGCCAACCTTGAGCAGATGGGCCGCTTGCAAAATGCTGAAGCCGTGTCCTGGTGGGAGGATCAGCGCGACCTACTTAATGCGCTCCCAGAAGTGGACTATGAAGAAGTGATGAAGGTCAAAACGCACTATTTCAAGATGCTTTTTGATCAGGAATGGCACCGCACCGCCAAGAGCAAGGCTTTCAAGGCTTTTTTCAAGGAAAATGAAGCCTGGCTCCTGCCCTACGCGGTTTTCTCACAGCTTCGGGACAAATACAAGACTGTGAAGTATGCCGAATGGCCAGAATTTCACACCTATGATGCTGCAGCCATCAAAGCTTATGCAGCGCCTGATCAGGATCATCATCTGGATATTGCCATACATTATTTCATCCAGTTTCATCTCGACAAGCAGATCGGCGAAGTCAAGGAATATGCAGGCAAAAAGCGCGTAGGCATTAAAGGCGACATCCCAATCGGGATCTACCGCCACAGCGTAGATGCCTGGATGGCTCCACACCTCTACAACATGAACGGGCAGGCCGGTGCCCCGCCCGATGCTTTTGCCACCGCCGGACAAAACTGGGGTTTTCCTACCTACGACTGGAACGAAATGGCCAAGGATGGCTTTGCTTGGTGGCGCATGCGCCTTACACAGCTCTCCCGCTATTTTGATGCATTCCGCATCGACCACATTCTTGGGTTTTTCAGAATCTGGCAAGTGCCATACGACCAAATCCAGGGCATTCTTGGACAATTCAATCCCGCCCTGCCTTTTCATAGAGATGAACTCGCCGCCCGAGGCGTTTGGTTTGACGAGACCAGATTTGCCAGACCCTATATTCGCGAGCATTTCCTGGCAGAATTTCTCGGAGAATTTTCAGAAGCAGCCGCACGCGAGTTTTTGCAGGAAAGACCAGATCAGCCGGGCTGCTACGACTTTAAACCAGAATTTGCTACCCAGCGACAAATCCAGGACTATATCAGCAGGCAAACGGCCCAATGGCCGGAAAGCAAGCCTTTCTATGAAGGCATCAAAGAGGGATTGTTTGGACTCGTGGCAGATGTTATTTTTCTCCCTTATCCGGGATCAGAAGGATACTCGCCCCGCATTGCCATGCACTTCACCAAGTCTTATCAAGAGCTTGATCCCGGCACCAAAGCGGCCCTCGATGAGCTGTATGTGGACTTTTTTTACCATCGCCATGAGCAATTCTGGCGAGATCAGGCCATGGTGAAACTTCCTGCCATCAAGGAAGCGACCAACATGCTGGTGTGTGGCGAAGACCTGGGCATGGTGCCCAAGTCAGTGCCCGGGGTGATGCGCGAGCTCGGCATTCTCAGCCTCGAAATTCAACGCATGCCCAAAGACTCTGCCAAGGTATTCGATCACCCCGGCGATGCGCCCTATCTCTCTGTGGTGAGCACCTCCACCCATGATATGGCCACCATTCGCGGGTGGTGGGAAGAAGATCATGCCCTCAGTCAGCAGTTTTTCTCCCAGATTCTCGGTCATCATGAAGCGGCACCGTTTTTCTGCGAACCATGGATTGCCAGAGAAATCATTATCCAACACCTGTATTCTCCTGCCATGTGGGCCATTTTGCCGATACAGGACCTGCTAGCCATAGACGGAGAGCTTCGCCGCGAGAATCCGCTCGATGAGCAGATCAATGTGCCCGCCAATCCACAACACTACTGGCGCTATCGCCTCCACCTGACGCTTGAGGAATTATTGAAAGCCGAAGGGCTCAACCGTAGCCTCAGCGGAATGATCGCCGCTAGCGGCAGAAATTGAGGGCAGCTTGCACCTTGATAAAAAAAGGGATCCCATCAGCCATGAACTGATCGGATCCCTTTTCTTTTCTCAGGAATTTTCCCCCTCAAAAAGACTCAATTACAGGTCTTGGTCAGGAGAAAGGTAAAATCGGTGGCCTCAGCGGGCACGTCATAATGGCCTAGGTAGCGCTTTCCATCTACTTCGATTATCCTGCGCACGCGCAGCATGATGCGGGTAGCCTTGCCGCCATCTGGCAAGAGATGAGGCGGAATGTAGGTGGCCAGGGGAAGAACAATGCTGGCAGGATTGCCAGACTCACCTGCGGGCACCTGCGCCAGCATACTGGGCGATCCAAGGGCTACCTGTCCCCAGATTTCGATACCAAGAATGACGTATTCGCCATCATTGCCTGCTGTAGGCAGGTAGTTGATGGTGAGGGTATCTTTTCCATCGAGACAAAAAATCTCGTGGCTCAACTGCTCCTGATCCACGGCATAGCCCTTGAGAGAGACAAGCAGCTGTCCTGCCCATGTTCTGCTGGAACCGTTTTGGCCTAAGGAGATAGACAATGAAGCAATTGTGAGAAGGAGAAGAAGGGAAAGTTGTTTCATACGGGAAATATAGTCCAGAATAGAGGAATTGAACAAGAGAAACGGCTTGGAGTAAAGCCTGGACGAAAGGAAAACGGTGTTTATGCTTGATAATTGTAATGGCTACTCAAGCAAAACCATGAAAATCTCACGCGGATCATCAATATGAATCTTAACTAATCGCTAGAAGCTTGGCGGAAACTTCGCATCTTGTGCCGGAATTGAAAGGTATCCTTGTTTCCTTCGATTTGCGACCAGAAAAATCCCTCTCATGAGCAACCTCTCTGACATTGGTTTCCCAGTACAAACTGAAGAAGAATTCGCAATCCTCCTTGAACAGGCCTATGAGTCTGGACACCATCTCGATACCGAATCTGGATTTTATGTGCGGTACGCAGATTTGTCAGGGGCAGAATTGTGGCTTCAATTTGACCACGAGCGGGAACTGATCGGAATGAATCCACACTTTCGTGGAAGCAGCCGCGTGAAAGTAGGCCTCGTGAGCCCTGTCTTGCGCCCACAGAGCCAGCTCGATGGCGCATGGTTTGCCTGGGCCAATCCCATCGACCCCACAGATCCTGAGTCGGGAGATTTTCCGTTTGTCTTCGACACCCCAGACTTTCTCCTTCAGCAAGGGGTGGAGTATCCCGGTGAATATACCTTCCAGCTCACAGCATTTTCTCAGGAAATCGCCTACTACGAAACCGAAGAAGAATTTGCCGATGCGCAAGCGATGGAAGAAATTCCTTTCGCTCCTCAATCCTTTATTCCAGTTGGGCTTTTTGGCGAAGAAAAAAACGAATCTCCTGATGCTTTTGCCCTGCTCACAGGAAAAGTCCTTGCCGCAGAAAAACGCAAAAACCAGCTCTCAGGCCAGTGGTTTCTCTGGACCAAGCTCAGCACCCTGGGGGTGGTCATAGACCTAGTGGTAGATCCCCTCGATCTTGATGTGTCGCCTCAGGCCGGTGGCATCATCCAGTGCCAGGCATGGCTCAGCGGGCAGGTGGTCAAAGAATAGGCTTAGGAAGCGTCAAAAAATAATAACCCCTCACACAATCTCTCCCAACTGCACTTTCCACAAGCCTGCGTAGATCCCGCCGCGCAGCAGCAGAGATTCGTGAGAGCCGGATTCGGCGATGTCGCCGTCTTTGAGCACGATGATGCGATCTGCCTGACGAATGGTAGAGAGGCGATGCGCAATGATCAGCGCAGTGCGGCCAGACACCAGACGGTTGAGGTTTTCCTGAATGGCCTTTTCCGTCTCTGAATCCACAGAGGAAGTCGCCTCATCGAGAATGAGAATCGGCGCATTTTTGAGCAAAGCTCGCGCGATTGACAGGCGCTGCCGCTGCCCGCCAGAAAGCCTGATGCCACGCTCTCCCACGATAGACTCGTAGCCCAGAGGCAAACTCTGCACAAATTCATGGAACTGCGCCTCGCGCGCCACTTGCTCAATGTCGGCCTGCGACTTGCCCTTGGTGCCGTAGGCGATGTTTTCGGCAATCGTGCCGTGAAAGAGGTAGGTGTCCTGACTCACCAGCGCGATCTGCTGACGCAGGTGATCAATGTCCCAGGCCGGCAAAGGTTGCCCATCGAGCAAAATCTCGCCCTTCTGCGGATCATAGAGCCGCATGAGCAGCTTGATGAGGGTGGTTTTTCCCGCGCCGGTTGTTCCGGCAATTCCGATGGTTTGCCCTGCTTCGATCTCGAGGCTCATGCCCCTGATAATGGGCAGGTCGTCCTGATAGCCAAACACAACATTATTCAGCTCAAGCTGCCCCTCAGCACGCGAAGGCGCGTAGCTTCCCTGCGACTCCCGAAGGGGGTTTTTGCTATCCAATAGTTCAAAAATTCGCCTTGTGCTGGCACGGGCCCGCTCAAATTCGTCAAAGATGACGCCGAGCCGGGTCATGGGCCATAGCAAGCGCTGAATCATCATGCCAAAAAACGTGAGGGCGCCTAACGTCAGTCCAGCGATGCCTTCGAGATACCAATAACTGCCCAGCAGCATACAACCGGCAAAGCCAAGCGCGATGAAGATCCGCAGCACAGGCACGTAGGCGGCATTGAGCCGAATGGCGGAAACGTTGGCGTCTTTATATTCCTGAGAGGCCTCCGCCACGCGCGATTTTTCAAATTCCTCTGCTGAAAAAGATTTGATCACCATGATGCCAGAGATGTTGTTTTCCAATCGGCTCGCGAGGGCCCCTACGGCTTCACGCATGCGCTTATAGCGTGGAGCTACCAATTTTTGATAATAGAAGGAGCCGAGAATGATAAAAGGAATCGCGGCAATCCCAACCAAAGCCAGTAGCGGAGAAACCGCAAACAAACTCAGCGACGCAAAAATCACGAGAATGAGAAGCTGAAGAATGTCGTTGAAGCCAGTGTTGAGAAACCGCTCCAGTTGGTTGATGTCGTCATTGAGAATGGACATGAGATTGCCGGTGCGGCTGCGCTCAAAATAGGCGATCTCGCGACTCTGCAAATGGTCATAGACTTCCACCCGCAGGTCGTGCTGCACCGTTTGAGCCATTCGCTTAAACCCCAGCTGATACCACCACTCAAACAAACTTTCGAAGGCAAAAATCAGGATGATCCCCAATGACAACGCAATAGCCCCTTGCCAGATTCCTTCAATCCCCAGCCACTCGGCCATCCAGAAAGGAGCCTTATGATCGAGGTTGTCGATGATCCAGCCCACCAGAAATGGTGGCATCAAATCGAGGATCTTGTTGCTAACCGAGGAGCTCGAAGCACGCAAAATCTGGCTGCGATAGGGAAGCAAAAAGGAAAAAAGGCGACGCATGGGCCGCAGCGTTTCAGATGTCATGAAGCTGTTCTTATTCGCCTGCAAGATACACCTCGCAGGAAGAATAGCCACGCGTAATTTGCCAAAGCATGTTCATGGAGTCTAGTGGCGTGCCCATCCACTCCACACCGGGCGAGATGCTTGCCACAAGGCTCACAGGCTCCCGCCACAGGGGCGTCACCTCAAATGTAGCCTCCCGCGCAATGAATCCGAAGCGTGGATCGAGGAAGGAATTGTAAAGCGGAAAATTGGTATAAATCTTCTGGTCCGGCTGAGCTTCTATCATGAGCTGATTCACCGCTGCTTGCTGCACCTCGAGGATATCGCGGTAGCTGATGTCCACGTCATATCGAAATCCTCCTTTGCCCTGATAGGCCAAAAAGGTCAGAGGCACTGCCAAAAAGACAAGCCCCCCCAAGCGAAAGCTTGTTTGAATCTCGGGCAGCAAAGCTGCCAGCCCCAGTGTGAGCAGTGGCAGCAGACAGATGAGGTAGCGATCCATGTACACATTGAGCAGCGTGAAGCAAATGATCCCGATCAGGAAAATCCCACTGAGGCGAATCCAGGGATGCATCTGCTTGATTTGAAGCGACTTGCGATTCCACACAACAAATCCAGCACCCAACAGCAGGAGCGCGCTCATGATCCACCTGCCTTGATAGATAAGCAGAAAATCAAAGAGCAGCGAAGATCTTGTCCCCCATTCGTCCCAGGAAAAACTGATGAATTGGGTGTGATAGGGAAAGAAGAACCACCCGTTTTGTATTCGCTGAACCACCAAAAACAGCCCAAAAATCAACAAAGGAGACAGAGCGAGGAGGGTAGATTTTCCTTTTTCCTGAAACAACAAAGAATAAAGTGCCGCCGCAAGGGGCAGCACGAGTGCCGATTCTTTGGTGAGCAAGGCCGCCGAGGCCATCAGAACATACAAGATCCAATTCTGCGAGTACCAGCCATACAAGGCCCAGAGTAGCCACAACGAGAGAAGCATCTCCGGCAGCAGCAATTGTGATTGGGCAAAAATAGCCGGCATCGCCATCAGGCTGATCGCTGCCAGGACAGCTCCCCATTCTCCAAACATCTTCATCCCAATCAGCCATGTGCTCCAGATGAGGGCCAGCGAAGTAAGAAAGGACAACACATGGATACTGACAAGAGACCAGCCGAATAGTTTGGCAAACGTGGCAAACAAGGCGTAGAACAGCAGTGGATGCCCACGCGAGAGCTCGGGTGGAAGGCTCGAAGGCAGTAATCCGATCCCATGATCCACCATGTGGAGCACGCCAGGGCCATACACGCCCAATTCATCCCAAAATAAGGGAAGGGAAAAATCTGGCCATTTGGCTACCAAAAACCAAAGCGTAGCGCCCAGCACGGAGAGCCACGACCAGGGAAGATTCCTTGTGAAGTCCTTGATCGACATAAGGGCGAATCTACGGAAGCTTTTGGCAAAAATATTCAGACAGCGAGTTCTGCCCTAGATTCCTTCGCCAACAAACGTAAGGGGGTACCAATTGAATGCATGGAAAACAGCCGGGTAAGTCCCTATATTTGCCAGATATGAAGCGTTCCCATTTCGCGAAGATCCTGCTCCTCCTGATGATGGCTGTCTCCGGCCACAAGGCTGTTGCCCAATCGGGCATCATTCAAGGCAAAGTGATTGACCCTGTCAATCAACCCATTGACGATGTGCGGATCAGCGTCGCCGAGACTGGATTTGAGACCAGAAGCGCAGAAGACGGGAGTTTTCGCATCACGTTGGAGCCGGGCAAGGTGTATCATATCAATTTCAATCATGTGGCCCATCAGTCGGCCACGCTTGAGATCAGGATCGAGCCAGGGCGTATCTACGACCGGAGCATCAAGCTTCTACAGCTCGAAAGTGCTGCGGTAGATATTATCGGAGAAAAAGACCCTACCAGCATCGACGACCGCGAGACCATGCTGGTGAATCCGATTTCGCTGGAGCAAAGCATGGAGATCCCCATCCCCACGGCGAGTGTGGAGCAACTGGCCAAGCTGCAACCTGGCGTAGCCTCTACCAGCGAGTTCAGCTCACAGTATCAGGTGAGGGGGGGTAATTTTGACGAAAACCTGGTTTATGTTAATGGAATCGAGATTTACCGCCCGTTTTTGGCGCGCTCGGGTCAGCAGGAAGGTCTGGGGTTTTCGAATGCCTCCATGGCCCAGGGTCTCAAGTTTAGCACCGGAGGCTTTGGCGCGCAATATGGCGACAAGATGTCTTCCGTTCTAGATATCACCTATCGGCAACCGCGCGAGTTTAAGGCAACAGCCGAACTGGGCATCCTCACGACCAATCTTCACATCGAAGGCATTTCCAGAAACAAATCAGATCCCGAGGAGCCTGGTAAATTCACCTACCTGATGGGCGCACGGCGCTTTTCCATGGCTTATTTGCTCAACAGCCTCGATACACGGGGGGAATATTCTCCGCTTTTTATGGATTACCAGGGAATGTTCACCTACACCCCCAAAACGCGCAAACAGCAATCGGTGAGGTATCGTGAAAAGGCCAATGGCAAGGTTGATACCATTTATTCGGTTAACACCCCGCTGAAAATCACGGCATTTGTCACCACAAGCCGCAATCGATATTTGTTTGAGCCAGTCACCAAGCAGACTACCTTTGGCACTTTGCAACAGGCATTCAGGCTGTTGGTCGCCTTTGAAGGGCGCGAATTGAGCGCCTATACTACCTCACTTGGGGCCGTCCTGATCGAACAGCAACCCTCCTCCCGGCTTAAGCTCGATTACATTTTCACGGCTTTCAACACACAGGAGGAAGAGCGCTTTGATGTAGAGGGCGGCTATCTGCTCGGGCAGGTGAACACCAACTTCGGCTCAGATGAATTTAACGAAGCAGAATTTGATCTGGGGATCGGCTCGGAGTTTCGCCATGCACGCAACTTCCTCACCTCCAATGTGTTGAGTGCGCAGATGAAAGGCCTTTGGCTCTCAGACAATCAGGCAAGGCACCGGCTTCAATTTGGCGCCAAAGTGCAGTATCAGACCATTCAAGATGATCTAAAAGAATATTCAGTGCTGGATTCGGCGGGATATTTGGTGGATTCTTTGGGGAAATTTGGCCGGGAAGAATATATACGGGGACAAATCACCCTGGAGAGTTTTCAGTACAGCGCGTTTTTTCAGCATGAATGGAAACTGAATTCAGCATTAGCGCTGCATACGGGCCTGCGCGGGATGTACTACGACCTCATTGATTCGTGGATGTTTAGCCCACGGGTGCAATTGCTGTGGAAAGCCGCCGAAAAAGACGGAGAAACCACCTTGAGATTTCGTCTTGCGTCGGGGTTGTATTATCAACCTCCTTTCTATCGGGAGTTTAGGCGCTTTGATGGGACTGTGAATCTCGACGTAAAACCGCAGCGAAGCCTACACTTTATTGGTGGAATGGACTACCGTTTTTTTGGATGGGGCAGGCCTTTCAGGTTGTTTACAGAGGCATATTACAAAGGATTGAATAACCTCATCCCTTACGAAGTGCAAAACGTGCGGGTGCGCTACTACCCCGACGAAGTAGCCAAGGGCTATGCCTACGGAGTTGACGCCCGCCTGAATGGCGAATTTATCAAAGGAATTGATTCATGGGTGAGCGTAGGCTTTCTAAAAACAATGGAAGACATCGAGGGCGATGAGCAAGGCTATGTACCACGACCGAGCGATCAGCGATTCACCTTTTCGATGTTTTTTCAAGACGAACTCCCGATCAACCCCACCTACAAAGTGCAAATGACCTATGTCTATGGCAGTGGCATGCGCTACGGACCACCACAGTCTTTTGACCTGAGAACCAACTTTGGCTTTCCGCCCTATCATCGGCTCGATATCGGGTTTAGTAAATTGATCACGATTCTCCCTGATCCATATAAAAAAATCGGGATTGAATCGATCTGGGGGACCCTGGAAATCTTCAATCTGCTTCAGCGGGAAAACACTGTTTCCTACGTCTGGGTGAAAGATTTGCAGAATAACTCATTCGCTGTACCAAACTACCTCTCCGCAAGGCTTCTCAACCTCAGAATTATTGTCAAATTCAGGTAGATCTTACTTGAAAAGAAGACAAATACCATTATTTCCAATTGGTAAGAAAAATTATAGCTTGGGTATTTTCATATTGTATTTCCTTTTACCTTCACATTCAATTGTACACCCGATTTTTAGCACTATAATAAAATGAACCTATTGTTGATTGAAGATAATGTAGCGGATGTGGCATTAATGGAGGCCGTTTTGGAAGAAGTGGAAATTGGAGCTAAGATCGTCCTGAATGTCGTGAAAGACGGTGAAGCTGCTCTGAAAGCTTTTACTTTAATGGAAGAAGAACCATCATCTGAATTTCCCGACCTGATCCTTCTTGATTTTAACCTACCCAGAATCAATGGGTTAGAGGTGTTAAAAAAACTGAAAAAATCCCCTTTCTTACGATCGATTCCAGTGGTGGTGTTCTCCACCTCCTCTTCCCGTGACGACATAGACAATTGTTATAAAGAATATGCCAACTGCTTCATTACCAAGCCAGTAGATTTTGACGAATTCATTCATATTATCCATACAACCGTCTCCTTTTGGTCTATGGCAACCAACAAACACTTTGCAGCTTAGCGGGTGAATACAGATTCTGTTTCTATTCTATTTCCAGGATTTCCTTCAATCGCACAGCATCAGCGGCCAGGATTTTGTTTTCGGAAATTCGCCTTGTGAGTTCACGCCAGTTGTCATTTTCCGAAAATGCTTTCTTGAACAAGGGCTTTGCCTCCTCCATTCGCCCCAGATTAGCCAGGGTCACAGCGGTCCAATAAGCCATTTCCACGTTGTCATCATAGAGATTCATCGCAGCGCGGTATTCCTCCATGGCAGTCTTGTAATCCTCCACCTCTACGGCAAGATCTCCTGCATTCATGTGCTCATACGCTCGGTGCACAGTGAGCAATCGTCTCAGCTCCTTGAGCGGATCTTCTGAGTCATCTATACGCAAATCCACCTTGCGATCTACCCAGGACTTTCCAGTGGATTCGGCACTAACCACCAAAATAGCCGCACTTTGTTTTCCTCTGATATCGCCACCGGCAGCTTGCGCACCCTCGAGGGCCGCCATTAGGCGCTCAGCCAATGAGCCTTCAGCTAATTCGTAGGCCATCATCATAGCAGCAGGGACCTCTTCGCTGAGCATCATATTGGCCTGCACCGATACGTGGTCCTTCACAATATGCCCCGCAAACCGGATGCAACTGCCTCCTGTATGAGCAGCCGCCCCCGAAGGATTGAGCACAGCTAGCTGCCGCACCGCCTCTCCTGGATCAGAGGCGATCAACGAATCTAATACCCTTTGTGCCGAAAGGCCTGATTTCAACATGGCTAGGCCATCAGGGCCAAAGGCAGGGTTCACAAAAGACTGGGTGGCAACCACCCCAACCCCAGCTTCACCCCAGGCCACAATTGTGCCCACAGCAAACCAGTGCGATTGCACCGCCACGCCCATGTCGCCCGTCTCAGGGTCATAAGCCACAATGGAATAGGTGTGAGCAAGAGGCTCTTGCCCATAAGCTTGCGCCGAGGCGCTAAGCGGGAAAGTCAAAAACACCAAAAGCAATGTGATTAAAGAGAAGTTCAACGAGCGGTCCATCTAGTGAATATATGCTATTCTTGTGAGGAGTAAGATGTTTTAAACCGATAACCTAATTTTTGGTTAACTTCATCAAGACAAACAAAAAGCACATCTGTCAAACCTCCACGCACTAATTTTATTCCATGCTGTCAAAATCGTCCCGTCGCCAATGGCTAAAGTCTTCCCTCTTGTTGGCTGCCGGTGCTGCCGCCGCTCCGCTTAGTTCTCTTGCTGCCCCTACGAGGCGCTACCGGGCTATTCGCACCATCGAAGAAGATCTCGTGATCCCTCCCATGATGCCTGAGCTCAGGGCCAGATTGCTTGCCAACGAAAATCCATTTGGGCCATCGCAATCTGCAAAAGATGCCGTCATGGCTACCATTGCCCGTGGCAATCGATATCCAATGGATGAAGGGGAAAATCTGCTCAGCATGGTCGCCGCCAAAGAGCAGGTACCACAAGGGCAAATCCTCCTTGGCCCCGGCTCTACCCAATTGCTGGATATGGCTGCCCTTGGCATTGTAGGAAATGGCGTTGTGCTCACCGCAGATCCTTCCTATTTATCATTGATCGAAACGGTGGAAGAAAACGGCGGAAGCTCCAAAAGAATTCGCCTTACTGCCGACCATGCCCATGACCTCGAAGCCATGGAAGCCGCCATCGACGACTCCATCTCTATGGTTTACATTTGCAACCCTAATAACCCCACAGGCACCATAACCGAAAGCAATGCCCTGAGGGCATTTTGTAGCAGAGTGTCGGAACGGGTACCCGTGTTTGTAGATGAGGCTTACCTCGATTTCATGCCAAACGCCATGTCTCACTCCATGGTGGACCTGGTGAGGGAAGGAAAAAATGTCATTGTTTCCCGGACCTTCTCCAAGGTATATGGCCTGGCCGGCATGCGGATCGGCTATCTCGTGGCTCAAGAAGCCACCATCCAACCGCTTTCCCTGATGAATCACGTGCAGTGGGACATCAGCGCGGTCTCGATTGCAGCCGCACAGGCCACCATGCAAGACGAAGCCTTTTTGGCAGATTGCATCAAGAAAAATCAGGAGTCGAAGGACTTTCTCTACGCCATGCTCAAAGAAGACGGCTACGACTTCCTTCCCTCTTCTACCAATTTCGTCTTGTTTCCGATTCGCATGCGCACCCAACCCTTTCGCGAAGCCATGTTTGCTCAGGGTGTCGGAATTCGCACATTCGACCTGCACCGACAACCCTATTGCCGTGTGAGTATGGGCACCATGGAAGAAATGGAAATATTTCGGGATGCTTTCAGGAAAGTAGTTGGGTAAGGAATCAAGAAGTTCACTATGAGTGAAGCCATGGATTTTCCCGGTAAATCCGCCTTCCACTCATGATCTTACAGGCCGCTTGGCCAAAGGAAAGGAACAACAATACATGACCCTTGATGAGAACCTATTCTTAGCTCAAGGACCACCTTTCGCAGGCAAAGCGGCCTAACCGTTTTTCTATGAACAGACGTGAATTCATCCGCAGAGCTGGCTTGGTAGGCGGTGGCGGCTATACCGCTATGATGGGACTTGGCATGTTGCCTGCTGCCCCTCTCACACCCATACAAGCCACCCGATATGCTGGCCCTGAAGTGGCACCCGTGTTGATTTTGGGTGCTGGCCTTGCGGGCCTTACCGCAGCCTATGAACTACAAAAACTAGGGATTAGCTCCTTGATTCTGGAAGCCAGAAAACGGCCCGGAGGACGTCTTTGGACAGTGCGGGGTGGAACAGAGCACACCGAGACCACTGGTAATACCCAACGCTGCACCTTTGCCGAAGGAAATTATTTTAACGCAGGTCCAGCCCGCATTCCGCATCACCACGAGGTGTCGATGCACTATTGTCGCGAGCTGGGATTGCCGCTAGAGGTATTTGCCAATGTTAATGAAGGTGCCTTCTATTATAGCGAAGGCCGGGGCCCACTCGCAAATAAGCGCCTCCGTCTGCGCGAAGTGCGCGCCGACCTGCGCGGCCACACCTCAGAGTTGCTCGCCAAAGCCATTGATCAGGATGCGCTCGACCTGCCCATGAGCCCCGCAGATGTAGAAAAACTCCTCGACTATCTCCGCGACGAAGGCGGTCTTGACAAAGACTTCACCTACCGGGGCAATGACCACCGGGGATATGAGGTAGCGCCCGGCGCAGCCTTGCAATCTGGAAGCATCGCTACGCCGCATCAACTGAGAACCCTCTTGTATTCAGGTCTCACACACCCTGCTTTCAGCAATATTGGCGAATACACTTTCCCTCAACAACCCACCATGTTTCAGGTGCAGGGCGGAAATGACAAAATCGCGTATGCCCTGGCAGAAAAAGTGAAAGGATCTATCCAATATGGAGCCTTCGTTAAGCAAATAGACAACACCGATGAAGGGGTGGTGGTCACCTACAACCAAGGGAACAAACCCAGAACCATAACGGCGCCATATTGTATCTGTACCATTCCATTGCCTGTTCTAAACAACATTCCCAATAATTTTTCTGCGCAGCTAAAAGCGGCTATTGCTGGCATTGGCTACATGGATACCAGCAAGGTAGCTCTGGAATTCAACCGCCGCTTTTGGGAAGAAGACGATGCCGTGTATGGTGGCATATCCAAAACCAACCAGGACATTACCCAGATTTTTTATCCCTCATACAATTACCTCGGAAAAAGTGGCGTACTCGTGGGCTGCTACAACTTCCATCAGCGGGCAGTGAAAGTAGGAAATCTCTCTCCAGAAG
>JANQTF010000385.1 GCA_030731845.1 Bacteroidia bacterium | reverse complement strand
TTGATGGTGGCCTGGGATGGATTTGTGTCTATCCTGCGACTCTATAGCCTGAAAAGATTGGGAGAAATGACTTCAGGCCTCGGGGGACTCAGTTGGGAAATCGGAAAAAAGAAAAAAGGGAGCATCGTTCTGATGTATGTCAAGGGGATTCCGGCCTAATGCGTAACAGGGGAAAGTTGCGCCAAAAGTGACAAAATATGAAAAACCATGTGGAAAGTAGGACTCGATAGACTCTTTAAGACAAACGGTCTTTTCGAGATATTCAGGAGTCAGGATTTTCTATTCAATTGATCTATCTTGCACTTTCAGTTTTTCATTACAACCTTTTTTCAATTTCATTTTTATGAAAAATTCTCACGTGATTCGAGTTACTGCTATTCTTTTACTATTTGGTGCTGGCATCTTGTCAAGCTGTGGAGTGAACGTAGAATTTCGCACCGATCTGCTAACTGACGGCACCTGGAAAATTGAGTCTTTGACCAGCCCGGATGCAGATCCCGCAATTTTGGCGTTCTCTAAGGCCCTTTTGTCCTTGGCCGAGTATGACTACAGCACGAATGGAACCTATGAGATCATCTTTGCTGACACCTCTTTCTCAGCAGATCCTGGTACCTGGGAATTCTCAGACGTCGGCCTCTTGTATCTTGATCGCGGCACCGATGATGAGCAGACTCTCACCATTCATGAGCTCACCAAGGACAACCTGGAATATACCACTACAGATAGCAGTGGTACCTATACCTTTGTTTGGAAGCACTAATCGGCTATTGTTGCCAATAGAAAGCCATCCCGAGTGTTTCGGGGTGGCTTTTTTGATTGAGGGAGGACAATCAGATGCAAGGCTATTGATCCTCTTCTTCGCGGGCTGGCATCACTGGTAGATGCGGTTTTGCCTGTTCTCCTTCAAGAAAACACGTTCTGCAGCGGGGTTCATACACATCTTTTTCGCCCAACAAAACCGTGGAGCCATCGTTGCTGTGGCGGTATGAATAATTGGCGAGGCTTCCGCAGACCTGACAAATGGCGTGAACTTTGGTGACAAATTCCGCTACGGCGAGCAATTGAGGCATAGGGCCGAAGGGATTCCCGCGAAAGTCCATGTCAAGGCCAGCTACAATGACCCGAATCCCGCGGTTGGCGAGCTCCTCGGCTACTGTGACAATGCCATCATCAAAAAATTGAGCTTCATCAATGCCAACCACCTGCACGCTCCCTACTCGCTGTAGCACCTCCTGTGAGTCATGCACAGGCATTGATGGGATGGTGTTTTGGTTGTGCGAGACGATTTCGTTGATGGCATAGCGCTTGTCGAGCCCAGGTTTGAAGATTTCGACTCTTTGGTTGGCGATTTGAGCACGGCGCATACGCCTGATGAGTTCTTCGGTTTTGCCGGAGAACATGCTGCCACAAATGACTTCTATCCAGCCGGCTTTTCGGTTGGCAGAGTTGAATTCAATAAACATGAAAATGATTAGCGCAGTGAATGCCGTTGGAGTGGCATGAATCTACGAAGAAAGATGAGAAAATCAGCAAGTAAGCCTAATGCTATGCATCAAGGAGATGGAGCTTGTGGAGCGCATCTTCACTGGCGCGTTGCTCGGCAGTTTTTTTATTCTTGCCTTCTCCTACCCCCAGAATTTTTTGCCCCGCCTTTGCCTGGATTCTGAACACCTTGTTTCGTCCATCTCCATTTTCAGAAACAACATCGAAAGTCAGGAGACCCATTTTGGCCTTTTGGACATACTCGATCAGCTTATTTTTGTAGCTAATGATCTGGCTTTCTACCTCTTTGAGGTGAATATGAGGCTCAATGATCCGCTTGTAGATGAAGATTTTGCACTTTTTGTAGCCAAGGTCCAGGAATACGGCGCCGATAAATGCTTCTAAGGCATCTCCATACATGGACTCATTGATAGACCCAGACTGATTGTGCTGAACGAGTTGATCAACCCTTAGTTTTTTGCAAATATCGTTGAGCGACTTTCTGTTGACGATCTTGGACCGCATTTCAGTGAGAAAGCCTTCGTCTTTGAGGGGGTAGATTTTGAAGAGGTACTCCGCGATGATAGAATCGAGGATAGAATCTCCGAGGAACTCCAGTCTCTCATTACATCCTTTGGCAATATCGGTTTCCCGAAAAGCGTGGCCATTTTTGCGAAGGGAAGAAGAATGTGTGAGTGCGAGATGGTATAAAAATGGCTCTCTCGGGGTGAGGCCTGAGATAGAACGAATTTGCCTGGCAAAATCGCGATTGGGGGAAAGGTAGGAGTTGAAAATCTGGCGAGGAGAAATCATACCATAGGTCCGGAGGATCGAAAAGGTACAAGTAGAAAAATCAAAGAAGGCTGAGATCGAGCAGGCTGCCTGGTCTCATGGCCGATAAAAAAAAGGGTGGAAACCCGATCCCAAGGGATCAGGCTTCCAATTTTTTGAATAACACAGAGGCGTTGTGACCGCCAAACCCAAAGGTGTTGCTAATCGCTACCTTGACTTCCCGCTTCTGAGCCTGATTGAACGTATAGTTCAGGTCACACTCAGGGTCATCCACCACATGGTGGACTGTGGGCGGGATGATCCCGTTTTGCATGGCGAGGATGGAAGCAATGGCTTCAATGGCTCCTGCGGCACCGAGCAGGTGCCCGGTCATCGACTTGGTGGAGCTAATGTTGATCTTGCTGGCATACTCACCAAACACGTGCTTGATAGCCAGTGTTTCGCTGATATCTCCAAGCGGAGTAGAAGTGCCATGAACGTTGACGTAGTCCACATCGGCAGGGGTAAGCCCTGCGTCTGCGATTACACCTGCCATGACTCTTTTGGCCCCATTGCCATCGGGAGCGGGAGCGGTGATGTGGTGAGCATCGGCAGACATGCCGACCCCTGCCAATTCCGCATAAATTTTTGCCCCACGCCGTTTGGCGTGCTCATAATCTTCGAGAATCAATGCACCAGCTCCTTCACCAATGACAAAGCCATCGCGCCGGCTATCGAAAGGACGACTGGCTGATTTGTATTCATCATTGTTTTCAGAAAGCGCCTTCATGGCATTGAACCCTCCAACCCCTGTCTCATTGATGGGTGCTTCAGAGCCGCCTGCAAGGATCACATCGGCATAGCCCATGCGGATAAGCATGTAGCCGTCGATGAGGCAGTTGGTAGAAGTTGCACAAGCAGACACGCTCGAGTAGTTGGGCCCACGAAGGCCATACTTGATCGAGATGTGCCCCGATGTGATGTCAATGATCATTTTGGGGATGAAGAAAGGATTAAAGCGGGGGCTTCCGTCTCCTTTTGCAAACTCAAATACCTGTTCGGTGTGAAACTGGATTCCACCAATACCAGACCCCATGATCACGCCGAAGCGATCCCGATCGATGGTGTCGAGGTTGAAATTGGCGTCAGCCATGGCTTCGTCGGCGGCTACAATCCCGAATTGGGAGAAAGGATCGAGCTTACGCGCTTCCTTTCTGTCGAAGTAGCCTGCGGCGTCGAAGTTCTTTACCTCACAAGCAAATTGGGTTTTGAACTTGGATGCATCGAAGCCGGTGATCCAGTCAGAGCCACTCACCCCATTGATCAACGCACTCCAATACTCTTGGATGTTGTTGCCAATGGGGGTTAATGCTCCAATACCGGTTACTACAACCCTTCTTTGCTGCATGTATTCGATTAGTTACTCGCGTTTTCTTCCAGATAAGAAATGGAGTCGCCGACCGTTACGATCTTTTCAGCGGCCTCATCCGGAATGCTAAGATTGAATTCTTTCTCGAATTCCATGATCAGCTCGACTGTGTCAAGGGAGTCTGCTCCCAGGTCATTTGCAAAGCTGGCCTCGGGGGTCACCTCAGAAGGTTCCACACCAAGTTTGTCTACAATGATTTCCTTAACTCTCTCTGCGATGCTAGACATTGCTCTAGTGGTTTTTGGTTGATCCGAATCGTACAGAAAACCTGTAAAAAAGTTTGGCAAATATAAAACATTTTGCCGTTAGCCCCGGTAATTGCGAAATGGATTTTTTACCTTCATTCGCTAATTCACCTATTTGGCTAAGTTAATTAAGTTCCATAACTCCGCTGATTATCAGGATCTTGTGCTCGGAATTGCAGCCGATATCAAGAGCTGGAAATTGTGTCATGAGATCAATGAAATACTGGGTTTACAGCTGAAAAACATCAGGGATTTGCCTCAAACTCCTCCAAAATGGGATTCCGAACCCGCCCAACAGACCTTGGATTTGGACAGCAGAACGTTTTTGCAAGAGCGATATGAGGACCTTTCCTCTCACCAAGCCCTAGAATACCTTTTTTATTCAAAAGATCCACACAATTTACCACTCGAAGCACGGGCGTTCCGCTTTTTTCTCTTAATTCGCACTGAAACTGGGCAGCTTCCTGAGATTTCTCGGCTGCTCAGTTCCCTGAAGCAGTCCTCCCTGATTCATTCTGTGGTCGATCTCTCAGGCGCAAAAAACCTGCAACTTTTACTGCCTTGAAACTTTTTCATCTGCGCAAGACCAAAATTGTTGCCACGCTCGGTCCTGCTTGCTCTGATACCGAGACCCTCCTCCAAATGGTGGAAGCCGGTATGGACGTGGCCAGACTTAATTTCTCCCACGCTGATCACGCTACCCATGCCAAATGGCTTGGGCTCATCAGGGGAATCAATGAGAAATACGGTACCAACATCGCCATCCTACAGGATCTTCAGGGGCCCAAAATCCGCCTGGGGGATCTCACCGAGCCCCTCAAAGTTAAAACTGGCGACATCATTACCCTTCAGTGCGACACGGCGGAGCACGTAGGCAACGTGCTTCCTATCCACTACGAAACGTTTGCCAGAGACGTCAAAGCAGGTGAGCCTGTGCTTTTTGATGACGGAAAAGTAGAGGCCGTAGTCGTAGAAACCAATGGAACCAACAAGGTGAAGCTCAAGATCATTGTTGGGGATGAGCTCAAAAGTCGCAAAGGAGTGAACCTCCCACAGACAAAAATCTCTGTGCCGACCATCACCGAGAAGGATTTTCGCGATATCGATTTCGCTATCGAAAATAAGATCGACTGGCTCGCCCTTTCTTTTGTTCGCACGGCAGATGATATCCGCCTGCTCAAAGAGATTATTCGCCTCAAAAACGGAATCTCCAAAATCATCGCCAAAATTGAGAAACCTCAAGCCCTCGAAAATATCGAGGCCATCATCCAGGTTTCTGATGGAATCATGGTGGCCCGTGGTGATCTCGGGGTAGAAATCCCCATGGAAGAAGTTCCTGCATGGCAAAAACGCATCATCAAGCTCTCCAATAAATATGGCAAACCCGTGATTCTGGCTACACAGGTCATGGAATCCATGATTGAGAATGCTCGCCCTACTCGTGCCGAAGCCAATGACGTGGCCAATGCCCTTGTGGATGGAGCTGATGCCGTCATGCTGTCTGGTGAAACTTCCGTAGGCAAATGGCCTGTCAGGGTAGTTTCCAGCATGGACCGCATCCTGAGATCTGTGGAGCGCGAAGACGAAGGCGTTTACTACAAAAACTTCAACTCCGTTCCTGGGTTTGATGAGCCAATGAGTACTGCCATCATTAGCACTGCTTGTAAATTGGCAGAAGACACCAACGCCAAGGCCATCCTGGCTATGACTCACTCAGGCTACACCGCCATGCAGCTTGCCAAGTGCAGGCCAAAGGCTCAGGTGTATGCCTTTACTTCTGACAGGCAGGTGCTTCAGATGCTCAACCTCGTGTGGGGAATTCGCGGGTTCCTTTACAATAGAGATGTTTCTACCGATGAAACCATCCAGGATGTACACGAGATCCTCAAAGAAAGAGACCTCGTGGAGCCAGGAGATATCATCATCAATACGGGTTCTATGCCGCTGCATGAGCAGGGCCTTACCAATATGGTTAAGATCAGTCGGGTGAGAGAAAAAGGACTGGTAAGAGAAATCGAATAAGGATAGAAGCCTCTTGGCTTCTGGACTGATGACGGGTACTGTCTGCGGCTTTGGTTGATCCATGGCCTCAAGTCGGGACCCGTCATTTTTTTAGCTGAAAAAGTCAGAGAAACCGAGCCTGCCTTGAAGTGGCATGGTTCTCGATCTGAACCCGATACCCCTAACTTCGCAGTAGAACAAGCTGGTATGAAAATCACGGCTGTCATCATCACATTGAATGAAGAAAAAAACATTGGGCGATGCCTCGCATCTCTCGGTGCGGTAGTAGATGAGGTGATTGTGGTAGATGCCGGGAGTAAAGACCGGACACGTGAAATCTGTGTGGCCGCAGGAGCCACCTGGGTGGAGCAGCCCTGGCTGGGATATGGAGGGCAAAAAAACTTTGCCAACTCGCTGGCTACCACCCCCTATATCTTATCGATTGATGCTGATGAGGCGCTTTCTTCGGAGTTGAGTGCCTCCATACTTGCTGCGAAAGGTAAGTTGCGTGGCGCGTATTCGATGAATAGAAAGACAAATTACTGTGGAGATTGGGTCGCGCATAGTGGCTGGTATCCTGATCGGAAAGTGAGGTTGTTTCCGGCAGGCGGTGCTTCCTGGAATCTGTCAGAAGTGCATGAGCAACTGGAGCTTGGTGCTGGCATAGAGCAGATCCACCTTGCCGGGGATCTGCATCACTACAGCTATTACACGGTGGAGGAGCATCGGGAGCGGACCAGGAAGTATGCACATCTTCAGGCTAAGGCACTGGCTTTGAAGGGAGGGAGAATGAGCCTTTGGCATCGGTGGGTGAAGCCGGTCTATACCTTTGTGAGGGTGTTGCTGCTGCGCAATGGTTGGCTTGATGGTCAGGCTGGCTGGAATATTGCCAGGATAAGCGCCTGGGGCACGGCAGAGCGGTATCGGGAACTGGGCAGAATCAGGGCAAAAAAAAGCCAGGGCAATGCCCCGGCTTAAGATGATGCTTTGCGAGAGAAGATTAAGCAACCGTGAGGTCCTTCACTTCTGCGCCGGGGGCATTGGCCATCACCGACTGGATTCCGTTTTCCATGCCATCTTTAGAAGCATAGTTTTGGGAAGTTCCAATGATCTGGCTATTGGCAGCTTTGATATTAAATCGCCACTTGCCTGATTCAGTTTCCTTGCGCTCAAAACGCTCGTCGAGTTCAGCGTTTTTCTTCACAGACTCGATGCCGTTTGCGGCACCTGCTTTGCTGGAATAGCCTTGGCTGGACAAAATGATTTGCCCGTTTTTGGCTTTGAGGCGGAAGTAGTATTCCTGGCTTTTTTCGCTTTGAAACAGCTCAAACATAATGCAGAAAGTTGATGATTGTCAGAAGAATAGATTTTGCCTGGAGAAATATACAGAAAAATAACAAAAAGAAGTAGGGTAGGTGCTACCAATCATGTATTTCCTTTGTGACCTTAAATGCCCGAATAAGTCACAGACTCAAGTGAAATTGTTCGAAGATTTGGGGATGGAGCCTGTGAAAGTTCAGGTTTAGGATGAAGAAGCGCGGAAAGTTCACCTATACATCTCTATATTGGTACTGAAACTATAAAATTCTTGAAGGGTAGAATCCATGGGCTATAGGCTGTTTATTATTTTTTCCCTTGCGCTGTTTCCCCTACAGGTCCTGAATGCTCAGCAGTCTTTGTCCCTGCTCAAAACCTATGAACTGGAAAGGCCACTAGTGCTGATGGAAATCCGGAACCATTCTGCAGAGGTTTTGCTCCAGGCAGGAAAGGAGATGAAGGAAAACAGGGACGAGATGAATCCTCAGGATGTGAGAAGCATGGAGGTGATCATTGCTGCGGCGCTGCTACAGCAGTCTGGCTATGACTCCATCCGCACCCTTTTGAAGTGGGTAGATCAATCAGATGAGCAGGCGTCTCAATACCCGCAGCAAGCGCTGGGCGAGATAATATTGAGCCTTGTCAATATTTTCCAAAATAAATATTCAGAAACTTATGAATATGCCAAATCGGCTGGGAGGCAGTTTTTAAAACAGGGAGACACCGCCAATTATGCCATGTCAAGAAGTATGGAAGGGCTTGCCCTCTACAACCTTGGGATCAGAGAGGAAGGCCTGAATACCTATCGCGAATCGATCAATCTGTATCAGATCACGGGTTTTGCCTCAGAAGCGGAACTGGGGAAAGCCAATTTGTCTGCTTTCTACATCAACTCCAAAAATTTTCAGAAGGGTGTTGAGCTTCTCGATGAGCTACTTAATACCCCTCAGATCACCCTGAAGCCTCATTTTCAGGTAGTTGCATGGGGCAATTATTCTCTCGCTCTCTTGAAGCTCAACCGGACGGATTTGGCGCTTCGCTATGCAGTAAAAACCGAGCTCATGGCCGATACCATCTCCTTTCCCGTGGGGAAGTGCTATGGCAAAATTCTTCAGGCAAAAATTTCCCAGCAAATCGGGGACTGGTCGGTGGCTCAACAAATCCTCGACGATCTCCAAGAGCTGAGCAATGTGATGGAGGGAAACCCCTCTTTGAAGTCTTTCTACCTTCATGCCTTGGGCAGGCAGCAAGATTATCGCAAGGAGTATGCTGCTGCAATCCAAAGCTTCAAATCCTCTGCAGCCCTGGCTAAGCCAGATTTGGTTTTTCCGAGTCTTGATGATGCCTACGCAGGCTGGCACGGGGCAGCCTCTAAAATGGGAGATGCTGAGCAAGCTAGCATGGTGTTTCAGAAAATGAGTGCCATGAAGGATAGTCTTTATGTGGCTTCTACCAACGCCAGCCTTGACCTCTATGCTGCCAGAGAGCAGTTAACCCAAAAGGATGTTGA
>JANQTF010000384.1 GCA_030731845.1 Bacteroidia bacterium | reverse complement strand
GGGGTACTCGGGTGATTCTTTGGCTTTGGCGCACATCCAGAATACCGACCCGCGCTTGTTGCTGGTCTGACGAAGGTGCGCACAGCTGGCACATAGCGAATGATTCCAACTCATGTCGTTTTCAAGCTGACGGGTTGGCCGGTACTTAAGGTGATCGCAGCTTTGATCATGGCATTTCTCACCTTATTGGTGATTTCTTTGGTGCCTTTGTCATTCAAAACGCACTGAAACTTGAATTGTACGCTGTCTTTTCTCAGCTCCGTCGCTCTGATTTTGATACTATCCGGCACCAGATATTCTGAATATTTCCCCAGCGGATCTCGTAATCTGGAGGCCACTTCCTCTACGGAATCCATTTGCGCCACGGCAAGATCAAAATCAATGGATACCAATCGTTTGTCACGTCGGCTGTAATTCGTAATACCGTCGGTCAGGATCAGGCTATTAGGGATCAAAACAATATTGTCATCGTCATTGATCAGGTGCACATGAAGAAGCGTGATATCCACAATTTTCCCTTCCTCATCTCCGATTTTTACATAGTCATCCAGGTTCACATTGTCCGAAAACATCAGAATCATCCCATTGATCATGTTGGACACATAATCCTTGGACAAAATCGCGATGGCAGCTGCAACGATGGAAATCGCTGTAAGGGCTTCTTTGAGATCAATATTAAAAATGATCAGGGCTGCCAGAATGAAGATAATAAAGCTGGCAATGGCTGAAATTTGATTGATTCCCAGAATAAAATTGTCATTGCCTCCTGCTTTGGTTTTCCCCTGTCGCTTACGCTTTCTTCTGTACAACGCCGCAAGGGTGGTCCTGGCAAAACTCAAAACAATCTGGCCCGTGAGAAAAAATACCAAAGCCTGCAAATACCTGTCTGGAATCCCAATCGACAGTAGCAGGTCTTCATTACTGGTCTGTAAGCCAATCAATACAATCAAAGCGATCAACTTGAGGACAAACAAGCCGTATGCCATCCAGGTGGGCCGAATTTCAGGATCACGAACAGGAGAAACGGTGGGCTGAATCATATAAAGGGGAGTTCCCAAAAGAGGTGAGTAACGCGGTTATGGTTCTTGTACGAGTGTTATAACAGCTCGTTTCGTGCAAAACTACCTAATTATAGGTAGATAAGTCATGAGATTTACCTAACAAAAGGTATTGTGAAGCGTATGGCTACCACCTACTTTTGATTCATCCTATTTGGACTAAATCTAAATAAGTGAGATTTTTGTAGTCCTGGTAACAAAAATACCTATGCCCGAATCGAGAATTCATTCCTCCAGCCGATCTGCAACCGCTATGCAGGACAATGCTTTGCTAAGCCTTCATCGAGGTGAACAAGGTAGAATTACCCGCATCGATGCGCCGGAACTGGAGATGGCTTTGTTGAAAATGGGGATCTGTGTAGGAGATCAGGTATCATTCGCTGGGGCTGCTCCCTTGAATGATCCGGTATCAATCCGGGTTCATAGAACCAAACTTCTCATGCGTAGAGAGGATGCCAGCCATATATGGATCAACAGAGAGTAAGTGGTCAGCCTTCTGTAGCGGCCCTCGTAGGAACTCCCAATAGCGGAAAAACTTCTTTATTCAATGCCCTTAGCGGCATGAATCAACGCGTCGGAAATTTCCCGGGCGTCACAGTCGAACGAAAATCCACCACTCTTTCACTTGCCGGAAATCAGCAGACTCGCTTGATTGACCTGCCCGGCACAAATTCCTTATATCCAGCCTCAGAAGACGAAGAAGTTACTTTTTCAGTCCTTCACGACACGCAGCATACAG
>JANQTF010000383.1:13945-29318 GCA_030731845.1 Bacteroidia bacterium | reverse complement strand
TGGTAGTCTGAAAGATGACGTCGAGCGGCTGACAGCCCGTGAGGGGTGAGAAGGTGAAAGCCCCCGATGGACCATCCACCGTGATGTAATTGTCCAGCCGGAGGGTGTCCTTACATCCTTTGGCCGTGGTCACAATCAGCGTAATATCGAAACTGCCAGCTGTGGCAAAGATCTTGGAAGGGTTGCGCAGGGTGGAGGTGCCTCCATCGCCAAATTCCCAGAACCAGGACACCACGTTGGCACTCGATTGATTGGTGAAGTTCACTGTAAGTGGAGGGCAGGTAGCCGTGGTTTGGTCGGCAATGAATTGCGCAGTTGGCTGTCCTACCGCGATGAAGTTGCTCTTGACCCGTGTGTCAGAACATCCGTTGAGGTCGGTAGCGGTGAGGCTTACGGTATAGCTAGCATTTGCAGGATACACCTTAGTCGGATTCACCGCTGTAGAAGTCGTTCCGTCTCCAAAATTCCACACATAACTCAATCCCGTCCCGGTTGACTGATTCACAAACGTGATAAAGGCTCCCGGACAGGAAATGGTGTCGTTGGAGGTGAAATTGGCATTTGGGAAAGTCGGATTGATGTAGTTGGACTTGCTGATGGTCGCCTGACATCCCTCGCTGTCCAACACGGTGAGCTGAACATTGTACAACCCGGGGTTGGTATAGGTATAGGTCGGATTTTTGGCCGTAGAAACGCCTCCGTCGCCAAATTGCCAGAGCCAGTTGGTGATCGTGGTACCTGCATCGGCCGTGGAGAAGTCACTGAAGCTCACAGGCAGCGGCGCACATCCTGTGAAGAGATTTGCCGAAAAATCTGGATCTGGCCCCACTGCCCGAATGTATGCTGTGCGGATGAGCGTATCGGCACACACGCCATCTGTGGCCACGAGCCGCACGGTGTAGGTTCCGGGCGTGGTGTATTGGTGACTGGGGTTGGTAGCAGTAGAAAGCGTTCCATCGCCAAAATCCCAGACATACGCGGCTGAGTTGAGGGAGCTATTGGCAAAATTCACCGTCATCGGTGCGCAGCCGTAGGTGACATTCGCTGTAAAGGCAGCCTGCGGGTTGGTGATCGGAATCACCATCTGGAAATCATCCGTACAGCCACTCACTGAATCGCCGATCACCAATGACACCGTGAAGTTGCCAGCGGCATTGTAGGTGTGCACGGGGTTTTGCAGCGTAGAAGTGCCTCCATCGCCAAAATTCCAGCTCCAGGATGTCGCATTGATCGAATTGTCGAAAAATGAAATCGGCACCGGAGGGTTGCAGCCCTGAGCTGGTTGGGCAATAAAATCTGCAATCGGCCCATTGATCCGAATAAAATCAGGACGAATCAAGGTGTCGAAGCACCCATAATATTCCACAATCAGCGTCACGTCAAATGTGCCGGTATCCTGGTATTGATGGATGGGATTGGGCTGGTTTGCCCCTGTTCCATCACCAAAATTCCAATACCAGGCCGTGCCTGTTCCGGTGGTGAGATCGGTGAAGTTGACATCTTCGCCCACACAAGCAATTCGGGGCACAGCATCAAAATCCACAGAAGGCTTGGCTCCCACCTCGATAAACT
This sequence comes from Bacteroidia bacterium, assembly GCA_030731845.1. Lineage (GTDB taxonomy): Bacteria > Bacteroidota > Bacteroidia > J057 > J057 > JANQTF01. The sequence continues at coordinate 27,746 of JANQTF010000383.1, read as the reverse complement.
GAAAGAGCTGTGTGTCCTGGCACCCATCGCCCGTGGTGACGGTGAGGGAGACAGTGTATTGCCCGGGAACGGTGTAGGTATGAGTCGGATTACGAAGATTGGAAAAATTGCCGTCGCCAAAGTTCCAGAACCAGCCCACGATGGCGTCGGCTGGCGAGGTGCTGATGTCGAAAAAGTTGACCGTGAGTGGCCCACAGCCTCGGGTCACGTTGGTCAGAAACCCGGCTGTGGGTTCTAGCAGACGAATGTAATTCGGAAGGGTCTCGGTAGATTGGCAGCCGTTGGCATTGGTCACGGTGAGGCTCACGGTGTAAAGGCCTGGATTGGTATAGATGCCAATGGGGTTTATTGCCGTAGAGGTCTGGCCATTTCCCAAATTCCAGTTCCAGGAAATGATATTCCCTCCAGAATTGTCCGTAAAGTTCACAATCATCGGAGCAGCACAGCCCACCGGATCCACAGCACTAAAGCCAGCCGCGGGCGAGGGGTTGATGGTGACTACCCCAAATTTGATCTCATTGTCGAAACATCCTGCTGGATTCACTGCCTGAAGGGTCACGGTATAGGTGCCCGGAATGGTGTAGGAGTGGGTAGGGTTGGCTGCTGTGGAGCTGTTGCCGTCACCAAAATTCCAGATGTAGCTTGTAGCCCCCACGGAGTTGTTCAAAAACTGTACGCCGGTTCCTGAACATGCAACCGGGTTGATGACGGTGAAGTCAGCCACGGGCTGATTCACAAAAATGAAGTCGCTTTTCATTTCCGTGGCCTGACAACCCGTAGGATCTGTGACCGTGAGGCTTACGGTGTAGGTTCCTACGCTGTTGTAGGTTTTGGTGGGATTGGGAGCGGCAGAGGTCGTGCCGTCGCCAAAGGTCCACAGATAGGTATAGGTACCTGCGGGAGAAATATTGCTGGTGAAAGACACCGTATGAGGAGCCGTGCATCCATTGGGGGCATTGGCAGTGAAATTCACCGTGGCAGGCTGTGTCACGTTGATGAGGTCGTTTTGGATGAGGGTTCCGCGGCAGCCGTTGTCGTCTTCGACCACGAGGGTGATGTCATACACGCCAGCTGCACCATAGGTATGCACAGGGTTTTTGGCATTGCTCACCGTGCCGTCGTCGAAGTCCCAGGACCATGAAACCACAGTGCCATCGGCAGAGGTGGAGGCGTCGGTGAAAGAGACACTGAAGGGCGCACAGCCCTGGGTGGTGTCCACGGTGAAGGCCGGAACAGGATTGTTAAAAACGGTGATATAGGCCGTTTTGGTCATGGTGGAGCTGTTGCCCGAAGCGGTGTCGGTCACCACCAGGGTCACCGAGTAGGTACCCGGATTCACATAGGTAGCCGCCGGATTGGTGAGGGTGGAGGTATTTCCATTTCCCAGATTCCAATAGACCACGTCGTAGGGCCCGGTAGAGAGATTGGTAAATCTCACCGTGAGGGGATTACAACCCGAGGTTCGGTTGGCTACGAAGTTGGCGTTTACCTGTGCCTGACTAAGAGTTGGCAACAGAAGCCAGCACGCGGCAAATAGCCAGAGTTGAACGAAGCGATGACGGGATAGGATTTGTCGAAAACGACTCATAATCAGTACTGTGGTGGTGAATCCGAAACGGGAAGAATCAATGGGGGGTAGATTCAATATTCGTATAATACTTCTGCTAAAATATCTGTCTTGGGTCGAATTTGGAGGGGCCATGTAAGGCTTGTGGCCTTGCTGTCGCAGGCGGCGTAGGGAGCGGTGTAATATTTTTCGGAGAAGAATCTGTCTCTGATGGAGGAGAATGGCTGCGGTGAAGCAGGAGGCTTGTTGGAGGAGATTTTCTCCCCCCATTTGCATGAATGATCCCGTCAGATTTTTGGATGAATGGAGGGAATTTGGGGGAATTGTCTGGTAGGATGTGCAACTTGTAGGGAAAGTCGCATTTCGGGCCTCTTTGCTCCCGCTAATTATTCCGATATTCACCCAAAACTCTCCGTTTCCCAGCTTAATTCAGCCGTTCGGAGTTTTCTACTGGCAGGCCTTTCTCAACCTGATTAGCTTGCCTCTATGAGTTGCCGGTCCCGGAAGCTCTCGTTCTCTTTTTCCCTCCCCCGTATTGTCATTATTCATTTACGACTTCATGCATAACGCGCATCACTACGTGATCATCATGGCAGGTGGCATTGGCAGCCGATTTTGGCCCATGAGCCGCACCCGCTTTCCTAAGCAGTTTCACGACATCCTTGGTCGGGGTAAATCCCTCATCCAGGAAACCTTCGACCGCTTTGCGGCCATGGTCCCTGCTGAAAATATCTATGTCGTGACCAATGATCGCTATCTCGAACTCGTGCAGCAGCAGCTCCCCGCCATGAGCCGCGATCAAATCCTCCTTGAACCTGTAGGCCGCAATACGGCCCCTTGTGTGGCTTATGCCTGCTATAAAATCAAAACCAAAGACCCCGAAGCGGTCTTCGTGGTGGCGCCCTCTGATCACCTCATCGCCAAAGAAGATGTCTTCAGCGAGAAAATTATGCTCGCTATGGACGCCTGTGCCAACAATCCCATCATCATGACGCTCGGCATTACCCCCACGCGCCCTGATACTGGCTATGGCTACATCCAATTTATCGACGATGCTGACCATAAAGGCTATTACAAGGTGAAAACCTTCACCGAGAAGCCCAACAAAGAGCTCGCTCAATCTTTCCTCGACAGCGGTGACTTTGTCTGGAATGGGGGAATCTTCCTCTTCTCCAGTGCCACCATCACCCAGGCTTTCGATCAGTTTCTGCCCGACATGGCCGAGCTTTTTGATGGCATTTCTGGAACTTACTATACCGGAGACGAAGAAAAATCCATCGGCGAAGCCTACGGTGTATGTAAGAATATCTCCATTGATTATGGAATCATGGAGAAAGCCGAAAACGTCTTTGTCATCCCCGCCGACTTCGGTTGGTCCGATCTCGGCACCTGGGGCTCTGTCTATGAAAACACCGACCGAGATTTTCATGACAACGCTGTCCACGGTAAAGCCAAAGTCTATGAGTCATTTGGCAACATGGTCAAGACCACAAGTCCCGATAAGCTCATCGTGCTACAAGGCCTCGAAGGCTACATCATCGTTGATACCGAAGATGCCCTCCTGATCTGCAAAAAAGACGAAGAGCAGTTCATCAAAACCATCGTTGGCGATGTCAAAGCCGACGATGGCGAACCCTACGTCTGATCCCTCAGACGATCAAGATTGAGAAGCGCAGGCCTTGGGGTCTGCGCTTTTTTTGGGGGTTGATCCCCCCTTCATTTTCCGATCCCTGTTCTCCCCATGAGAAAACTCATGCCACCTCTTTTGGCTAATACCCGTATATTGCGTCTGTGAAAGCCCTGCGAAGCATCGGTCACGGCCTCTTGGCCATTCTCCTCCTCACTTCAGTGACGGGGCTCACCGTGCATAAGCATTTTTGCCTGGGCAAGCAGGTATCTGTCTCCTTGCTCAACAATGGCAACGACTGCATGCCTATGCCCCAAGCCTGCGAAGGCAAAAGCGAACAAGGCGATTTTCCCGATGACAGCGATCAGTTCCGTCAAGTATGCTGTGACGATCTCTATCAGCATGTGCAGGTAGAAAGCGAATTTGACTGTACCCAGCTTGCCTGGGCTCCGCTTGATCTTCAGGTGCTTCCAATTGCCTCGCTGGTACTCCCTATCAAGGAAGCTCCTCGCCCCGCTTTCTTTCCCACAGATCCCCCCTCTCCTGAGCCGAACGAGCTGTTTGCCCGGCATCAGGTTTTTCGATTGTGATTGTCTGATTCAATGAATTCCCGGCTGGCCCCAAGGCCCGACCGGGCTCGCCGCTATTGGCTCTCGCGCCTGCTTCATTCGGAGCATGGCCTCTCTCATTGCATCACAGACAATTCTGCTCATGCTCAATCGAGTCATTTACTTTTTCCTGCACAACCAACTCGTCACGGGCCTATTGCTCCTTGGCGTCATCGGATTGGGCCTGGTAAACGCGCCTTTCTCCGCTGGCGTCGGCTGGCTGCCCAGTGATCCGGTGCCAGTGGATGCCATCCCCGACCTTGGCGAAAACCAACAGATCGTCTATACGGAATGGATGGGGAGATCCCCGCAAGATGTTGATAATCAGATCACCTATCCACTCAGTACGGCCCTGTTGGGAATCCCGGGGGTGAAAAGCATCCGCAGCAACTCCATGTTCGGCTTTTCGAGCATCTACCTGATTTTTGAGGAGAATGTGGAGTTTTACTGGAGTCGTTCCCGCATTCTCGAAAAGCTCAATTCTCTGCCTGCCAATCTCCTTCCCGATGGGGTGAATCCATCCTTGGGGCCTGATGCCACCGCTGTGGGACAGGTGTTTTGGTACACCCTCGAAGGGCGTACACCCGATGGCCGACCGGCAGCAGGATGGGATCCGCAGGAGTTGCGCAGCATCCAGGATTTTCAGGTGGGCTATGCCCTCGCCGCTACGGAGGGCGTTTCTGAGGTCGCAGCCATCGGAGGATTTGTCAAGGAATATCAGGTGGACATAGACCCCGTGGCCATGAAAGCCTACGGCGTGAACGTGACACAGATCATGGAGGCGGTGCGCAAATCCAACCTCGACGTTGGCGCCAAAACCCTGGAATTCAATCGGGTGGAATACATGATTCGAGGACTGGGATATGTGAAAAACATCTCTGACCTCGAAGAAACCACTGTGCTGGAGCGAGAGAATGTGCCAGTGAGAATCAAGGACGTGGCCAGGGTGCAGATCGGTCCGGCTACGCGACGTGGAGGGCTCGACAAAGGCGGGGCCGAGGCCGTGGGCGCGGTGGTGGTGGCTCGCTATGGTGCCAATCCGATGGCGGTGATCGAGCAGCTCAAAGACAAAATCAAGACGATTTCACCGGGTTTGCCACAGAAAACCCTGGCGGACGGCACCGTGTCAAAAGTGACGATCGTGCCATTTTATGACCGGGGTGCGTTGATCCAGGAAACCCTCGGCACCCTCGAGGAAGCCCTCACCCTCGAAGTCCTGATCAGCATTCTGGTGGTCATCGCGCTGGTGTTTAACCTCAGGGCGTCGGCCCTCATTTCGAGCCTGCTTCCCATCGCGGTGCTCATGGTGTTTGTGGCCATGCGCCAAACGGGCGTCGATGCCAACATCGTGGCCCTCTCTGGCATCGCCATCGCCATCGGGGTCATGGTGGATGTGGGCGTGATTTTTTCGGAGAATATGGTGCGCCACCTCGAGATGCCAGAAAATAAAGGCCGCGCCGCGCTCACGGTGATCTATGAAGCAACTGTCGAAGTGAGCTCTGCGGTGGTCACGGCTATCCTCACCACGGTGGTGAGTTTTTTACCGGTGTTTGCCCTGCAAGGCGCGGAAGGAAAGCTGTTTTCGCCCCTGGCATTCACCAAAAGCTACTCCATGATCGCCGCGCTGATCATCGGACTGGTCTTTTTGCCCACCCTTGCTCACTGGATTTTTGGTCTGTCCATTCGCCGAAAAGGACTCCTCCTCGCGGGGCAGATAGCCCTGGCACTGCTCGCCATCGCCGCCATGATCTGGATCACGCCCTGGTGGCTGGGCTTGCTCCTCCTCTTGCTCGCTACCACACAGTTCGCCTCCCCATGGATCGACCGATGGCGACCTTCCCTCAGTCAATGGCTTGTGTTTGCCTGGGTGCTAATTGGCGTCATTCTCATGCTGTCGAGAACATGGCTGCCCCTTGGCGCGGAGCATCATTTGCTCACCAATACCCTGTTTGTCAGCCTCTTGGTAGGTAGCATTTTGGGCCTGTTGTGGGCGGTGGTCTCTTACTATCCTACGCTGCTAGCCTGGTGTTTGGCTCACAAGTGGCAGTTTTTGCTGCTTCCTCTCACCATGGTTTTCTTCGGGGTTTTGTCCTGGATAGGGGTGAAAAAAATCCTGGGAGGCGCGATTTCCGCGCAGAGCTGGAAAGAGTCGGGCTTCTTCGTTTCCCTCGACAAGGCCTTTCCGGGTTTGGGGAGTGAATTCATGCCGAGCCTCGACGAAGGCACCTTTTTGCTCATGCCATCTACCATGCCTCATGCGGGTGTGGAGGAAAATGTGGAAGTCATCCGCAGGCTGGACCTGTTGGTGGAATCCATTCCGGAAGTGGCCTCCGTGGTCGGGAAATGGGGCAGGGTGCAGTCTGCGCTCGATCCTGCGCCCATCTCTATGTTTGAGAATGTGGTGAATTATCTGCCGGAATATGTGCTGGATGAGCAGGGCCATCGGGTGAGATTTCAGGTGAATGAAGCGGGTGAATATGTGAGGAATGAATCCGGCGAGCTGATCCCTGACCCCAATGGTCGCTATTTTCGAAACTGGCGCGACCACATCCACAGCCCCGATGACATCTGGAACGAGATCATCGCGGTGGCCCAGATTCCCGGGCTCACCTCTGCGCCCAAGCTCCAACCCATCGAAACCCGCCAAATCATGGTCTCCACGGGCATGCGCGCCCCCATGGGGCTCAAAGTCTTTGGGCCCGATCTGGAAAGCATTCAGCAAGTGGGCTTTGAGTTGGAGAAAATTCTGCAAACCGTTCCTGCCATCAAGTCGTCCTCCGTGTTTGCCGACCGCGTGGTAGGCAAGCCCTACCTTGAAATCGAGATTGACCGCAGGGCGATCGGGCGATATGGCCTTAGTGTGGAGGCCGTGCAGCGCTACCTCGAAGTAGCGGTAGGCGGCATGGAACTCACCCGCTCGGTGGAGGGCCGCGAGCGCTACGCGATCCGCGTGCGCTATGCCCGCGCCCTGCGCAGCGACCCCGAAAGCATCCAACAAATGCTCGTTCCCACCGCTTCGGGCGCACAAGTGCCCCTGGGCGAATTGGCGAGCATCCACTACACGCAAGGTCCGCAGATGATCAAAAGTGAAAATACCTTTTTCGTCAGCTACGTGATTTTTGACATGAGCGAGAATCAGTCAGAATTGGAGGTGGTGCAGGCGAGCCGTGATTCGATTGAGGCACATCTCGCACGGGGCGATTGGGAGATTCCCGCTGGCGTCACCTATGAATTTGCCGGAAATTATGAGCATCAGCTTCGGGCCAACCGTCGCCTCGCCATCCTGATTCCCCTCTGCCTGGCGGTCATTTTTCTGATCCTCTATCTCGAATTTCGCAGCGCTCCCATGGCTCTGATGGTGTTTTCGGGGGTGTTGGTGGCATTGGCGGGCGGGTTCATCTTGCTGTGGGCCTATGGCAAACCCGGATTTCTGGATGTGTCGCTGTTTGGCGAAGGCCTCCGGCAGATTTTCCAAATCGAACCCGTGTACCTCTCGGTAGCGGTGTGGGTGGGCTTTATCGCCCTCTTCGGCATCGCCACCGACGACGGCGTGATCATGGGCACCTACTTGCGGCAAACTTTTGACAAGGAACATCCTGGCAGCATTCCTGAGATCCGCAAAGCGGTGCTCCACGCCGGGCAGCAGCGCATTCGCCCCGCCATGATGACTGCCGCCACCACCATCATTGCCTTGCTCCCTGTTCTGTCTTCCACGGGCAAAGGCTCCGACATCATGGCGCCCATGGCGGTCCCAATTTTTGGCGGAATGCTCTTCCAGCTCATCACGGTGTTTGTGGTGCCTGTCCTCTTTTCATGGTGGAAGGAAAGGGCAGCTCGGAAAGGCGACAAGCAAACGCTCTCACAGGAGGCAAAACCATGAGCGGGACAAGCCTGCTCTCCTTTCATCCACAAGATCCCTCACGCAAAAACATAGAGATGATTCACTCACGTAACCCATCCCGCGCCGACCATCGGCTTTCGAAACGGAGCCCCCGCCGATTATCGACTCCTGCCGGACTTTTTCTCCTGATGCTCTTCGCGGCAATCAATCCGATGAAGGCCCAGAGCCTCGATGACCTCTACGCACGAGCGCGGGACAACAATCCCATGCTCAGGGCGCAGGAACAGGTCATTCTGGCCGAGGATACCAAGGCCCGGCAAACGGGCAATCTTCCCGATCCCATGCTCACGTTTCAAGCCTTTGTGCTGCCTGTGGAGACAAGGCTGGGCCCACAGCGGGCGGGCGTGTCGGTGATGCAGGTGCTGCCATGGTTTGGGCTGTTGGAAAGTCAGAAGGAAGCCGCTGGCTATTCGACTCAAACCCAACAAATCAAAAAGAATAGCCTCAGCTGGCAATTGTATCAGGATCTGGGTCGTGCCTACTACGATTTGCTGGAGCTGGAGCTGGAACGCCGCAACAAGGAGGCGCAACTCATTCGCCTGCAAAGTTTCCAACGTGTGGCAGAAATCAAGATCGCCAACGGCAAAGCCCGCCTGTCGGATGTGCTCAAGCTCGAACTGGAGCTCAACGCCCTGCGCGAACAATTGGCTACCCTCCTCGATCGCAGAGCGCCGCTGGAGTTGGCGATTGCCAGACTGGTGGGAGAGCCTGTGAAGAATGTGGCTCCGCCAGATTCTCTGAGCGGAGCAAGCTGGCCTTTTTCGGCAGATTCTACCTGGCAGATGATACGATCACAGCATCCGCAGTTTGAAGAGCTGGAGATCCGGGAGGCATTATTGGGCAAACAATCAGAGATCGCGGGGCTGATGGCAAAGCCTTCATTCACCGCTGGGCTCGGGTATGTGAATGTGGGACCGCGGAGCGACGCCACGCCCGAGCAAAATGGCCGCGACATCGTGCAGGTGCAGGCTGGAATCCGCATTCCGCTGCATGGAGACCAATACCGCGCGGCCCAGGAGGAAAGCAGTTTTCGGCAAAGCGTGGTGCAGGCGGAGCGCGAAGGGCTGGAGTGGCGCTTGCAACAGGAGCTTGCCGTGCTCATGCAGCAGCATCAGGAGGCGAACAGAAAAGCCTTGCTCTATGAATCACAAATCCGGCTGATGAACAAGGCCATCGACCTGCAACTGCAGGAATATGCCGTGGAGGCCACTGGCTTTGAGGAGCTGCTGCGCTCCGAGCGGCAACTCCTCGACTACCAACTCGCCCGGGATCGGAGCTTGCTCCTGCAGCACCGCACGGTGATTTCCCTTTCGGCACTCACAGGCCAGTTTTCGATGAGCCGCTAGTTGCTTGTCCTCTTTTTTTCTTCGAATTCATCCAGATTATCATGAAAAAATACCTTCCCTATCTCGCTACCCTCGCCGCCGGATTACTCCTGGGCTGGGTCTTCTTTGGCGGAAGCAAACCCGAAGAATCTCATGACCATAGCGCCACCGACGTAGCAGGAGAGACCATTTGGACTTGCTCCATGGACCCGCAGGTGCGCATGACCGAGCCGGGGCCTTGCCCCATTTGTGGCATGGATCTGATCCCGCTTTCCACGCTGGGGAGCAGCACCCTCAGCCCCGACGAGCTGGAGATGACCGAAGTCTCGCTTCGCATGGCTGATATTCAGACCACTGTTTTGCAGAAGGCCGATCCCGAGCGAAAGTTGATCCTTACCGGGAAAATCAAGCCGGACGAAACCCGGATTTCGCAGCTCACCGCTCGCTTTCCCGGACGCATTGAGCAGCTCTTTGTGAATTTCACCGGGCAGCAGGTGCGACAAGGGCAGAAGCTCGCCACGGTGTATTCTCCCGAGTTGATCGCCGCCCAGCGCGAATTGTTCGAAGCCATCAGTCTCCGTGAATTATCGCCGGGGCTGTATGAGGCTGCGCGCCGCAAACTCAAGCTCTGGGACCTCACCGATGCCCAGATAGACGCGCTGGAAAGCGCAAAAGAACCAAGCACGAGTTTTGACATCCTCGCTCCGAGAAGCGGCACCGTGACACAGCGCCACGTCGCCGTCGGCGACTACGTGCAGCAGGGCATGCCCATGATAGAAGTGGTGGACCTCAGCCGCTTGTGGGTAGAATTTGATGCCTATGAGGCCGATTTAGCCTGGATCAAAACGGGGGAAGAAGTCACCTACAGCGTAGCATCCATCCCTGGAAAAGACTTTTCTGGCAAGGTGAATTTCGTGAGTCCGCTGATCGATCCGCAGACGAGGACGGCCTCGGTGCGGGTGCCGGTGACCAACAGCGGTGGCCAACTCAAGCCCGACATGTTTGTGCGGGGCAGCCTCACTGCCAATTTGCCGCTCAAAGGGGAAGCGCTGCTCGTGCCCAAATCGGCGGTGCTCTGGACCGGCGAACGCGCCATCGTGTATGTGAAACAGCCCAATCGCGAGGAGGCTACGTTTGTGACGAGAGAAATCACGCTCGGGGCAGAAACTGGCGCAATGTATATTGTACAGGAGGGGCTTAATGCAGGAGAAGAAGTGGTGAGCCATGGCGCATTTAAGGTGGACGCCGCCGCGCAGATTGCTGGTAAGCCAAGCATGATGAACCCCAAAGGAAGTGCTCTCGCCATGGCACATCAGCATGGGGGGAAGGAACCCATGGAAACGGAAGTTCCGGAGGCATTCCTCCGCCAATTGGAGGCCTTCTTGTCGGGCTATTTCTCCCTGACCGATGCCTTGATCGCGAGTGACCCCACCGCTACCCAATCGGCAGCTTCCGCTGCGCTGAATTCGCTGAAACAGGTGGACATGACCTTGCTATCGGCAGAGATGCACATCGCGTGGATGAAGCAGTTGGCTGTCATTCGCCCCGCACTCGAAGCCATCGCTGATGCTGAGGATCTCGTGGCCCAGCGCAAGACGCTCTCTTCGTTGAGCAATGCCATTTACCATAGTCTCCGTAGCTTTGGCGGCGCTTCTCGTCTCACCTACTATCAATATTGCCCCATGGCCATCAACAATCAAGGAGCCTACTGGTTGAGCCGAAAAGAAGAGATCCTCAACCCTTATTTTGGCGAATCGATGCTGCGCTGCGGAGAGACAAGAGACATTATTCAAGCAAAGACCAACTAAGTCATGGAACACCAAACGCATTCATCCCATCAATCAGACACTAATAAACAGCATCAAACCCATGAAGGTCATGAAGGTCATCAGAATCATCATTCCCACATGATCGCGGACTTCCGTCGGCGGTTTTGGGTATCGCTGGGGCTCACGGTGCCGATTCTGGCGCTGTCGCCCATGGTGCAGCAGTGGCTGGGCTTTTCCATCCCCTTTGCCGGAGACCAATATGTCTTGTTTGCTCTGGCGAGTTTCATCTTTTTTTATGGTGGGTGGCCATTTCTCTCCGGAACATTCGAAGAGCTCAAGGGCAAAAGTCCTGGGATGATGACCCTCATCGGGCTGGCAACGACCACGGCCTGGGCCTATTCGGTTGCCATTGTGTTTGGCCTGAAGGGGCAGCCCTTTTTTTGGGAATTGGCCACGCTGATTGTGATCATGCTGCTGGGGCATTGGGTAGAAATGCGCTCGGTGATGGGGGCCTCCAAGGCCCTGGAAAGCCTCGCAGCGCTCATGCCCAACACGGCATTGCGCCGAGATGGCGACGAGTGGAAGGAAGTAGAAATGGACGCGCTCGCTCCCGGTGATCTCGTGCTCGTGAAGCCCGGTGCAAAAGTCCCGGTGGATGGCGTCATCCGCGAGGGAAACAGCAGCCTCAACGAGGCCATGCTCACGGGCGAGTCCACGCCGGTGCATCGGCAGACTGGCGAAAAAGTAATTGGTGGATCGGTGAATGGTAGCGGCGCGCTACAAGTGGAAGTGGCGCATACCGGAGAAGATGCTTATCTGCAAAAGGTCATCCGGTTGGTAGAGGAAGCCCAAAAAGGAAAATCCTCTACGCAGAAATTTGCCGATGTTGCTGCGAAGTGGCTCACCTTCATAGCCCTGGGTTCGGGCTTGCTCACCCTTGTCATTTGGCTGTTGCTAGGCAAGGATTTTGTATTTGCCCTGGAACGAATGGTCACGGTGATGGTCATCTCTTGTCCACATGCATTGGGGCTCGCGATTCCGCTGGTGGTGTCTATTTCCACCGCTTTGGCCGCCAAAAACGGGATTCTCATTCGCAATCGAAACGCGTTTGAGAATGCTGGTAAGATCAATGTGGTGATGTTTGACAAAACCGGAACCCTCACCACGGGTGTCTTTGGCGTTCGGGCTGTGCATTCGCTGAGCAAGGAAACAGATGAGGATGAATGGCTCAGCCTCGCGGCAAGCCTGGAGCAGAATTCTGAGCATCCCATTGCCGATGGCATCGTGACTGAAGCCAGCAAACGAGGGCTGGATCTTCGGGAGATCGACGAATTTCAATCCATCACCGGACAAGGTGTGGAAGGCAAATGGAAAGGGGAGTGGCTGCGCGTGGTGAGTCCTGTGTATCTGAAGGAACATGACATGGCGATTCCACAAGCTACTGAGGAGCTGGAAGGATCCACGGTGGTGTTTGTGATGAGGGGAGAGAATCTGTTGGGCTTTATCGCGTTGGCGGATGAAATCAGGCCGGAGGCCATTGACACGATTGTGACCCTGAAGCAGGACGGCGTTCACATGGTGATGGCCACGGGCGACAACGAAGAAGTGGCCAAGGCCGTAGCGCGCGAGTTGGAGCTCGTGGACGTGCGGGCCAACCAATCGCCGGCAGACAAGCAGGCCTGGATCAAAGAGCTGCAAGCCGATGGCAAGCGCGTGGCCATGACTGGCGATGGCGTGAACGACGCCCCCGCGCTGGCGCAGGCAGATCTGGGCATCGCCATCGGTTCAGGCACCGACGTGGCCGCCGAAACTGCCGACATTGTGCTGGTCAACAGCGACCCCGAAGATGTGTATCGCCTGCTTCGCTTTGGCGCTGCCACGCGCCGCAAAATGAACCAAAATCTGATCTGGGCCTGCGCCTACAATGTTGTGGCGATTCCCCTGGCCACCGGATTCATTCCCGGCCTCACGATTTCGCCAGCTATTGGGGGGATTTTCATGAGCCTCAGCACGATCCTTGTCGCAGCGAATGCACAGTTGCTCCGTAATCGGATGGGGTAGACGCGGGGCTTGCGCCCGCCAATTCGTATGCGGGCGCAAGACCCGCATCCGCATGGGAATCCCATATTTTTTGGTCGTAGACGCGGGTCTTGCGCCCGCGAATGGGTCTTGCCCGCGAATGGGTCTTGCGCCTGCCAATTCGTGTCTGCGGGCGCAAATTCGAGGGCTTATTGAGGAAAATTCATTGGGTTATCAAGAATATACTGTGTGATAATTGAATGAGCTCTTTCAGACCAGACGATTTTATCATGGAAGGAACGCTGCCAAAACGAAGGCATCGATAAAATCCCAAGACACTTGCGGGTATAATAGTATACCAGCGATTTATAATTCCCTATCAAATCAATAACACCTCCACATTGGGGATCTTTGTTCTCCCAATAAAAAAGAATATGGATGTGGTCAGGCATTAGCTGAAACACCTCTGACCGCAATTGCGGATACCTCTTTGACATTGCATCCCATACTAATTGCGCCAATAATCCAATAGGGGAAGGGATCATTTTTCCGTCCTGAATCTGTCCAAGTATTGGATCACGATTCTTAGTACATATTGTCACAAAATAATGCCCAGTAGAATTGTAATCATGACCTTTCAGCCTATGAGACTTGTATGGACGACGGATGCGATCTTTGTACTTCATTCTCAAAAAAAAGAGAATGCCTCTCAATCTCCTTGGAAAAATATTCTTGTCGGTAACGGAAGATCAACTTTTAATTTTGCGAATCCTTGTCGTAGATGCGGGTCTTGCGCCCGCGAATGAGGCCCGCGCCCACCAATTCGCGGATGCGGGCTCAAGACCCGCATCCGCATGGGAGTCCCATATTTTTTGGTCGTAGACGCGGGTCTTGCGCCCGCGAATGGGTCTTGCGCCCGCGAATGAGGCATGCGCCCGCGAATGAGGCCCGCGCCCACCAATTCGCGGATGCGGGCTCAAGACCC
>JANQTF010000383.1:0-13845 GCA_030731845.1 Bacteroidia bacterium | reverse complement strand
TCCGCATGGGAATCCCATATTTTTGGGTCGTAGACGCGGGTCTTGCGCCCGCGAAAGAGGCCCGCGCCCGCGAATGGGCCCGCGCCCGCGAATGGGGCTCTCTCCATGTTCTTCCCTGTCGATAATCTTGATCTTTAGGAAGCTTTTCTACACCAGTAAGGTGCCTCAGGGAGGTTTCTATTTCCCGCAATTCGCTTTCGATCCGCGCTGTGTAAATGTCTCTTTTCCCTTGAAGGGGAAGGTCGTGCCGGATCATTTCCATAAAGGGAATCGCTTCTTTTAGATTCCATTCTGCAAGGTTAAGATGAAATGATTCTCGCAAGTAAAAATCGGGATAGGTGAGGAAGCTCACAAGTTTGGATCTGAATGCAGAGAGATCCACGAAGGAGAAAATAACCAACAAAAACAGGTAGGGGGCGGTGGAGCCGCTTTTGACCAAGGGTTCGGTGGCCACTATGATTTCCTTTTCGAGTGCCTGATGCTATCCTCCGGCACAGCTTATCTCACAATCACCTTTTTACTGATTGTGATGCTGTTGGTGGAGAGGGAGATGAGATACATGCCTGTGGCCCAGTTGCCAGTTGGAACCTCGATACTTGACTCGCCCGGAGCCAATGCCTTTTCATATAATGGCTGCCCTTGCATGGTCCACACGCGCAGGGTCGCAGGAAACTCAGCCGTGGGGCGAGATATGATAATTTTCTCCTCAGGTGAGTTATGTTCCACCATGAGGTTCTGTTTGGCAGAAGCCACCGCAACCTCAACAATCGGGCTGATCTCCTCTTTTCCATCCATCCCAATGGCACGGATTCGATAGTAGTGATCTTGGTTAAATGCAGGAACAGGTTCTTCCCAGATATAGGAGGCAATTTTGTCAGATTTGGGAGTCATTACGCCTACTTTTTCAAAGCGGCCAGATGGCGTTTTTCGGTCAATCTCAAAGGAACTTGGGAGTGCATCCTGTGCGGTGGTCCATACGAGTAGGATCTCACCTTCCTCCTGAGATGCCTGGGTGTGAATCCATTCCAAAGGAAGTAAAACAGATTCTACCTCCATGATGTCAAATGGATTGCCACCAACCTCAACCCCGGCCCTGCTTAAGCCTTGTGAAACCGGCTGAAAACATTGGGTGAGGCTGCCGTCATACGTTGAATCAGGAATGAGAGCGATCAGTGGCTGATCAGGTGGGAAGCAGGTCGAGGTGTAAAACACCAACAGGGTATCGAGCACAGTACCAAAAGCAATTGGTCCCGGGAAAAACACGGTTTGTAGGGGTTCTTGTCCTGTGCTTTGGCCAGTGAGCATATCAGCACAGTAGAGCTCCACCCAAAATCCATCTGGGGCTTCCTTTGAGCCGATTACCAATGAAAGGGCTGTGATGTATTTGAATGATGTCTGAAATTCCTGATTGGCTATAAAATTATCAATGGAGATGAGCACCTCGGGCAGATCTGCGGAGGTTGCCCGACTCCCGGTGCCTGATACTACAACGCCCGATACCGGACAAAGACCATCAGAAGCCGATGAACAGGAAAGTTGCTGCTGATTTCGGGTTTGTAATTCTACCAGCCCCAGGATCCCATAGAGATTTTTTTCGAGCCTCAGATGAAGGTTGAATTCTGAGACTTCGCCATCTGCCATGGCAGGCATGGGCCACATATAGACCTTTTGCTCCCCGATCAGGTAGGTACTCATGAGGGAGTAGTCTGGGCAATTTCCTGACACGCAGTCATTTATTGTCTCAAGGCTAAGGCCGTTGGGTAGCCGGAGCATCAGGCTGTCGCCGATTCCAACTGGTTTTGATCCATATTTTTCGATGGAAATCCGGACGGAATGTGTGTCTTTGAAATTGGTAAAAGCAGGGATCGTGCCCACGTTGATGGTGGTGGCATAATCAGGGAGGACGCCCTCCACCGGGAGGGAAGATCCTGAGTAGGACTCCCCAAACCCACTTGCGGGCGCTCCGCATCCATAGTTGGCAAATGCCCGAATGTTGAATTTGTCGCCAACAGGCATGGCGCAGGTGGCCCTCATGTTAAATCGGAAGTAAACAGCCCTGTTTGCAGCTGGCTGTGAGGTGCCGGGTAGCTCTGCTCCAGATGGGAGGGTGCCACCGCTGATGTCTGACCAGTCAAATAGAAATTGGCCGCCCCCATTTTGCCCAATCAAAGCGGCTTCGGCTGCGCTCGAAAATGGCTGCGGTGTGCTGCCAATGGGATACTCAAAGTATCCCGAACCAGCTACATATTCTAATCCGCCCATGCCACTGGAAATGGGCACCTCCATGATCGTGAACACATCTCGCAAGTCACCTGGCAGGGCACTGTTGAGTTTGAATTCCACTGGAAAGTTTTCGCACAGCAAAATGGAGTCTGAGCCAAAAAACGGGCTGCTGCTGATGGCAGGATTGGTAGGGGTCAGGGCCAGGTCGGTTACCTGCACCGATATATGACCTTCTACCGGCACCACATGGAGCACGACTGTATCCACATTGCAGGGATAATCTCCCAGGGTGCTGGGATAGTCGTCGCAATCCCAGCCCACCAAAAACAGCATCGAATCCTGGTCACAGGTGCTGTAGTCGGCCTTTACTTTGAAGGTGCGAGAGGTGTTTTTGGCCAGTGTGCCGAGTTGGTAGATGCCGCTGGCAGTCGGGGAAAGCAGGCTGCCTGCTTGGTTGTAAAGCTCTTTTTGACCTGACCCAATCATGCCTGAAGGGGAAACCAGCGCAATCCAGGCATTGTTGACCGGGATATTGGAGGAAAGATTTTTGACGTTCAGCTCCCACTCTATATTGGTCGAAACCCCTTGCTTCACTGGTACAGAACAGGAAGCGTTGACATCAGGTTTGGTGAAAATGAGGTTGGTAGAACCTGAGCGGAATTTTCTCTCTCCGAGGAGGTCCAGATACTCATGTTGTTGCAGGTAGGCATTTCCTCCGGCAATATCGGAATACCAGGCTTCAGGAGAGGCACAACCAGGGGAGGCGTCGGTATGAAATCTGAAGTAGGCGCCATCATCTCCATAATAGTAGTTGCCGCCCTGTCCTGCCCAAATCCCTGCATTGACTGGATGATGAATGTCATAGATATAGGTGAATGCACCATCGCTGTGGGAGATGGTATCGGTGGCCACAATAGCTGGAGTGTACCTGCTTGATGAGACCGTTCCATTGCCAGTGGTGCGCCGATGGAGCAACCTTACCTTCTCAATATGATAGCCCTCTGGAATGGTGACGTGATACTTTTGTGGTCTTGCCCAGACCCGATATTCAAACGGAAAAAAATTGTTGCCTGAGGAGGAACCATCGAGCGCTACCTCGGTGTTGAATCCAATATTTTTGGTGGTGCACCCTGTGGGAAAGGTGATCCAGGATTTGTAATCGCTCACCCCAGGTTTTCCTGCGAGAATAGTGCCGCCAGTTGTTGCGCAGTCATATCTTCCCGAAAGGGTAGGAGCAGAAATCGTAGCCGTATAGAGGCGATTGAGGGTGGTGATGGTCTGGGTAATGTCGCTGAGGTTTTCATTGAGCCGGTACCGGAGGGTGACCTCAATGCTGTCTCCTTGCTCAAAGCGGATGGAGGAACTGGGGAGCCCCAGCGCTGTTGCTCTTTGGTCAATGCTCAGGTTGAGCCGGACAGTGTCTTGTATCACGGTGGGCAAGAGCCCGCTAGCGGTGTAGGAAATATTTCCTTGTGACACATCTACGAAACGCATATCGGCATCCACGATGTCGAACAGGCTGGCATCGCTGAGCTGATTTTCGAAAAAAAGGTATTGCCAGGAGCCCGCAACCGAGCCGGACAGGATCACGCCTGTAACGGTAGAGATAATGGTGTCGCCAGTGAGCGCACGGTCTCTGCGCACCAGGCCAGGATTGAAGGCAATGGGGCAAATGGCTCCCGCACCATTGCAAAGGTTGTCGTCGTCGGGGCAACCGTTGTTGTCGGCATCGGGGCGCCCCAGGTTTTGTCGTTCAAAAACTGACCCGAGGAGCTGCCCACCTCCTTCCGGGCAGATGCCCGGGCACAACACGTTGATCGGGGCATCCACACAGATCCACTTCAGCTCACAAGCACCCAGGCAGCTCGTGGAGGGAATGAAGGAAAAACTGAGGTTGACATTGCTCTCAGTACAATTCCCCTCTGAGCAATCAGCTTCGCAGGGAAATCTGATCTGGGTACCGTCAAGATCCACGACCTGGGAACTCGTCATGGTTCCTACATTCCAGATGGCCACAAATCCTGAGTCGGTCACCTGCACCGATTGTGGTGCGAACAATGTGACCCCATCCTTATTGGCCCACTCTATGGAGGAAGGACCGCCACCCAGATTAATACAATTTGGCATGCTCACCTCCAGCACAAACTGCGACTCGTTGAGCTTTTTGCTAAGGCCGTTGATGGATAATTCCTGAAAATCGAGATAGGTGTAGGCAAGCGGAGAGCTTTCCGACAGGTTGGGGGGCGAAAAAGTGCTATATACCAGTGACATCAGCTCATTGGTGAGGCTGCCCTGTCCCAGATCCTGTTGATTAAATCCACATTGATTTTTGAATCGGAAGTATCCATCTACCCGGTAGGAGGTTCCGTAAAAGAGGCTATTGTCGGGAAGTAGAGTTGGGTCCATGCAAGCATCCGGGCAACAATTATAATTGAGAAAGCGCACCCTGACTTCGGAACCTGGATTCAGGAGAATATCCAGAAAAACCTTACCACCAGAGTAGAGTGCACCACTGCCAGTCCAAGAACTTGCACACCCAAATGCGTCTGTCACAGGCTTGTCCAGGTCTGTCAATGTAATGGGGACTTCGGGGCCACCATTGATCTGATAAAGGACATGGGAGGCATCAAAACCGCCTTGCGAAGGGTGCTGAGTTTGAAATCCAAATTCTATTTCTGTTGCGGGTCCACTGCCGTTGTTCACAATGATCACATTGAGGGTGTCGGGAGCTTCACCATAGCCCATGCAACCACTAGCTCCCACCTCGATCATGTAGCTCAGGTCGGGTTCTGCCTGTGCCAGGGCGATCCCTGCGTTGAGTTGGTAGCGCTGGCAATAGCCATCTCCACATCCCCACCACACTGTTGGAGTAGAGGAAATCGAAGAGCCAGATCCACAGGAATTGATTATCAGCGAATATTCCAAAACGAAGGTTTCGCCATTTTCAAACCACTGATCTCCATCACCTATGTGTTGGAGTTCTTGTTGGCCAAAACTCAGGTAGGTGGAGTCCAGGTCGGTAGTTTGGTGAATGGCAGAGGAGGGAATGTGATAGGTGGCGCCACCAGCCTGAATTTTGAAAGAATCCACGATCAGGGCACCTGGAAGATAAATTTCTGCAAATAAGAAAGAGTCGATTTTCCCAAAATTGCCATTGGTAATCGTCACCGAGCGGCTCACTCGCTGCCCGATGAGGGCTGAGCTGGGGCTGGTAATGACACCAGAAAGACTCAGAATGCCATAGCCGATCGCATAGGGATTGGAGATTTCTTCCCCTCCGATTTGCATCCCGTTTTCGTAGATCTTTACCGTGTCTGCAAACGTTCCGCCAGAAATCTGGCTTGAGTATGCCTGGCATTCTGCCTGCCGTAGAAGATGAAATCTGACCGTTCCGCTGGGGTTGGCAATGCTGAAAACTGGTCTTCGGAGATTAGAAATATTTTCTGACAACAGCGTGGTCCCCCCTGCGAAGACTGCTGTGCCGGGTTCGTAGAGCATGCCGTTGGTCATCGCCACCTGAACCGTCACATTGGTCGCAGTTCCTCCAATTGTAAATGAGCCTTTGAGGGTATCTAGCTCACAAGCTGCGTGAGGTGTGCGTGCAGTGAGAAATGACCAGCTGAGAGATGATTCGATGGAGAAGAGAGAGAAGGCGATGAAAGCGATTGCCCCAGCCATTGTTGCTGCAATGAAAACTCTTTGTCTGGAGGTTTGCTGGGGTACTTGATTGTGAGAAGCTTGGATATTGGCCATAGTTCAGGGAGTACAATCGTATTGTGACCTGAAAACTATGATCAGGAGCGGCCATTGCCATGTGGGTTGACTAGCTTTTCTTACTCAGAAAGGCTCTTGGTTGGAAAACACTGATTTCTGCCAGTATTTATCCACGTGGGTATTTACAAAGAAGCCATCCACTCCTCTGCTCCACCTCCTTAAGAGATAAAAACAGAAAAATGGATGGCTTGCCTGGTCCTCTATGATCTATTTCGCTCTTAGCAAGACACTCAACTGATAGCTGCCAGCGCTGAGCAAATATTCCGGATGCACCCGTGGGCTCCAGCTATCGTCTCCTCCCAGGCCCATTTGCTGCCAATCGAGGTAGAGCCAAAGGCGGTCGCCGGGGCTGAGTTCGTATGGATGCCTTGCCTGCATCAAGCTTTGTGGCGAATAGGTATGAACATTCACATTGAGTGGATGCTCTTTCTGTGCCTGGATCTGTAGCCCTTTTCCTTGCCCATCGGTCAGGCTAGCCCAGCGCACATCGGCTTTGTTGCCATATTCTTGTGGTCGGCCATAGGGCACATATTGCGCCTGGGCTGTGCCTTCCCATACGCCAAATCTGGCCCCGTCTTTCCGATCCCAGTAGGCTTCCTGAGGCCCGCGGCCATACCAACTGAATTGGTCATATTCCTTCCGGATCGCCATCTGAATCCCAACTCGGGGCAGGGGAGGGGCTGTTTCCGGCACATCGTAGGACATCACAACCTGCAAGTCGCCATTGGCATGAAAAATCAGGTTGCGCTCAAAGCGAATGCCGTCGCTTTTGCCTACCAACACGCCGGTGGTGGTCACCATCCAACGGTCTCCTTCCATCTCCACGTCCAGCACATCGGTGATGATGGTCTTGAGGCTGTCCAGCCCGAAGGCTTCCCAGCTCGCTGCATAGCTGCTTGCGCCGCCGCCCAGGTCATTGTCGGTGGGCACGCGCCACAAATTAGGCTTAGGGCCCTCCATCAGGATCTCCTGCCCATTTTCTTTCCAGCTGATCAGCTCTCCGGTGCGGAGATCTACCTGCCAGAGGCTGCTGTCTGCGCGCAGATCGAGCTGATCCTCTGACCCGATCACCACCAGCTGGGCCGATGTGGTCGGGCCTCCATCGGCCCAGTTTCCCATCTCAATGGGGAGCTGAACCCAGGCTACTTCATGGCCTTTTTTGGCGTAGCGGGTATCGTTCAGAAGGGTAAAGGTGCATTCGAGGAGATATTCTTTGCCCGCTTCAATCTCAAACTCAGGCATTGGCAAGCTGAGGACTTTTGTGGCCCGAGGGCTTATATTTTGGCCGCCAAGGGTTCCTGCATATTTTTTTACCCCATCTACCACCAGAAACCAGTTAAGGGAAAGATCGGAGAGGTCAGTGAAAAAATAGCGGTTGAAAACGGCGATTTCCCGGTTGGCGAGGTTGTTCCAGCTCACTTCCACGGGTTGCTGCACGTATTTCACCTCCATCATGCCGGGGTGGAGGCTTCTGTCGGGGAATACGAGGCCATTCATGCAAAAATTTCCATCGTTGGGGGTATCGCCAAAGTCGCCGCCGTAGGCGTAGAATTCGGTACCGTCTTCGGCCCGCTTCACGATGGCCTGATCGGCCCAGTCCCAGATGAAGCCACCTTGCAAACGTGGGTAAGCCGGGTCGCGAATGGCGTCCCAGTATTGCCCAAAATTTCCAGTAGAGTTGCCCATGGCGTGGGCATATTCGCACAGAATCACCGGGCGGGTGGTGTCAAGGGCTGTCAATTCCTTCATGTCTCCTATCGAGGCATACATGTTGGAGATGAAATCGTAGTGGGTGAGGGTTTTGGAGTAGGGCGGCATTCGGCTCTCGAGGTGAATGAGCCTCGTGTCGTCGATGGCCTTGATGGCGGCGGCCATGGCGTCAAAATTAGCTCCCCAGCCACATTCATTGCCCAAAGACCAGGCAATGATAGACGCATGATTCTTGTCCCGTTCAGCCATGGAAACGGCCCTGTCCACGAGGGCGGCTTTCCATTGGGCGCTGTCGCCTACCTGATAGTTGTAGTTGGTCCAGAGGTCGTGGGTCTCGAGGTTGGTTTCGTCCCACACATAGAGGCCATATTCGTCGCATAGCTCATACCAACGCGGGTTGTTGGGGTAGTGGGAGGTGCGCACGGCGTTGAAGTTGTTTTGCTTCATCAGCTCAATGTCCTGGCGCATGTCATTCTCGGTGATGGCCCTGCCTGTGCGGGGGTTGGTCTCGTGGCGATTTACCCCCTGTATCAAGATCGGTTGGCGGTTGACCAACATTTGTCCGTTTTCGATTTTCACTTCCCGAAATCCCACCTTGGTGCTCATGATCTCGATGCTCTCCATTTTTTTGTCGAGCAATTGCACCACGAGGGTATAGAGCTGCGGGTTTTCGGCACTCCAGAGCCGCGGGTTGGGCACAGGCCATCCAAATTCGAAGTCGGTTTCTTCCCCTTTTTTTAATTTGCCCTCCATCTCCAAAATCGCCTCGAATGCCATCTGCTTGTTGGGGTCGTAGAGGGTGAACTGCACCGCATGACCGCTTGCGGTCTTTTTGCCATAGTTGTGGAGGGTCACCTCCATGCGCAGCGCCACTTTGTCCAGGTCTTCTCCAAATTGTGGATAGGCAAAAAGGTCGCTCAAGTGAGCTGACGGGGTGGAATAGAGGAACACATCGCGATAAATGCCGCTGAGCCGCCAGAAATCCTGATCCTCGAGGTAGCTGCCATCCGACCATCGTATCACTTTCACGGCCAGCAGGTTGTTGCCGGGAATGAGATAATCAGTGATCTCAAACTCGGCGGGCGTCATGCTGCCTTCGCTGTAGCCGATTTCTACGCCATTGAGATAGACATAGCAAGCGGATTGCACACCCGCAAAATGGAGAAATACGGCTCGGTCTTTCCATTCACCGGGCACAGTGAACGTCTTGCGATAGAGGCCTGTTTCGTTTTTGTCGGTCGGCACCAGAGGCGGATTGACCGGAAAAGGGTGCTTGATGTTGGTGTAGATGGGTTGCCCATAGCCGAGCACCTGCCAATTGGAAGGCACGGGGATCTCGTCCCAGGATTGGTGAGAAAAGGTGGGCGACATGAAATTTGCGGGAGCGGCTGCGGGGTTTTCGAGAAACTGAAAACGCCAGCGTCCGTTGAGGCTTTGGCGGTATGGCAGGTTGTTGCGCACCTGCACCAGAGCAGCTGCGGCAGTAGGATAAAGCCACTCGGTAGCGGAGCTATGAGCCGGGAGCTTGTTGCGGCCAATGATGGTGGGGTCCTGCCATTCTTGCGCGATCGCGGAAGAACATATCAACAGAAGAGGAAGGAGAAAGCGCATGTGGAGAAAGGGATTGAAAGATTCGGAGATAAAGGTAGGAGAATGTGAGGAAAATAGGCAATAAGGTTGGGCAAGGAAAGGAGATAGGTCTTTCCGGTTCAGGCGCGAGTCCTGCTCTGTTTGGCTAGATGGGCAAATAGGAGCCTTACTGACCACAGGGGGTTGTCGATTCCTCTTCCTGTATTTTGTCCTGGTAGCGTGTTGCGAGGTTGTCTGGGTGAAAGGTGAGGCTCAGCTCCTTTCGCGTTGGCTTGGCCAGAAAGAGGGTGGGCATGTCCAGTCGGGTAAACACCACCGTGCAGGTCTCTTGATCTTGATAGCGAATGCAGAGATTTTTTTCGAATTCTCCCGAGCGCAAGGGCACCTCAAAAGCCTGGCCCGGTCCCAGTTCGCAGACTGTGGCCCCATCCATCACAACCTCTATTGTTTCATCCACCGGCATAAATTCGGAGGCAAACACATAGGCAGGTTGCTGCACATCGGGGTCAGAATTTCCGATGGGGTAGAGCATGAGGGGGGAGTTGTAATTGAGTTTTAGGTCATAGTTGTCTGTCGAGGCAGACTCAATCAGATGCCCGGCAAGGGCTCCCACTAAGCCGAAAGCTGCACCCCCGATCGCGGCGCCTGCCCCACTTGCCTCCTCTTTCATGGTCAGGGTCCAATGGTCGTATTTTCGTCGTATTGGTAAATAATAGTCAT
This sequence comes from Bacteroidia bacterium, assembly GCA_030731845.1. Taxonomy (GTDB): domain Bacteria; phylum Bacteroidota; class Bacteroidia; order J057; family J057; genus JANQTF01. The sequence goes on along the minus strand of JANQTF010000383.1, from coordinate 3,828 downwards.
CCTCCACCCGCAAGTAGGTGTCGCGACCCTTGGTAAAGGCAAAGGGTTGCTGCGTGTCCGTGGGCCAGTTGTCGAATGCCGCATTTTCCTTGCCCTCTACTCCTTCCTTGTAAAGGGTGAATACCAACTCCCCAAATGGCTGAGGTTGCTGGTCGCGAAAGTCGTAATAGGTCTGGTAAATCCCCGGTTTGCAATCAGACAGCGTAGCGAGGGCATTGCTCAGCGTATCAAGGTCATAGGCGCTGAGCTGATTCTCAGCGATCGGAATCCTCGATAATTGCCTCCTCGCCTCAGCATCGTCGTAGTCCATTAAAACCCGCGTGAGCATGCGCTCAATGTTGAGATCATGATGGCTCGTCGCATCTAGTCCGAAATTCATCTCGGCTGCGGTTGCCCTAAACTGAAGATAATACTGATCTCCTTCCCGGATCAGGAAGTCAGCGTGAAGAAAGCCAACAGAATACTCTGTATTGGGGGAGCGCATTTCCCCGATCTGCAAGTGCTGAATCTTGATCCAGACAGGTGCTTGATCTGTTTCGGGCGTAGGAATGGAAAAAAACAGTTGACCCAGTGCTTGCTCAAATCCACCTTCGAGCACAGCTCTCGTCACTTTGTTGCCCAGCCCCGTGTAGGCATATCCGATCCCCCCACTTTCCCGCCTCGCATCAATGATCCCGGCAATGGTATGAGAAAAGTCGTAGTCGATATACCTTTTTTCGAGAGAAATTTCTTTGACAGCTTGCTGTGCAAAGGTATTGAGGGCGAAGACGAGGAGGAAGAAGCTAAGGAAAGTTTTCATGTAGGACGTTTCATGCAACTTAAAAAAATCAGGCTGAAAATTAAAAAAAACTCACCTTGATCTTCTCTCGTCCCCTGCAAAAAAAAGCAGCGAAAGACTCTTGGTCCTTCGCTGCTGTGTTGTTTCAAGTTTTTTTCGCCTACAAATTCTCCAGCACGAAATCAGTCATCTTGGTGAAGAGGTGGAAGCGGGTGTAGCCTCCATAGATGCCGTGGTTTCGGTTGGGGTAGAAAAAGGAATCGAATTGCTTGTTGGCATTGACAAGGGCGGTGACCATGTCCATGGAGTTTTGGACATGAACGTTGTCGTCGCCGGTTCCGTGAACGAGGAAATAGCTTCCTTTGAGTTTGCTGGCAAAGTTGATGGGCGAATTTTTGTCGTAGCCATCGGGATTGAGCTGAGGCGTTTTGAGATAACGCTCGGTGTAGATGGTGTCGTAATAGCGCCAGTTGGTGACGGGAGCCACGGCGATGCCCATTTTGAAGATACCATCTCCTTTGGTCATGCAGAGCGAGGTGAGGTAGCCGCCATAGCTCCAGCCCCAGATGCCGATGCGGGCGGGATCTACCCAGGATTGCTGTTGCAGCCATTTGGCCGTGGCCACCTGATCAATGGTTTCGAGATGGCCCAGGTTGGGATAAGTGGCGGTGCGAAATTCGCGTCCACGACCACCTGATCCGCGGTTGTCCACGCAGGCCACCACGTAGCCCTTTTGGGCCAGCATCTGAAACCACAGGTAGTTGGGGCCCATCCAGCTATTGAGCACTTCCTGATTTCCCGGACCTCCATAGCAAAACATCAGCACCGGATGCTTCTTGCTTTCGTCGAAATCGCTGGGTTTGATCATCCATCCATCGAGGGTCACGTCGTCTTCTGTGGTGATTTGGAGAAACTCCATCGGGCTGATGTCGAGCTTGGCGAGGGTGCCGCGCAGGCGCTCGTTGGTGACCATGGTTTTCACCACTTCGCCTTTGTTGTTGCAAAGCACCGTGACGCCGGGCTCGGTGCTGCTGCTGTAGCTGTCGATGAAGTAGGTCAAGCCCGAACTGAATGCTGGTTCATGCACGCCGGAAACGGTGGTGAGCCGTTTTTTCTTTTTGCCATCCAGGGTCATCACATAGAGGTGACGCTCCAGGGAGCTTTCCTCTGTAGAGAGATAGTAGAGGCGATTTTCGGCCTCGTCCACGGCCACGATGCTCGACACTTCAAATTTGCCGGGCGTGAGGTCTTTTACCAATTCTCCCTCGCGGGTGTATCGGTAAATGTGATAAAATCCGTCTTGCTCGCTGATCCAGAAAAAATCAGTGCTTTCGGTGAGAAAATGCCATTTTTCCAGGCCCCAGTGCGAATCGGCGATTTCGATGTAGGTGTCGGAGGTCTCGGTGAGAATCACCTTGTTGCTGCCTGTGCTGGCATCCACGGCGAGGACGGTCACCTCGTTTTGGAGGCGGTTGAGGGTCATCACGGCGAGCTCGCTGGGCGAGATCCACGCGAGGCGTGGGGTGTAAATATCGCTGTCTTCGCTGATCTTGGCCTGGATGGTGCCATTGTTCGCCACCTCGTAGATGTGCACGCTCACGAGGGAGTTTTTCTCTCCTGCTTTGGGATATTTGAAGTTGTCATTTTCCGGATACAGGCTCCCGAAGAGCTGCATGGTAAACTCGGGAACTTCTGATTCATCAAACCGCAGGTAAGCGAGGTGCTGCCCGTCTTCGGCCCACCAGAAAGCCTTGCTGTAGGAAAATTCTTCCTCATACACCCAGTCGGCCATGCCGTTGATGATGGCGTTTTTCTGCCCGTCGGTCGTGATTTGGGTGGTTTTGCCTGTGGCAAATTCCATTACGTAGAGGTTGTTTTCCAGCACATAAGCCAGCCGCTTACCATCGGGCGAAAAGGTCGGGTGACTCACTTTTTTGCCTTCGGCAAGGAGCTGGGTCTTGTTATTAGCCCGATCCACAGCCAAGACAATGCCTTTGGAAGAGTGGCGATAGATCCGCTCCACCTCGGCCTGGAGCACGAGGTAGTTTTCGTCTGTTCCAAATTCGTATTCCTGAATAGTTGCGATGTCAATCCCCTTCAAATCCAGATTGGCGAATGTCACGAGCTCATCTACTTTGGCTTCGCTCTCGATGCTGTATCGCGAAATGGCTTTGCCTTCTTCGAGTTCTGAGTAGAAGGCATCGTCTTGCATCCAGCGAAAGCTGTTGGGATATTCGGGAAAATACATGCCACTGAGCCAGATTTCTTCGAGCGAAATCTGATCATCGGCAGGGTTATACTGGGCTTGAAGGGGCAAAATGCCCACCAAGAGCATCGCAATGAACAGGCGAATGGAGCCTGATGTCCTGAAATTTGTCATGTGCGTTCAGTGAAATAAAATTCTGAATTGGAAAGAAAAACGAAACAGGGCCTTCTTTCCACGAAGTAAATAACAAAAACCCTGCGGAAAGATGGTCTATTTTCTGCCAGTGAGAGGAGCTTTTCGGCAAATGGGAAGCTAATCGGATGTTCTCTCCCAGCAGAGTAGTGGGGCTTGTCGCGATTGGTATGGCATCATCCTTGAACCCTCTCTGGTTCAAACAATACCGTTCTATGAAAAATCTTCGCCTTCTTTGGCTTCCCTCATTATTCCTGATTGGGCTCTGGGCCTGCGATTCTCAGACCATCGACCCCAATACTGCCCCTGCCAGACTTCATGTGTATCTCACTGATGGCCCCGGCGACTATCAGCAAGTGAATATTGATCTGCTGCAAGTGCGAATCAAGACCAAAGGCAGTTCTGGCTGGGTGGATCTCGCGACCAATCAGGGGATATATGACCTGCTGCAATATCAGGCAGGGGACGATACCCTCATTGTAAACGACACCCTGCCGCCTGGCGAAATTCAGGAAATCAGGCTGGTTTTGGGCCCTAATAACTCTGTCATGGTGGATAGTGTGCTCTATCCGCTTGCCACGCCGAGTGCCCAACAGTCAGGGCTCAAGATCAAGCTACAGTCGTTCATGTACGCCGACAGCCTCACCAACCT
>JANQTF010000382.1 GCA_030731845.1 Bacteroidia bacterium | reverse complement strand
GAGGGGGTTGGGGGTGAAATGAGATATTGAGAGGGGAGATGTTGAGAAGCGAGATAAGAGATTAAGGCGAAGCCGAACCCATGTAGCGGCGGGTCTTGCGCCCGCCGGGTCTTGGTAGCGGCGGGTCTTGCGCCCGCCGGTCTTGGTAGCGGCGGGTCTTGCGCCCGCCGGTCTTGCGCCCGCCTGTCTTGCGCCCGCCGGGTCTTGCGCCCGCCGGGTCTTGGTAGCGGCGGGTCTTGCGCCCGCCGGGTCTTGGTAGCGGCGGGTCTTGCGCCCGCCGGTCTTGGTAGCGGCGGGTCTTGCGCCCGCCTGTCTTGCGCCCGCCGGGTCTTGGTAGCGGCGGGTCTTGCGCCCGCGGGTCTTGCGTCATGGCATTACCACACCCGGATGGTGCCGTTGGGGTCGCGGGAGAGTTGAAGTCGCCTGTTTTGCCAATCCACGGCATAGACCTTGCCTTGATGTCGCAATGAGGAAAACACGAGAGGGGCTACTTCACGGCTTTCGGGAGCTGGTACCCGAAGATAGAAAGAAATAAATGCTTTTTGAAATTGTTCATCGACCACCATCCCTGTTGCGCCATATTCTGCGATGCGCAGCAGGCTGCCAGCCTCCAGGATCCAGCCTTCATCGAGCGGAATAAAGGAAATCGATGTGAGGTCATTGGGGCGGAGCTTTTCCAGCCAACTATCGGCATACATGTGTGAGAAAATTCCTGAGCCAGGCGACTCAGTCAGCATTTGATGGCGGGTAGAAGACCAGCCCGGGGCTGCAAAAATTTCTCTGGCCCCTGATAGATTGTCGGCTGCACAAGAAAGCATGAGTTCCTGTGTGCTCATTTGGTAAATGTTGACCTGAAGTTGGTCGCTGTCCCAGGCGCAGTAGGCGAGGTAGGAGCCAAGGCATAGGCTATTACTGTGCTGGGTAGGTGCATCGGTGTGGTGCCAGTCATAGGATGTTTCGTTCACCACAGAGCTGAGCAAATCTACTTCTACCATTTCGGTGACACCGTCGCCATCAAGGGTAAAAACCAGGCGATCGCCAAAGCGATACCACTTGGCGGCATAGTAGCTATCGCCAAGCTGAGGTTCTTCTTCGCTCATTTTATGAAAGTCGCCATTGGCTCTTGACACGAAGTTAGGGGTGCTGAGGGGGAATGTTTCTGAGAATACTTGTCTGCCATCACGAAACTTGACGAGCCGAAGCTCATTGTCCCAAGCCGACATGCGAAGCAGGTGCATGGTGCCATCAAAGCTAAAGGAGCCCGAGAAGTTGGCATTGGAAAATCCTTCGAGGCGCACAGTGCTCAGGTCGCCGGCTCTAGGTATTTGAATACTCACCAAAGAGCCACGATTGAGGAAATACAAGTGCCAGGTTCCGGGTTCTTCTGATACCCCAAGAAACCTGGCTCCTGGGGCGAGGCCAAGGTCTGGGATTGCACGCTCATATAGCGGCTGATAGCCGGGGTCGAGAACCATGATTTCAGCGGCATTTTCATGGATGAACACCACCGTAAGGTGGTCAGTGAAGGGCAAAAACTCTGTGTGGAGCGGTGTGCCGGGCACCTGAGCAGCAATCTGGGTTTGCTGGGCAGCCAAGGGCGCAATAAGGAGAAGCAGGAGGGTGAGGAAGCTGATTTTCATTTGCTTAGGAAATCTAATCGGTAAACATATCCCTGACAAGCATAACGAAAAAGCCCCCCATGATTGACACATGGGGGGCGAATTAGATGAGGATTCTTTGGTTAAAAATCACCGAGTGTCTTTTTTGGAGATTCCGGAGCCTTTTGTTCAGATTGGTCGGCAGTAGCATCTTCATCGGAGGCCTTGCTTTCCAGGTCAGTTGGCTCTTCGATTTCGGGCTCATCGGAGAGGAGCCCCATTTCTTTTTTCATCTGTTTGACAAGCATCTCGGCAGAAAATTTTTGCTGAGCAGCTTCATTGGCTTGGGCCTTGAGCAGATTATCAGAAGAATCATCGGCAAGCTCCATGCTCATCTCCATCTTGGCTTCGGTGATGGCAGATTCCCGATTGAGGTGCTCAATCCAGACATCTGTGTCACCCATGTCAAGGGAGGAGGTGATGTCGGTCACCGCCTTGGTCATCTTTTGGGAGCGCTGAAGGTCCTTGGCTTTATCAAGGAATTCCTTCCGCAATAGTAGATCGCGTTTGTACTGCTCCTTAAGTTGGGCTCTTTTTTCTTCTCCCGTCATAACGATTACTCTATTGCTTTTCCTTTGTTGGTATCGAGATCAAGGTCTTTGAACGGATCATCGAACGAATCGAGGCCCATTTCTGCCTTAAATTGTTTCACGAGTTCGGCAGCACGCAAGCCTTCAGCCTCTTCTTCAATCTTGAAGGTGTCGGTGTCAACAGAGTCAAGAGCGATCTCCATGCGGGCTTCGTTTTTGGCGGTTTCTTCATTGACGCGATTGAGCATTTCCTGGTGAGTGGCGTCAATGCCAGCCACTTCAAATGACTCCATGGTATCAGCGATTTTGGACTGCCACTTGGCACGCTCGTGAGCACGAAGGGCATCCTTAGCTTCGGAGATTTTCTTCTCTCGTTGCTTCATGAATACCTTCTTCACTTCGAGGGACTTTTCGTAGGCCTTTTTGGCAGACTCAAATTGCTCTTTGGTTTGGAGCATGTGAGACTTCACAGACTCAAGACGCAGGGCGTAGTTTTGGGCAATATCATCACGGCCAGCGGAAATGGCGGCTTTCATTTTTCGCACCAAATCTGCATACTCTACCTTGTATTTCCCCATCTCTTTTTCGAGCAGCATCACATTGGCTTTCACCGTAGCGATACTCTCGTTCATTTTGGGGATCTGATCGTTAAGCTCCCGAATATTTTGTTCCAGGATGAGTTTGGGATCTTCTATGGAGCTGATCAAGCCACCAAAGATAGATTTCATTGCGCGTACAAATCGCTTCCACATGGTCGAAAAGGAGTTAGAACCTCTAAAAAATGGAGTTATGGCTCAACTTACGGAAAAGTTGCAAGAATAGTTAAATCCAGATGATAGTTATTGAGGAAATAGCCATTTTGTCTTGTCAGTAGAAGCCGAGCTAATGAGATTATCAAGACAGATTTCCTGACTCCAAAGTTGGAACTGGCCTTCCGTATTTTCCATATTTTCTGATAAAATTTTCAAGCAGGAGGACTTCTTCCTTGTTGCCGATAAAGAGTGGGGTGCGCTCATGAAGACCATCTGGTTGAATGTCGAGGATTCGTTCACGACCATTGCTGGCATATCCGCCGGCTTGCTCGGCGATGAATGCCATGGGGTTGGCTTCGAAGGTGAGGCGTAGCTTGCCGCTGGGATTCTGGTGCGTGCCGGGATACATGAAGATGCCACCTTTGAGAAGGTTTCTGTGAAAATCAGCGACCAACGACCCAATATAGCGCGATTTATATGGCACCTCAGATACGCTTTTGATGTGGCGCAGATAAGCTTTGGTCCCTTCAAAGAAGTTGCGGTAGTGCCCTTCATTGACTGAGTATGTATCACAGGAGGCAGGGAATCGCATGTCGCGATGAGAAAGCAAAAACTCGCCGATAGACGGATCGAGGGTGAATCCATTCACGCCATTTCCTGTGGTGTACACGAGCATGGTGCTGGAGCCATATAGCACATATCCTGCTGCTAGCTGTTTGGCACCTGATTGCAGCAGCTCTGCCTTAGTTAGTTCTCCTCCAGCATCATTGCGGCGATAAATGGAGAAAATTGTCCCGATAGAGACATTCACGTCGATGTTGCTACTGCCGTCGAGAGGGTCCATCAATACGATGTACTTGCCTTCGCTGTCGGGCCTGATGATGAAGTCGTCATTTTCTTCTGAGCCCACCGCACACACCATTCGGCCCTTGAAAAGCGCGTCGATCATATGCTCATTAGCAAAAATATCGAGCTTCATCACCTTCTCCCCCTGAATATTGGTGTCGCCCGTGAGGCCCAGAATATCCACAAGCCCGGCTTTATTCACTTCCCTGTTAATCAACCTGGAAGCCAGCACTATGTCCCTGATGATTTTGGAAAACTGCCCGGTAGCATAGGGGAAATTCTGTTCGTTTTGAATCACAAATTGCTCAAGGGTAGTGACCCGGTTTGAGGAGGAATCCATAAGATGTGGATGAATAGGTAGGATGGCAAAATAGATATTAGCGAATTTACGCAATTGATAGTTTATTCGCTGGGAATTTCTCGCTTTTGGGCACAATCAAATGCCAAATGGTTCATATCAGGCCCGCTTTTGACTATTGAGAGGATTCTTTCCGGATCTTTTTTAATTTGCCTGTTGAATCTACTTTGATCAATGATAATTCCACCTTTGCCAGCTCAGCTCACCGATTCCTATTCTGCTCTGATCTCCAGAGAGGTTAATTGGGGGGATATGGATGCAGCCAACCACGTCAACAATACCATCTATATTCGTTGGTCCGAATCAGCACGAATAGCCTTTTGGGAAGCAGCTGAGCTACCAATGATCCCCCAATCGGGTCCGGTGCTTTCCAAAGTTTCTGCCAAGTATATTTTTCCCGTCAGCTTTCCCGATAGGGTGTGGATGGGCACTCGCATGAACTCAGTGGATGGCGAAGCATTTACCTTCGAAAGCCTGATCGTGAGTGAACGTCATCAGCGTGTGGCCTGTCTCGTCACCTCTACAGGCGTTATGTTTGATTATTTGAAGCAACAAAAGCTTCCTATTCTCCCCAATATGCAGGAAGCATTTAGCCGAGCAGGGCAGGTTTTTCTTGGCAAGCCATTTCCACAAGCATGGTAGATCTCGACTCGTTGCCCCATCGGTTTCCCTACCAGATTCGGCCTCAAGAGTTGGGGCCCAATCGGCGTATGACCATGCCTGCAATGATTAATCTTTTGCAAGATGCAGCCTGGTTTTCTGCCGCAGCGCTCGGGGTTTCTGTTTTCCAATTGAATGCCCGTGGAGTAGGCTGGGTGCTTTCTCGCCTTGTGTGGAACGGGAGGCAAGAGATGCCGGGTATGGGCGCCAAGATTGTGGTAGAGACCTATCCTTCTGGCATTCAGCGTTCGTTCTTGTTTCGAGATTTTCGGGTATTTGCTGAAGATGGCAACCTGCTCGGCACGGCATCTTCTACCTGGGTGGTGATGGATCTGGAAACCCGCAAAATGATTTCAGTGGCAGACGATATTGTGGCCCTTGTGAACCCGCCTGACTGCGTGGATGTGCTCGATCGGGCAAAGGAGCGTTGGAAAGATGCGTCAACCTGGTCAATGGTAGGGAATATTCACGTGGGTTGGCACGACTTGGATCTCAATGGGCATGTGAATCACGGGCGCTTTGTATCCTGGTTGGGCGAAGCCCTATCTGATGAGCAGCTCAACCACACCAACGTGGTCTGGGATCTGATTTTTAGAGGAGAAGCCTTGAGAGGAGATGAACTTGTGAGCGAGGCTGAGCCCTGCGGGGAAGGGGGCATGATTCATAGACTCAGGCGTGGAGAAGAAGTGCTGGTGAGGGCAAAAAGCCTACGGCGCTAGTACCACGTCGCTTGCGATCATGGGAGTGTCGTCGAGTTCGCGGAGGTCGGGAGCTCCTGGGATTCGACGTGGATCGGCGGGCACGCCCATGGCCCGATACACTGCCTGATGTACGCGCTGCCTGATTCTCAGCTCATTGATCCGGTTGTTGCTCACGCTTGGATGCACCCTGTTGGAGAGAAAGACAAATACCAGATCGTTTTCGGGATCTATCCAGATACAGGTTCCGGTGAAGCCCGTGTGCCCATAGGTAGCCAAAGATGAACTTTCGGCCACGAGATAGGCGCCGTTGCGTGGGGGCATGTCAAATCCCAGGCCGCGGTGTCCGCGAGTTCGCTGAGTGAAGGTCTCTACAGTGCTGGCCTCCAGGAATCTTTTACCCCCATATTTGCCCTGATTTAGCCAAAGTTGCCCCAAAATGCCCAGGTCATGCGCATTGGAAAATAGTCCTGCATTCCCCGAAACACCCCCAAACAAGGCGGCAGTGGGGTCGTGAACGGTTCCACACAATAGTTGCCCACGCCAACGATCGCTCGCGGTAGGCACAATTCGTTGTTTTGAAAAGCGATCCAGTGGATTAAAACCAAGCGTTTGCAAGCCCAAGTCACGATAAAATTCCTGATCGAGATAATCCTGAATGCCAACTTGGTTAATCGAATCGATCACGCGCTGAAGAAGGATCATGTTCACACAGGAGTAGCGGTAGCTACTACTGTCGGGCAAGAGGGCTTTGGTGTCATTCCAGAGCGAATCAAGGTAGGAGCGATCGAGATAGAAGTTTTGTGCTACTGGTACCGAAAACCGATCGCTTACCTCGGCATCATACATCACGCTTCGCAGAAAGCGCTGGTATGGATAGATATCAAGACTGGCCTGCAAGCCAGAGCTATGGGTAAGCAGCTGCTCCAGCGTGATGTCAAATACTTTGCTACGCATGTTTCGACCACCGGCTCGAACAATCCGCGGAATGAGCACAAGCGAATCGAGCCAGGGACGCACATCTGTGTTGGCCAGGGTTGAGTCTTTGCCCAGTTTGCTTTTCCATTGCGACAGGGTGAGGGTATCAGTAACCCAGTAGCGTGAAGTCTGATACTGCCGATTTGTGAGGTAATCGCCAATTCGCTTATCGATGCTTAGTTTGCCCTGCTCTACCATTTTCATGGAGGCCAGGGTGGTAGCTGCTACCTTGGTGATGGACGCGAGGTCGTACAGGTCGTCCATTCTGACTGGCTTTTCCTGCTGATACGTATGGTAGCCAAAGGACTTGTGATACACAATTTGGCCTTCTCTCGCTACCAGTACCTGGCAGCCCGGCATGGCAAATTCTCTGATTCCCTCTGCGATGATTTCGTCAATGGTAGCCAATGTATCCGAAGACATGCCCACATACTCTGGATCAGAATAGCCGAGTCGGGTCTTGGGCGTAATGTAGGAAGTACGAATGTTTAGTGCGGCAGCGATATGGTCGGGTAAGCCACGTGTGGAGGCTTGCCCGCCAAAAATAAGCTGGGCAGCCGCCTCTTGCGAAACCTGATAATGATTGGGCGCCAACACAATGCTGTGATGCTTACTCACATCTGTGAGAAGCTGATATGAGTCAAAGCAAGTCAGAAGCACCTCTTTTTTCTTTTCGAGCTTTTCTACCAGCGCCTTCAGGCTGTAGGCGGATTCGATGGATTGATTGACCGCCACGATGATGTGCGAGCAATTCGTAAATGGACGTAGCGTAACATCAGCACCCTCGCCCTGCCAGACGACGGTATCAAGCTGTGTGTAGCGGCTCAGATATGCCTCAAAAACCGGCGTGGGGCGTCCAAGCATGAGCAGCCCAAACCGTTTGTCACCCAATGGCCCGATGGGGAGCAGATCTTTTTGGTTTTGAAGCACCAACATCGATGCCCTCGCTGCTTCTCTGTCTGAGAGGTGGACCACAGGCACATTGCGAAATTCGCCAGCCATGACGGTGTCGGTCCAAATGGTAAATTCATATTGAGATGAATACCACGACGGAGCTCGCTCCTGCTCTCCTCCCAGGTTGCTCATAGCCAGCAAGATCCCGCCCAGCAGGAGCGGGATAGCCAGAATGAGTAAGCCTTCTTTTGCTTGCAGCATGGCGTAGAGGATTCGGAAAAATAATTACCATTTCGGTTGCAAAGAAGGTTCCAAAGAGAAAATCTGTTTCGGAATTTGAAATGAATATTGAGTGCTTGATTTTTAAGTAAGTAGTTTGTTACCAGCTGTTTGTGTCTGTTTTTGATGGAATGGATGTGGAAATTTCCAAGACAAAATTATCACAACACAGCGGGGCATTGATGCCGATCAATCGCTTATCTGAGCGGTTGGCGCAGATTGTAAGAATTGTCGATCTTTGCGCGCAATGAATGCACTCCTCATCACCGGATATTGGAATAGTGGAACTACGCTACTTGTGGATTTGCTACGAAAGCACCCACAGCTTCAACTCACCAAAGGACGCTTTTTGCCCAACCTGGAGGAGCGGAGCACACGCAAGTGGCTCTCCGAGGGTTTTATCGATCTTGGGCCAGGATATGAACGCATCCTCGCCGAGGGCTGGGCAGCACATCAGGAGCCACAACTCTCTGCGAAAGAACTGACAAGGTTTCGGCAAAAATTTGGTCGCACGTTTTGGACATTTCCGGGCAATACCCTCCTGGCCAAAAATCCATGGTGGCTCTTCATTCCAGGATTGCTTCGCGATGCCTTTGAAAAGGATCAGATTCGCTATTTGATCGTATTTCGAGAAGGCATTCATCAGGTGGTGTCAAAGCACTATTGGGAGCAGGGCCCTTTTCCGCCAGAGGAGCAGCTGCGTCGGCGGGCTGAGTTTTGGGCCAAATGTATCGACTATTATGAGGCGCACTGGCACGGGCGCGAAGAGGTGATGACCCAAGACTATCGCGCTATTTGCGCGGATCCGGCTCGCTATATCTCTGATATTTGCCTACATGCTGGCCTAGACCCTGCTCCGCTGCTGCCACGCCTCCCCGCACAGCTAGAAAACCGCACCGGTCATTGGGATCGGCTAGATCCTGCACTCAAATCCATGGTCGAAAATATCGTGGGACCTGCGCAGGAAAAGCTAGATAACTTGCTGGCATAGAATGGTATTTGAGCGAAAGAAGGGGGCATGTTTTTGACAAAGCAGAGGCTTGCTCTTTCAGCCTACCCTCCACCTCATTCCTCCAAAAATTCCTATCTTCGCTCCATGAAGCGCTACTTCAATACCACAGGGCTCTGCAATCCGGCGGATCACTATATGGTGGATCCTTTCCGAGGTTTGTTAGATGATATTGATCGACTGATCGAGGCGAAGCAGTACTTCCTGATTCACGCCCCGCGCCAAACCGGCAAGA
>JANQTF010000381.1 GCA_030731845.1 Bacteroidia bacterium | reverse complement strand
GATTTGCTGGGCGATTGCGAGGTGCTCGTCGGCAGATCCACCTGGATGGAGGATTGCGTCACGAAGCTCGCTGTGAGCAGGAAGTAGATCAGCAACAGGAACACGATATCGGAGATGGTGGCTGAACTAAATTCTGCACTTACTTTATTTCTACTACCAATGGCCATGGTTCTGAGAAGTTAAGATTGGGAAGAGAGGTATAGGGGAAAGGGAGGTATAGAGGTATTTGGTATAGGGAAGAGGTTTGGAAGTTTGGATACGTGGGGGGTAAATGTTTTGGGCTTTGAAGGGGTACAAAAAATGGCACTTCCCTCCTTATACCCTTATACCCTTATACCCTTATAACCATATACCTTCCCCCTTATCTTCCCCTCTCACACTATCCCGCGGGCTCCTGAAGGATGTCGATAAATGAGGTGGAGGTGAGCTCGAGCTTGTACATGACTTTGCTCACCATGCCTACGAGGGTGTTGTAGGCGAGATAGGCCACGATGCCCACCACAAGACCAGCGGCAGTGGTCACCATGGCTTCGGAGATACCACCTGCGAGGTCAGAGGCATCTACTACGCCACCTGATTCTTCGATGGCGAGGAATGCTTTGATCATCCCGATTACGGTTCCGAAGAAGCCGAGCATAGGGCCTGCACCTGCGATGGTCGCCAACATAGAGAGTCTGCGCTCCATGCGATACACCTCCAGCTTGCCCACGTTTTCGATAGAGGCTTCGATGTCTTTGAGGGAAGAAGATCCGAGTCTCTCGATTCCTTTGCGGATCATGCGGGAGAATGGGTCGTTTTTAGAATCACATAAGCCTTTGGCGGCCTGTATATTGCCTGCCAGCACGTGTGCGCGCACTTTTTCCATGAAATCTTCCGAATCAGTGTCCGATTGCTTGATGGTGCGGTAGCGTTCGATGTAAATGAAGATCGCAATAAATAGGAGCACCACGAGGGGGATCATGGTCCATCCACCCGCGAGGAGCATATCGAAGATGGACTTGGGAGCCCCTGTTGCAGCGGCTTCTTCTACAGTAGGTTGGATTTGAAGCAGGAAGAGCATATAGTGTTAGTTTTTGCGCCTGGAATTTGGAGTCAAAACAAGCAAAATAGGGGATGAAATAAAACCGTGGAAAAGGGTTGGTATGAGTCTTCGGGTTTACCTTTTCTGATCCTCCATTCTTGTTTCAGGTCTCAATAACGCGATTTCATTGATAATTATTCAATATTAAGGAATTTTTCCGTGTGGCAAAGGGCCTTGCTTAATATGACAAAAACCGCTGCAATCCTTTCGGGTGCAGCGGTTTTTGACAAAGTGGGAGATTCCCCCGACCAAACGGGAGAATTATGCTTTGGCTGGCTCGAGTGTCTCTCCTGATTTTTCCATCAGGTTAAGAGAAATTGGGCTCGCCACAAAGATCGAAGAGTAGGTACCGATGATGACACCGATCATGATCGCAAACATGAAGCCGTTGATCCCATCTCCACCAAATGCAAATAGGATAAAGGCAGAAAGCACGGTAGTGAAAGAGGTGATCAGCGTACGGCTGATGGTTTGGTCGATAGACGTGTTGTAAACAGTGGCAAGGTTGCTTGTTTTCATTTCGCCTACGTTCTCACGGATACGGTCAAATACTACCACGGTATCGTTGATCGAGTAACCAATGATGGTCAGCAAGGCCGCGATAAAGTTTTGGTTGATCTCAACGTTGAACCACAGGTTGTCAAACAAGCTCAGGAAAGAGAAAATCCCGAGGGTGATGATTACGTCGTGGAACAGCGCCGCGATGGCACCTGCCGAATACTGCCATTTCCGGAACCGGATGAGGATGTAGAAGAAGATGATCAACAGCGAGAAAATCACAGAATATAGCGCAGCTTCTTTGATGTCGTTGGCCACAGCAGGGCCTACGTCGGATACGCTCTTGACCTCCATGTTCCAGCCTTTGGCTTCGGAGTAGTTCACATCAACACCTTTTTCCATCGCAGCGGTTACTGCTTCGGTGGCGGCACGATCATCCACGAGGTATGAGGTGGTCACCATCAGTTGGTTGTCGCTGCTGAGGGTTTTCACCACGAGACCTTGGTTTTCGAAAGCTGTGGCAAGATCCTGACGGATCTGAGATACGTCTGAGGTCTCCAGGTTTTTGGGGTTGCCAGATGCATCTGTGAAAGCAATTGTAAACTGACGACCACCATTGAAGTCAACACCTGTTTTGAACCCTTGGGTTACAAACAACAGCAAGCTCAATACGATCAGGGTTCCAGAAACGATGTACATGGTCTTGGTGCGCTCCACCATTTTCAGCTTCACATTTTTGAAGATGTTCATCGACCAGTCGAAACCAAAGTTCATGGACTTTCCGCCTTTTTCACCATAGTAATCGAGGATGAGGCGGGAAATGATCAGGGCAGCGATCAGGGAAGTAACGATACCGATCATCAAAGACACGGCAAATCCTCTGATCGGACCTACTCCAAATGCGTAGAGAACAACACCAGTCAGGAAGGTGGTAATGTTGGCATCCATGACGGAGCTGAAGGCATTCTGGAAACCTGATTTGATAGAAGCTTTCAGCGTTTTGTCTTTCAGCAATTCTTCCCGAATACGCTCAAAGATCAGTACGTTGGCATCTACTGCCATCCCTACGGTCAATACGATCGCCGCGATACCAGGCAGGGTAAGTACGATGGTGAATGCAGCAGAGCAACCGAGGATAAAGAGCAAGTTGGCAAGGAGAGCCACGTTGGCTACCAGACCAGCTTTTGCATAATAAGCACCCATGAAGATCAGGGTAATGAGGAAGGCGATCAGAAAAGAGTTCAATCCTGATTGAATGTTTTCCTCACCGAGGGTTGGTCCTACGGTTTCTTCTCCTTCAATACGGGCACGCACAGGAAGCTGTCCAGCTTCGAGGATGTTGGCCAGGTCTTTCGCTGTGTTCACGGTGAAGCTACCAGAGATTCTGGTTTGTCCGGTCGTAATGGCGCTTTCTACCCGTGGGAAAGAGTAAACATATCCGTCGAGCAAAATGGCGATGTGGCGCTCTACGTTGTTTTGTGTGATCAGACCCCAGCTGGAAGTTCCCTCAGAGGTCATAGACACAGAAACAATGGCCTCACCAGTGGTAGGATCAAAGTCCTGGCGCGCTGTGCTCACGGCTTCGCCACCCATAGCGGGACCGCCATCAATGGTGCGGATCGCGATCAGTTCGAGGAATTTGGCTCCGCCTTCGTCAGAGGTATTTCCATTATCTACAGACCACACAAAGCGCATGTCCTCTGGGATAAGTGCCTGCACTTCTTCTTTTTTGAGGATCTCGTTGATCTTGGCAGTATCAGTCGGGAAGGCATAGCCTACCAAAGGCGTATAAGGCGTGCCTTGAGCAATCACCTGATAGTTTGGCTGCTGAAGACGTGCAAAGAGGGGATTTTCGCGACGGAATTTCTGGCGCTCTTTTTCCTGGTCTTCTTCAGACAAGCTGGCAAAGTCTGGAGTAGTGTCTGCTACAGCTTCAGCCTGTGCAATAGAATCGGCTGAAGTAGAATCCACCTCTGCGGTAGCAACGTCACTGCTGTCGGTTGCGGCAACGGCTTCAGTGGTATCTGAAAGCCCGGCCAACTGACGCATTTTTTCATTCACATCTACCAACACAGGGAAGGCGTCCTGAAAACCGTAGCAGGTGTAGAATTCCAGCCTGGCAGTACTGCGAAGAAGCTCTCTCACGCGGTCTTTGTCCTTTACTCCAGGAAGTTCGAGAAGGATACGGTCGGTGTTGCCCTGCTTTTGGAGGGTAGGGGATACCACACCAAACTGGTCAATCCTCGCACGAATGATGTTGAAGGTACGATCGAGTGCCGCATCAGACTTGCTTTGAAGAATCTCAGCCACTTCGTCGTCGGTTGTACCGAAAGAAATGTCGAGATCTTCGCTCGTGAAGATCGCTCCCAAGGCTCCCTCAGTTGGATTGATCTGCTTGAAGCAGTCAATGAACAACGGAATATAAGGTTGGGCAAGCTGCTTGCGCTTATCAGTAGCACAAACAAGTGCTTGCTGGAATGCACTATCTTCTGGTGTAGCGGCCAACTCTTTCAGGAGGTCTTCCATGACAACTTCAAGTGTCACGAACATACCACCTTGAAGGTCAAGACCAAGGGTGAAGGAGAGGTCAGCGGCTTTCTTGCGATCTGGCTCTAGCTCAGCGATGGTCTTGGTAAAGTTGTCGTAGGTGGCAGAGTCTTCGCCACTCCATTTGGATTGGTTTTCATCGAGCTGATTGTAGGCAGACTCAGCCTCGGAGATTTTGCCATCCAGACTAAACTGGACGTAGGTGTAGTACAAGTTGTAGGCACAGATCGCGATGAAGATAAACAACAGCGTCAGTACCGTGTTCTTATTTTGCATGAGAATTACGGAAAAATGAATGTCAAAATGTATGGCATAGACCAAAGGCACTCCTTTTCATCGAAAAGAAGGTCTCGGGCAGTTCCTTGCCAGGAAAAGGGAACTTGAATGGATGGACGAAGGTTAGGGCCCTCTGATGGGGCTGTGCCGGGTGAATCCACGGTTGCTGCGAACTCGATCCTCATGCCTCGATAAGGCAGGGCTGTCCTCAGCGATGGAAACTTCAGAAGGAAGGAAAGCAGGATATGCCACGGGCGTGGCAACTTGCTGGTCAAAGGTAAGAACTGCGAGCTTGGCATCGGGGAGCTCATGTGAATTGCGCTCTTCCACCTCCGCGATGACGCGAATGAAGTGGTGAAAGAAGTTCACCTTATTAATGCGCCAAAATCCCGCAAGCGACACAATCGCCAAAACGGGGAGCACAACACGATATGAGAGGGTCCGCAGTCGCATATTCAGAGGGCAAATATAGAGGTTTCCGATGATTCCCCAATGTTTTTCTTTCGTTCTCTGCCCCTTTATCAGAAGACAAATGCCCGTTTTTCAGTTAATTGCAGCAAAGAATGGAGCAAAATTGGAATTCGCTCCTTCTGTCTGCCTGTTTTGGGCAAAGGTAATAGAGAGTTGTTGAATGGATGAATCTGGACAAGGAAAGCTGAGACACAAGCTTTTCAACATCATTTTCGAGGCTGATACGCCCGCAGGAAAGGCTTTTGATGTGGGCCTGCTCGCGCTGATTGTGTTGAGTGTGATTCTCGTCATGCTCGAATCGGTGGATGCTGTCCGAATTCACTATCAGCGGTGGTTCACGATCGGGGAGTGGATCATCACGGTGTTATTCACGGTAGAATATGGGCTGAGAATCTGGCTCGTGAAAAAATCCTGGAAGTACATTTTTTCCTTTTATGGCGTGGTGGATTTGTTATCACTTTTGCCTACCTATCTCAGTCCATTTTTTGGCAATACCCAATACTTGCTCACCATTCGGGCCTTGCGGCTGCTGCGCGTATTCCGCATTCTCAAAATGGCTCAATACATCCTGGAAGGGCAGATTTTGATAAAAGCGCTCAAAGCGAGCCGCACCAAAATCACAGTCTTTATCATGGCCGTGCTCACCGTGGTGATGATCGTCGGCTCCCTGATGTACGTGGTGGAAGGCACTGCCAATAGTGGATTCACGAGCATTCCGCGCAGTGTGTATTGGGCCATCGTGACGGTGACCACCGTGGGCTATGGAGACATTTCTCCGGTTACCCCTCTTGGTCAATTTTTGTCCTCCATTCTCATGATTACCGGCTATGCGGTCTTGGCGGTGCCTACGGGCATTGTCTCTGTGGAATTGGCCAATGTGGCCGCTGAGGTAGAGAGAACCTCGCACACGCAGGTGTGCCCGAGCTGCAGCAAAGAAGGTCACGACCACGATGCAAAGTTTTGTAAACACTGTGGACATTTTCTCTAGGCAGCGCATATGGAAACAATCATTACCCAACTCTATCATCAGGTTGCTGCGAATGAAGTGCTGGCTGCCCTCGCCAAGCTCAATAGTGTGCTGTCTCTGGGGCAGTCGGAATATCTAAACGAGGTCATTCTCATTCAGGCTCGCTATAAAAAATGGAGCAGTGATGTGCGAAAGGGCCTGCTGTCTAGCGAGGAGGAAGGCCTTGAGCATCGCAAAATAATAGCCGCCATCCTCGGTCTTCTCCAGGAGATCGAAGAAAGCCCCGGCGAGCTCGCGCTCTTTCATCGCGTAGAAGACGGATTTGACAAAGCGCTGCTGGAAAAGACAGATTTTCCGTTGGAACAAGCACAAAAAGATGCGCTGTTTGAGCGGATGGCCTATTTGAAGGAGAGAGGTCGCTCTTTCAACGCGCTGTGGGTGAGTGATCACCCACATCACGATCAGCTCACCATTGATCTGATCCACGAAATCGGGGTGGAGCTGCGGCTCACGAGTAGTTCGGCTGAGGCCAAAGCCGCTATCTTGGCGCATCAGCCCAAGGTGCTCATTTCCGACATTTGGCGCGGCGGCAGCCCCACCGAAGGGCTAGACTTTCTCCAGCAACTCCGCTCAGAGGGAATTGCGACTCCTGTCATTTTCTACGTCCGAAATCAGGACAAAACCCGTGGCGTTCCTGCCGGTGCTTTTGGGATCTGCGCCCTGCCACACGACCTGCTCCATCTCGTGATGGATGTTGTGCAACGGGGATAGCAATTATCCTGTATTTTGCCAAGGCTAGTGTTAAGGAATTGTTACGAATAGAGGTTGACCTTTTGACCTAATCACCATCTTTCGTAAATTAAACTTCTATCATGGAGAAGTTTCTGAGATTAATTATTTGTCTTTCCTGCCTGCCTTTAAGTTGCCAAAAGCTCGGCCTTTGCAAGGATAAGGAATTTAGTTTTGACCGACTCGACAACACAACAGGGAAATTAAGACTAGATGGGTACTATTATTCACAGTATTTTAACGACTCTACTGAAGAGTTATCAATTGTATGCTTCCTCTATGAAAATGGAATATTTGAAGGAAATTCATCTGGTCCGACTGAAGAAGTTCGTGAAGGTGATGTGGAGATAGATGATAGCTTTAGCCGAAATAGCGCGAAGACTGGTTGGGGAGTTTACAAAATTGAAGGAGATGAAATCGAAATTCAATTTTGGTTGCCCACGCAGCTTAGTTGCCATGCTATCCAAGTCGAGAAGGGGGTGATAGAAAATGATTCAACTTTTATCATAACATCTACCTACACCACCAAAGACAAAGATGAGCAAGAGGTAAATTCTATTTTTCGATTTGTCCCTTATTCCCCAAAGCCAGACAGTACAAACTCATTTATCCAATAATCCATGAAACACATTCTCACACTCCTCCTCCTTCTTCCTCTTCTGGCCCAAGCCCAAAACGAAGGGCCAGGCTGCTGTCCGGAAAAGTTCTGGTAGCTTAATCCAAAGTAGGAATTCTCAGTCTGGAATGGACTTCATTTCCCCCAAAAGCCATCGGCTTCAACGGTAATCCGCTATGGCAGCGGCCAGTGAAAAAGCCATCATCGAACCCTCCATGTGCTTGTCGAATTTTTCATCTTCGCCGAAAGGTAATAATTCAGAATTATAGGTAAGTTGGCATATTGCTAATACCCCACTTGCCATGAGTCGTTTACCCAAATTACCCCCCCTTTCGGTTTTCCTTCTGCTCCTTTTGCCTTTGTCCACCTTCTCCCAAAGATGGACAATTGACACCTTGGCGCCAATGCCTGAGCCTGTCACCAACAACGCCGTCTGTGAAGGATTCGTCGCCGACACAGGATATGTCTATTCCTTCGCTGGGCTGGATAGCACAAAGTTGTATAGCGGCATTCACCTGAAATCCTGGCGCTATAACACGGGCAGGGATGTATGGGAATCTCTACCGAACGTACCAGATACGCTTGGGAAAATCGCCGCGTCGGCGAGCCGTGTAGGAAATATTATTTATCTCATCGGTGGCTATCATGTCTATGCCGACGGCAATGAAAAGTCCTCCAATCTCGTCCATCGTTTTGATATCGTCTCCAATACCTGGCTCCCCAATGCTGCAAATATCCCGGTCCCGATCGACGATCAGGTGCAGGGCGTCTGGCGAGACAGCCTGATCTATGTGGTCACGGGCTGGAGCGACGTCGCCAATGTGCCCAATGTGCAGATCTACAATCCCAGCCTTGACCTGTGGGTGGCTGGCACGCCCACGCCAGACAACACGTTCTACAAAGCATTCGGAGCCGCGGGGTATATCTACGAAGACACGATCTACTATTTTGGTGGAGCCGCCGGCGGGCAAAATTTTCCGATTCAGAAGCAATTGCGCAAGGGCGTCATTGATCCACTCAATCCAACACAGATCACCTGGTCCACGAAAGTGCTACAGAATGGCCTGGCCGGCTACCGAATTGGGGCAGTGCGGGTAAAGGAATATGTGCACTGGATTGGTGGTTCGGATCTGACTTACAATTATGACGGGCTGGCATACAACGGCAGCGGAGGGGTTCTTCCCAGCGGTCTGAATCTCTATTTCAAACCATCGGGAAATCTCCTGAGCACGGAATATACCCCCGGTCTTCCGATGGACATACGAGGGGTAGGGGAGTTGAGCGATGAAATCAAGATCCTTGCAGGCGGGATGCAGCACGCACAGCAAGTCAGCGACCAAACGCTCAGGTTGACCTATGTCAACCGAATCAGGAATTCGGTACAGAAAGAGCTGCAACCCAAGATTGGCGCAGTGTTAACGTCGAAGAGGGACACGATCCTGCTCACGGCAGACGCAGCTCCCCTGGCAGAGGTAGAGGTTGTGATCACAAATGTGGAAGGCAGACAGGTGTCCATCCAGAAAAGCAGCCCCGATGGCGCTGTGCATTTGGGAGATCTGCCGGCAGGGGTTTACTTCCTGACCCTCCGGACGAGGGGATATGAATATGTCCTCAAGGTGAGGAAGTAGGGGTGCGCTGGTGAAGGGAGCAGAAGCCAGAAGTCAGGGGTCAGAGGGGATGCGCGTGTGCTGGCAACTTTTTTTGGAGTGCGTTGAAGCCTGGTAAAACATCCCCTCCCC
>JANQTF010000380.1:5889-8994 GCA_030731845.1 Bacteroidia bacterium | reverse complement strand
TGGGTCGCGGTTGGCATCAGGACAAATGGAGCGATACGCCCGAACTCGTAGAGGGGCAGCCCGTGCACACCGCCCTCAGTGCTTCGGCCCCCAATCATCCTGTCATGCTCATCCACGCCAGTGGGCACTCTGTGCTCGCCAATGCCAAGGCCATGGAAGTGGCTGGCGTAGATGCCGCCACCACCATCGGAGAAGAAGGCGAAATTTATCATTTCCCCAATGGTCAACCCACCGGACTATTTGCCGAAGCCGCCCAATCTCTCATTCGCCAACACATTCCCAAACCTACCGAAGCAGAGGAAGAAGCCGCCCTCAAAGCTGCCGTTGCACAATGTTTGCGTGAAGGGGTTACTTTTTTTCAGGATGCAGGGTCTGGTCAGCAGGAGATTGATCGCTTCATGGCATTTCTGGCGAATGAAGAACTCAAGATCAGGCTCTCGGTGATGCTCCATGGCGGCGACACAGCCCTGCTCGATCATTGGTATGAGCGCGGACCGCTCATCGGCGATCAGCTCAGTGTGCGGGCCATCAAGCTCTATGCTGATGGTGCCCTCGGTAGCCGTGGCGCATGGTTGCTCGAATCCTATACCGATCGCCCGGGGCATTTTGGCAATCCCGTGATGCCAATCGAGTATATTGGCCAAGTGGCCAACGAGGGTCTGGAGCATGGGTTTCAGGTGTGTACCCACGCCATTGGCGACCGCGCCAACCGCGAGGTGCTCAACCACTACGAGGCGGCATTTGCTGCCCACCCCGATCTGATCCGCGATCACAGATTTCGCATCGAGCATGCACAGCACCTGCACCCCGACGATATTCCCCGCTTCGCCAAGCTGGGCGTCATTGCCTCTATGCAGGGCGTGCACCTCTCTTCTGATCGGCCCTGGGCCATCGACCGGCTCGGGAGGCTTCGCATCCAACAGGGAGCCTATATGTGGAAGGCGCTGCTCACAAGCGGTGCCCGCGTGATCAATGGCACCGATGTGCCAGTAGAGCCGCTCAATCCCATTGCCAATTATTTTTCGCTCGTGACACGCAAAACCCTCGCGGGTGAACCCGAAGGAGGATATGAACCCAATCAGAAACTTACCCGGATGGAGGCGCTCAAGGCCTATTCCAGCGAAGGTGCCTACGGCGGATTCAAAGAGGGGCGCACCGGGTCTCTTTCAGCAGGAAAATGGGCCGATTTTGTCGTGCTTTCTCAGGACATCATCGAAGTGCCAGAAAACGAAATCCTCGCTACTACCGTCTTGATGACATGGATCAATGGGAAGCCCCTTTTCGTTGATCCTTCATGGAAGCAATAGGCCCTGCTTCACGCTCAATTTCTTGGCTCTACACGATCATTTTTTCACGGACAATCTCAACTCTTACTTTTTTTGGTATGCAAACTACATGGCGCAGATTTTCTGCTTTTTTCCTGGGCGCTCTCCTGTTGGTCTTCATTCCGGGCTGTCTCGATATTGAGGAAGAAATCTTCATGAATGCCGATGGGTCGGGAACCTATGCCACCCACATTGACCTTTCGGGTATGATGGACATGATCCTGATGATGGCGCCTGACTCGGTCAAAGATCAGATGGGCGATAACCCGGATGCGTTTTTGGATTCTATGTTTAACTCTCAGGAAACGGCCTCCTCCTTCGCTACCGTTGTCGATGATTACAACCTCATGGCAGGGATTTCCAACACGAGTTATGATATCCTTGATGGCGTCATGACCATCAAGTATGATTTTAGCGATGTGGCTGCACTGAGTGCTGCTCTCAAAAGTGGCAATCAGGGAACAAACCAACTGGGGATTGTGCCACCTGCTTTCACAGGCAAAAAGGGCAAATTGAGTCGTGCTCAATCTGGCGACGGCTTCGAGGCAGAGATGGACCCCGAGTTGGAATCACAAATGGATATGATGAAAATGATGATGGGCGATGCGACCTACACCACCCGATACCATTTTCCTGGTCAGGTGAAAAAGGCTGGCAACAAAGACGCAACCATCACCGATGGCGGAAAAACCGTGGTACTGGAAGTGAAGTTGCTCGACGTGCTGGATGATCCCTCCATCTTGAACAATGACATCACCTTCAAGAAAAAGTAGGGACAAATCCTGCTGATCGACCATGCAATTTCTTCCCTGAAGTTCCTCTTTTCGGGAGCTTTTTGGGGGAGAAGGCAAACGTTGAATGTGGGGCTTGGTTGAAGCATTGGTTGCCTTTATTTTACGTGAAGGCTGGCAGGGTGTGGAACCCTGTCAGCCTTGAATACAAGGGAAGTGCAAGTTTATTTCCCTGCAAAGGAGATTTTCCTGCAAAGGCATTTATCGGCATCTCCATTCTCAGAACGCAGGTTGAAGGATACTTCTCAGGTTCTGACCGGGGGCAGATCAGCCAATCGCGCAACTTTCGACTGTGCGAATGGGTAAAAAGATTTGCCCAAAGGAAATGAAGACCCCTACTTATTCGTTTTTCGAACGATGAGGTAATAAAGATGGGATCATTGATCTGCCGATCAATAAATAAGTGACTGCTTCGTTGCCAGCGATTGCACCACTGTTGGTATCATCTTTGCGCTTTTGATCATCCAATATCCGTTGCTAATGAAGTCCAGTGCAATCACCCTAACCCGCCTGGTGTCCCTGTTTTTTGGAGGACGCTACCCACTCGCATTCTTAGGACTGCTGATGATCTCTGTCCTCAGCAGCTCTGCCCAGCAGCGCGTATGCGGAACGATGGACTATCTTGAAAATCAGTTGCAGTCGAATCCCAATTTGCGGTATTCCATGCAGGTGATTGAGCGGCAAACTGCCGACAATCTCAAGGGCGCTGGCCATCGTCTCGACCGCGACATTGTGATTCCGGTTGTCGTACATGTGGTGTATGCAACTGGCGATCAAAATATCAGCGATGCACAGATTTTTTCTCAACTCCAGGTGCTCAATCAGGACTTTCGTCGCCAAAATCCCGATCAGAACCAGACTCCTGCGGAGTGGGCACCCGTTGCCGTTGATACCCGCATCTCCTTTCGCCTGGCCAATTATGACCCACAGGGCCGAGTCACCACAGGCATCACCCGCACACGCACCAACGTTCAGGAGTTTTTTGTGCA
>JANQTF010000380.1:0-5789 GCA_030731845.1 Bacteroidia bacterium | reverse complement strand
CACTGGCTCAACCTGCGCCACATCTGGGGAGATGGTCCCTGCTCTGTCGATGATCATGTAGCGGACACCCCCCCTGCCGATCGGCCTACCCAAGGCTGTCCTGCCTTTCGCAGCGCTTGCAATGGCCCCGTGATGACCTCCAACTTCATGGACTATACCAACGATGAATGCATGAACCTCTTCACCTTTGGTCAGGCAGATCGCATGCAGGCTTTGTTTTTGCCTGGTGGGGCAAGAGCCTCTCTCAAAAACAGCAATGCCCTTGCCCCTGAGCCTGCCCCGGTCCCCTTGGCTAGCCTTGATGTGGAGCTGATTTCTCCTTCGGTGGCCAAGCTGATTTGGTCGAATGTGAATGGGGCGGAGACCTATAATGTGCGCTTTCGCCGAATCGGAACGGAAGAATGGTTTCGCCGCACTTTCAACGGAACCGATGTGAGTGCCAATGGCCTCCAACCCTGCACAGATTACGAGTTTCAGATGGAGCCAGTGATTGGAGGAATAGGAAGAGGTTTTTCGCCCTCCAAGTTGTTTCGCACAGAGGGCTGCCCCAATGTTGGTGGTCCTACTTCTTCTCCCAACGTGAATTATTCGCCCACAGGCATGCAGGTCACCCAGGCGGGTCCGGGAGCTGTGGGGCTGCGCTGGGATCCCGTGCCTGGAGCCACCGGCTATCGCTTGCAGTACAAGATTGCAGGTAGCAGAGCCATTCAGTCTGCTACAGTACTCACGCCTTCGGTCAATATCCAGAACCTGGAAACGGGGCGGCGCTATTTCTGGCGCGTGCGCGCCGATTTTTCAGGCCAAAGCGGCCCCTTCTCCCCGGTAGAGTCTTTCTCTGCGGATGCTTCTATGGCCAACCTGCGAACGGTGCCCAACACCCGTACCACCAACATGATGGAGCCAGTGATCGAGGCGCCTACCAATCATTCGCTTCGTGATGGCGACTTGCCCATGAAGCTCAACCTCGACTCGCCATCTGTCTTTGCCTGCAAGATCATCAACGTCCAGGGTAGGGTAGTAAAAGAATATCCCGGTCGCGAATTACGCAACCGGGAGTGGATCAAAGTTCCCATCACTGGGCTCATGCCCGGGCGCTATCAGGTGATACTGAGCGACCCAGATGGGTTTGAACTTATGCTGAACGTGAGGCTGGAGTAGTCGGCAAGACTATTCCACCTTCACTAATTCGATATCAAACAGCAGCGTGGACTCAGAGGGGATATCACCCATGTCGCGCGGACCATATCCGAGCGGAGAAGGAATCATGAGCTTGCCTTTGCCGCCTTCGCGAAACAAAGCGATGCCTTCTTCCCAGCCCTGAATGACACGGCCTGCACCCAGTTGGAAAGAGATGGGTTGGTTTCTGTTATGAGAAGAATCAAAGATTTTTCCGGTAAGGAGCCTGCCGGTATAGTGCACTGTTACGGTGGCCCCTGGCTCTGCTTTTTTGCCTTCGCCAGCCTCTTCTATCAGGTAAAATAAACCGCTTTCGGTCATTTGAAAGGGGAGATCGTGTTGCTGTGCATAGGTGGCAATCACGGTAAGCTCCTTTTTCATTTGCACCTCAATGTACTCTTCGATCATCTTGCGACGGCGCTCATTTTCTGTTGCTTCCCAGGCTTGGTAGCCTGCCTCGTCGAGGATTTCTACCAGTTCAATTTCAAATTGAAGGCTGGAGTTGGGGGGGATAACATCGCCTGCGCCTTGTGCGCCATACGCCATTTCTGGCGGGATATACAGGTGGCCTTTGGCTCCCTGATTGAACAGCGCGATGCCTTTGTCCCAGCCTGGGATCACCTGACCTTGTCCGAGACGAAACACGATGGGCTCGCCACCTTCGAGGGAGCTGTCGAACACTTTTCCGTTCAGGAAAGACCCAGTGTAGTGCACCCTGACATAGTCGCCGGCTTGTGCCTGTGGGCCCTGGCCCGGCCGTGCAACGTGGTAATACAGCCCCTCTTCAGTAACGGCATGAGGGAGGTTTCGCTTTTGGAGAAAATCCTGAAGGAATGACATGAAAAAAATGTTGAATAATGCTGAAATGAGCGGCCAAATTACAAAAAAAAGGACGCCACCAAGGAGGAATTGGAGCTTTCTCTCAGAAATGAGGACTCATCGGTTCCTACGCCGCTGCCTGACGTTCCAGCACTACCCACTCAATGCCGTGGCGGCAGTAGCTATAAATGAGACGGTATCCACTCCTTTCGCAGCTATGAATGGCCCGTTTGTTTTGGGCCAATAGCTCGATATTGATGCGGGTTACCGCCAGGTAGTTAAACAAATAGTCCGAAAGCAACGCCATCGCCTCCTGACCGATGCCGTGGCCGGTATGTTTCTCAAAGGGGAGAATGATGTCCAGTTCGGTTGATCGGTCGGGCAAATGAATCTGATGGTAATTCACCTGACCAATGGCTTCTCCTTCCCAGATTATCGCATAGCATCGGCCAGACTCTGGACTCCCATCTTCAAAGTAGTGGGCAGGCCAATCCATTTTAAATACCTCGTAATCAGGGATTTCATCGCCATACAACTCTCCATACCACCAGGGCGTCGCCACTGATTGGGTAGCCCACCGGAAGAATTTCCTTCTGTCCTTGAGGCTCATGGGAACAAGTGAAATGCGCGGGCCGGCGATCATGAAATTTGGTGCTTGAATCCGCTGGGGTCCACATGGAGTGGGGCAGCCATGGTCAGGAGAGTGCCTGGTGATTCATCTTCATAGTTACCTCAAAATGAGGAGCTTTGTTATTCATTTTCAGCTATATAGCAAAAATAGATTGCGTCTGGAAAGGGGAAAACGAAGGCCATCGCCGCTGGCCGCTCAATCTTTTTGGGCTTCTTTTCGTTTCTGGTAGAGCTAGCCCAGCCATCATTCCTGTATCCATCCATCATTCCTCACATTCCCTTTCTATGAGAATATTGATCTCCACCATTTTCTTAACGCTTGCCACGACCCTTTCCACGCCCGTCTTTGCGCAGACCTCCAACTTTCTTGTGTATTTCGACATCAAGCTCAAGGGTGCTGGCGCTGGTGGAGCTATGATGAATGGCAGCACCATCACGATGATGTTTTTGGGAAATAAATTTCGCGTTGATACGGATATGGCCATGGCCAATACTTCCCTGATTGGCGATGGCAAGTCTGCCATCATGCTCATGGAAGGCATGGGCCAACGCGGCTATCAGACGATGCCTACCGATCAGGATCCTGATCTGGAGCAGCCCAAAGTCAGGTACACCGGGGCTACCAAAACCATCGCCGGATATGCCACCAAGCAGGTGATTCTCACGAATGCAGATGGCACGGAGATCGAACTCTGGGTGGCGGAAAGTCTGCAGCCTGCCAATTCGGCTTCTCAGTTTTCGTTTGAAGGTGTCAAAGGAATGCCCTTGCAGATGGATGTGGAGATGCAGGGCATGAAGGTGCACCTCACGGCCTATGAAGTGGACACTGAAGCACCAGATGCGTCTTTGTTTGACATGACGCCCCCTCCCGGATTTCGGAAAATGAATTGAAAAGGGTGCCTTTAGGGACAGGAAAAAGATGATCCCCTCGCCCCAAAAAACACCAAGCGGCGGCCCGAAGGCCGCCGCATAGGTTTTCCGGTCCCGCTTGCACGTTGCACGCTGTTCCTCTTGACATCTTGATTTCCGGAGAAAAGAACGGGTAGGAAAGAAGTACGAATCCGGGGGAAGCAGATGTGTTCGAAAACAGGGTGTGACCGATTGATCGTAGCATTGAAAGTAATTCAAGACCCCAAAGATTCTTCTGGATTTGCCATAATTGGTCATTTTCATTGTGTTAATGGTCCTCATTCCTCCCCACACTGATCTTCCTTTTCGCCTATGAAACCTCCTCTCCGTATCCTCATCGCCGCCATGGACCACAACCACGTCATCGGAGCTGGTGATAGAATGCCCTGGCATGTGCCGGAAGAATATGAACACTATCGCTCCCTCATCGCTTCGAATACCGTGATCATGGGGCGCACAAGCTTTGAGATTTTTGGAGCTGATCTCACCAGTGATCACACCATTGTGATGAGCAGGTCTATGCCAGCGGCTGAGGGACATGTGGTCGCCTCCAGCCTCAGCGAGGCGCTCGCGCTAGCAGATAAGTTTGGGAAGACCATCTTCATCGCTGGCGGCGCCTCCATCTATGAGCAGGCGCTTCCCCTCGCCGATGAGATGCTCCTCTCAGAAATCAAAGGAAGCTTTGAAGGAGATGCCTTTTTTCCACAATTTGACCGCAAACAATGGCGCGTGGAAGCTGAAATTGACTATCCCCGCTTCATCTTCAGACGGTGGGTAAAAAGTAACACTTGAATAAGCCCTTTTTCAGTCCGTTCTTCGTTATCCCGATACGCAACACAGACCCCAGGACCCGATGATCTTTATGTCACGTATTTTTGTATTTCTGTTACTGATCCTCTCCGGCAATATATTGCCGGCACAGCTTCGCCAAATCGCCATCACCATTGACGATGCGCCGATGGGAGACGGCCCTTACTTCAGCGGAGAGCGAAGAGGGCAAATGCTCATCGAGCGGCTGCGTCAGGCTGGCGTAGAGCAGGCCCTGTTTTTTGTGATCACCGATAAGATAGACCAAGAGGGACAAACGCGGCTCAACAACTATGTGGCTGCCGGACATAAGTTGGGCAATCACTCCCACACCCATCAATCTGCCAACAAGATCCCCTGGCAAGACTATCTCGCCGATGTGGCCACGGCCGATTCTCTCCTCAAGCCCATGAAGGGCTCGGTGCCCTTTTACCGCTATCCGTATTTGCACGAAGGCGCTGATACCCTTTCGCGAGATTCGCTTCGTGCGGGGCTCACTGCCATGGGCTATGCCAATGGCTACGTCACCGTGGATACCTACGATTGGTACATCCATGCCCTCACGCGTGAGGCCAAGCAAGCCGGCCAAAAAATCAACACCACCAAACTGCGGCAATGGTGGGTAGATCACCTATGGCGATCCATCCAATTTTATGACTCGGTGGCAGTGGCCAACCTCGGTCGCTCTCCCAAGCATGTGCTGCTGCTACATGAAAACGACCTCACAGGGCTGTTCATCTCAGATTTGATCCAGAAACTACTGATGGAAGACTGGCAGATCATACCAGCCACCTCAGCCTACTCAGACGCCATTGCGCAGGAAATTCCCAAAACGCTCTTTTTGGGGCAGGGGCGGGTAGCCGCCATCGCTGCCGACAAGGGTTCGGCTCCCAAAGATCTTGTGCCACCCTGGGAAGACGAAGCCTATCTGCGGGCTGAGGCTGCACGACTTGGGGTGTTTACGGAGCCTTGAGGGGGCAGATTTCCCCCCCATCATGTTTCCGTGCTATTGCGCAGCAGGTCATTTCGCTCCAGGTAGCGATAGAGCCAACTGTACTCTACCTCCACCTGCCGCGCGGTGGCGAGCCAGGTTTGAAGCTGTTGCAAGGTGGCATTGGGGTGCTCCACCCAAAATTGTCTGATCGCTTGCTGATGGGGAAAAAGCTTAGAGCCTCGATTTTCAGGATAGTGCTGTTCCAGTAGTCCGTCAAGGCCCTCTTCGAGATAGAGCTTGATCCATTTGGTGATGGTGCGTTCGCTCACGCCCACCACGGCGCTGATGTCTTTGATTTTGTAGCCGAAATGACGGAGAGAAATGGTCAGCAGGCGGCGAGACAGCTTTTTGCTGCTCACCTGCTTCATGCGGTCTGCTAACAAATATGCCTCCTCAAGAGAGAGGCGGACCTTGTGGCTCATGCCGATAAATTACCCCTGATTCCGGAAGGGAT
>JANQTF010000379.1:47867-69814 GCA_030731845.1 Bacteroidia bacterium | reverse complement strand
GGGAGGAGCGCATCCGCAAGGAGATTCGCCAGGTGCAGGACCGCGAAATTGTGGTGTGGTGGATGTGAGGGGCTGTTTAGCCTTCTCACCAAAACCCTATTTCAAGCGCCATAGCCGCCACCACGCCGTCGCTGGAGAATCGTGATGCTCGTAGTGATAACCAAAAAAATAACAGCTTACAAAGGCCCAGAGATGGTTCTTTTCCAAAGAGCGAGCCCGATGCTCATTCTCAGGATCATGCTCCCCACGATGAGGAAGATAGGTTCCGAAATAAAATAATTGAAGTGTGCTAAGGATAGAGGGAATCACCCAGTAGAGGATCAGATTTTCCTGCGGAATCCAAATCCCCAAGACATTGAAGGTGATGGCTGCAAATAAGATTTGCCACCACGTCACATATTCTTTCACAAAATCCAGATACCAACGCCAGAAAGCTGGATGCCCATTGTGATAGTCAGGGTCGTCTTCGCTCGCTACATGCCGATGGTGCAAATAGTGTTTAGGGCGAAGAATTTTGTAAGAGTTAAAAATAAACAGCCCGGTGCAAATCTTACCAATCAGGTGATTGAGCTTGGCGTTTTGTGGGGCAACCGTGCCGTGCATCGCGTCATGAGCCGTGATAAACAGCCCCGTGAACAGGTGTGTTTGCAACAAAACCAGCAGATAGGTGACGGGGGAAGTCCAAGTTACCTCCCAGAAAAAATCGAATCCTAGCATGGCTCCCCAACACAGAATGACTGCAACGCCGACATAGACGCCTGTCAGGGGTGCTTGCTTGGGAAGGATGGTGGTCTTGTTCATATCCATGTATCAGTTTTCCTCGGTCATTGCTTATTTCAAACCAGAAAGCACCGCCCTTGTTTTCGCAGATCGGGTTTTGAGGCCCTCAAAGATATTTACACACATGAGAAGCAGCCATACCAAATAGATGGAGTCCTCAATCGGAATGGTGGTAATCCGAATGCCGAGATTCTCATCGTTGTTGTACCAAACCACAGGCAGAGCAGTGAGCACGCCATTGATGATCAAAAACGGGATAAGAGAGACAAAGTACCCCCGCCAAAACTTACCCAGATAAGCAGGTTTGAGGATAAATACGTTGAACAGCAACAAGGCTGCTGTACCTAGAAAGGTGAGGCCTGTGTACCAATGGTCCCATTTCCAGACTCCAATCATGAACAAGACAATCGCCAATGCGATAGCCAGGGATTTGGACCATTGGCTATTTTCTTTGGCGGGAAAGTAGCTTCCTATTACTTCATACACAAACACGCAGGCATAGGGAACAACAAAGAAAAACAGACATTCTTCCAGAGGAAGCCCCAATAAAGATGGCCCTGTCAGGAAGTCGGGATTGAATCCCCAAACTCCCATCTCAGTGAAATACACATCCCACACAATGAAGAGGAGCGCGGTGGCAGCGATAGCTGGAAACAGCGCTTTCCAGGATCGAAAAAAAGCTACCCTCCGATCAAACGAAAGGGCAAGCGGTCCCAGAAGCGACCCAACATCGAGAAGAAGATAAGTATAGGGTTCCATTGGTATCAAACTGAGAGAACCGAAGAAAGATCATCAAGCTCTTCGGCAGAAAATCGTCCACTTTCTCTAAAAAACTCAAGGAAGGAGGCTACATGATATGGCTCCAGCAAATACGCTTTGTATCGTGGCAAGTTGGCGAGCATAACGGCCTTGTCTTCTTCCAATTCGTTGCTTTGATTGAGGAAGGAGGGAAGATGATGCTGAATGGCAAATCGAAGAAAGCGAATCTCAGGATTTTGTGGATCAAGCCTCACGGCTTTGCGAAAGACACGGTTGGCATCTTCTACGAAGCCTAGTTTTTTGGCTGGATTCCAGGCATAGCGCCCAAGCAACGCAAAAGCTGAGGCCCTGTAGGCCTGATGGATTCCACTTTCCAGATGAGAGTGTGGTTCGAGCTGATCGTGAAGACTTTTTGCAGCGCCTTCTTCCTGCACAGCCTCTTGATATCGTGTGCGGAGAATATCTATGCTAAGATCCGGGGCCAATGGGAGCTGGGTTAGAGGAAATTAAACTGATGCTGAAAGTACGTCCCAATCAGAATTCCGAGTTTCTGACGATCGGGCACCCGAATCCTTTCCTTCTTGATGCGGTCAGCGGGAAGAATGCTGATCTTGTGAAACAAGCGCAGGTAGTATTTGTAGGCCAGAAAGACCCCCTGACGTGCACCTTCGGGCAATTTCACAATCCCTTCGAGGGCATGTGAAAAATCCTTGGCTATATCAGCTTCGATCAGAAGCTTAGCATCTGCATTGAATTCTTCAAACGCTACCCCCGGAAAATACACCCGACCGCGCTCCTGATAATCAGATTTGATATCGCGCAGAAAATTTACCTTTTGGAAGGCCTTGCCCAGCGAGCGGGCGGGTTCCTTGAGCCGCTGATACATCGGATCGTCGCCTTCACAAAATACCCGCAGACACATCAGGCCCACGACCTCGGCGGAGCCATAGATATACTCGTCGTAGCCTGCATCGCTATATTTGGTCTCAGAGAGGTCCATCTCCATGCTTTTGAGAAACGCATCGATCAGCTCATGATCAATTTGATAACGATTCACAACGTCCTGGAAAGAGTGCAACACGGGATTGAGGCTAATCCCAGCTTCGATAGCACGATAGGTGTCTTCTTTGAACGTTTGGAGCAATCCTGCCTTGTCGAAATTGTGGAAGGTATCCACGATTTCGTCTGCATACCTCACAAACCCGTAGATGGCATAGATGGGCAAATGGTATTTTTTGTTGAGGGTGCGAATACCAAGTGTAAAAGAGGTGCTATACCGCTTGGTGATCAACTTGGAACACTCCAGGCAGGTGTCCCTATACAAATCCATTGCTGCTACCATAGTGGGAAGGGCTTGGGGATGGAAAAGAAAATGAGGATAGCACGGGAAGCACCATCCTCAAAATTCTATATTATATCTTGATATTCAAACAAAATAGCCAGATTGTTACGAAACCGAGTGTAAAGTCATTTTCCTCTTTAACTGCATAAAAAGCAGAAAGGTTTACACATTCACAATCCCATATACAAAATCCATTGACTGACCTAGCTCCGATAGGCTTTCAGCTCTGTTTTGAGCTCTTTGCGGGCAATGTGGATCCTGTTTTTCACCGTACCGATGGGAATATCGAGGATATCGGCAATTTCAAAGTACTTATACCCTCTGAAGTGCATCATGAAGGGAGTCTTGTACTCATAGCTCAGTCCTTGAATGGCTTTCTGGATTTCGTCCATGGCCAAGGTAGAACCAGCGCCATTTTCATCAATTGCTCCTGCAGAATTGATGAAGTGAAGGTTGTCTGTAGTATCAATGAAGGTCTTGCGCTTCACCAATCGGTGGTAATTGGTGATGAAGGTGTTCTTCATGATGGTGTAGAGCCATGCCTTGAGGTTGGTTCCATCCGTGAATTTCTCACGGTTGGCAATCGCCTTAAGGAGTGTTTCCTGGATCAGGTCATTGGCCTCCTCTGAGTCTCTGGTCAATTTATATGCAATAGGCTTAAGGGACTGGTGCATATTCACAACCGCGGTGTTGAACTCTACAGTGGTCATAAGTTTTAGTATTTACTGAAAGTTTGAATGGCCAATAGCGACTCATATACGCTCATCACTTGGCTTTGTTTAACCTTTCGACCACTAAGCTAAACAAAATAATTACTTGTGCAAAACAAACATTTAGAATTGATGTCTAAACGCAAAAAGGCTTAAATTGCTCATATTCAACTATTTAACTAAATATTGTCCTCATAAAACCTGCATTAGGGCTAAAAATTGTCAGATTTTTTGTTCAACTAATCTCAATAAATCATAAACAATGGATATGGAAAAATATATACGTTCTTCTACCATTATTGTCCGTAATTTGCTACAAACACGTATGACAGCTCCTCATTCCCCGCTATGAACCGCTCTGAAACGCCAAAATCGCAGGTTTACCAATTTGAGCATCCGATCTGGAAAGTAATCCCAGACCCTGCCACTTCGGCCCTCGTGATCGAAACCCGAAACCCAGATACACAGGACCTACGAGCTTTTGTGCTTATTCCAGATCAACTTTCCTTAATATCGATATCGCTTTCCGATTCGTGGTGGCACTCCCTCACAGAAGTATATCAAGGAATAGCCCTTTGGCAGAGAATCGAAGACCAGGGACTCCCGATGATGAAAGGGCTCTCTGCCTACGAGATGGACCAGGGCACCCTTGCCTGGCAACTACCCGACCATAGGCTCCTGAGGCTAGGACCAGAAGTGGCGATCGTAGCAAATGATCTGGAACCTCAGCTATTGGCTCTCGTGGACTGGCAACATGGCAACATCCGTGATACCATTGATGCTGCTGAGCTACCCAAAGATGTCCTCGATCGCTTTGACCAATATCGGCATCGAGGGCAAAGCTTTCCACAGGCGATTCTCCCAGAAGACGAGGCATGGTTGTCCTATTCCAAGGCATGTGAACAAGCTGGCATCAGCCTTGCAAAAGGTCCGATTTCTGTTTTTGCCCAAGGAGCTTATAGCATCATCCATGCCTACAACGGCCAAGATGCCAGCCTACAGGCCTGGCTGCTCGTGCTGCAAGGAGATCAGGCCATCTTTCCCCCTATCCAATGTGGGATATACGAGAAAGGATTCACCTTGGACCCTTTCTTTGTGATGGTGGACACCATTGTGTGGTTGGAGCCCCCACATGGACTTGGCAGGCTGCTGCTACCCGGCTTATCGCTCGCGTAGCCTTCCGTCTTTATGACGATAATAGACAGGCGAGGGAACTTCTTCTGCCACAGGCTCATCTATAATGATGGGCAAAGTGGGACGGTTCATTTCGTTGGGGCTTGAATTTTGCCCGAGAGAAACCAATAACTTGAGCTGCAAGGAATGAAGTTTATCATTACCTGATGCCGTGCCGAGTTGGCTAATATTATCGAGATAATCACTGCCAGTCATTCGGTAGGTGTACTCAAGACCGAGCCCTACGCTGGAGCTGATTTTCCATTCTACCCCAGCCGAAACAGGGATGGAGCCAATCAGGGTCAGATACTCCTCCTCAGGGAGTCGGGAAAAAATATTCTCTCCTAAAAAATTCCCTGCTTCATCACGTGGCTGAAAGGAAAAAAGGCCCGCTCCTACTCCCAAATAAGGCCTTACGGGCTGTTGCACAAAAAACCGATAGACCAGCTTGAGGTCCGTGTAAAAAAAAGTGGTCCTTACAAAGGTATTGGGATTAATTCCCTCGGGGGCAAGCGGAAGAGGAGAATCTGCCTGCTCGGTGAATCCTCCTGTGCCTATATTGAGCTGCAAACGCAATGGTTTTTGCTTGTCCACATCAACGGAGAAGTTGATACCGGGCTCTGCCCGCCAAATAGCGCCACTCTCTGCTGTGAAATCACCTCGATAGGCCGTACCTGTGTAGCCAATGCCGAGTCGCACCGGTGGGGCATCCTGGGCACAAAGCTCACCATACCCAACAATCGACAGGCAGGAGATCAAAAGGGCAAAATGGGGAAAACCGGCAGATAACTTCATGGCGCTCCAACGTGGGGGATTCTCAGATAGGTTCCTTTTTTCAGTTTGTCGCTCGTCAAATAATTCAACTCCTTGATCACATCCGGTGGCACTCGAAATCGCTTTGCAAGCCCCTCCACTGTTTCACCAGCTTTGCTCTCATAATACAAAAAGACATCGTCTTCGATGGCCTTGATCGCTC
Source organism: Bacteroidia bacterium (assembly GCA_030731845.1). Lineage (GTDB taxonomy): Bacteria > Bacteroidota > Bacteroidia > J057 > J057 > JANQTF01. The sequence continues at coordinate 64,074 of JANQTF010000379.1, read as the reverse complement.
CTTCGCGGTCATACGCTTCCTCAGCCAATGGCTCTTCTACGGCATCGGGCTGAGAAGGAAGCTGGCTTTCCTGATCCTGAGGCCGCTTGGCTGCCACCTCAGGATGGGAAGTGGCTGGGCCAGGAGCTGGAGTAGCTGCGCCATCCGATGGCTTTGGCGCACCCAGATCTACCTGCAGGCAGAGATTGATCGCGTGAAGCGCATCAAATCCACTCCTTGCCCCTTCTGATCCGATGTTGTCAAGAAAGTCAGTTGGGGTGAAACGCCAAGTGTAGGATAAGTCGAAACCTATCATGGGGTTGAGCTGCCAGCGAAGGCCTGCCGAGCTGGGTAGTTGCGGAATGATGGTGTTATAGTTTCCCTCTTCAAGTGGAATACCATCTTTGTCTTTGGGAGTAAAGGAAAGCAAACCAGCGCCCAGACTCAGATATGGCTGCACAACCCCCTCGCGCCAGGGCCGCACATGCACCCTGAGATCGCCGTGTAGAAAAGGGGTTTGCACAAATCGGGTCCCCGGTTGGTTATCCAGATTGTCCCATTGCTCTGTAAACTGACCAAAGCCTGCATGGAAAGACACTCCAAGTGGCTGGGGTTTCAGTTTTTCCAGGCTGATTTCAGCTCCCGCACTCACTCGCCTGAGCCCATAGCCCTGCTCACTCAGGTCGCCGAGATAGGTGATCCCACTGAGCCCGATCCCCACGCGGAGATCAGAAGTCCCTCCCTGTGCCAGCAGGGCAACAGGAAGTATGAGAAGCATAAAGGGCAAATATAGACGAATCCTTGTCATGGAGGCAGTTGCTTTCTTACATGATCACAATCCCAACGATGGGAATATTTCCCTCAACTTCGCTCAATGCAGGCCTCAGATTGGTGGTATCGCCCGTCCAAGGCAGCAAAAAGTGAAAGCTGGGGAACTCTTCAGCAAAAATATCAAGTCGGTCATAGTGTGGAATGACTTCCAGGTGCCAGGTAAATGGCCGCGCCTTTAACAGCTCAGCAGCATCCCCCACCCTTACTTCGAGCGGCGTGCGAAATCGAGGCGACTCCACCCGAATCCGGTTAACCGTCCGTTTTCCAAAAAAGTCCTCCTCCACCACAACCTTCCCCTCTTGCATCCCCAAAATGATGCCACGCCATTCGTATCCGGCCTCAGAATACAAAGTATCCCGCTTTTCAACCCCTCTCCACTTTGCGGTTTGCACCTCATGGAAGGGTTCTCCCAAGCGAACCTGCTTCAGGCCATCTTGTTTGAGAACATATCTCCCACAGCTGCTAAGCAGAAGAAGAGAAAAAAATAATACCAATAGCCTGTCAATCAACCTTTTCAATGTCATGGGTCTGCGCAAAATAGAAAATGATACGAAATAAAAAACGATCAATTAAGCCAATATCCTTCAGCCCTTTGAAGGTCGATAACGTATTAGCGTATAAAAGATACAACGAAGGTCCGAGGGATTTGGTCAATTTTCCCTCTTGGGAATGAGGCAACTCCCGGCTATTTTTACCAGATGAACCACGCACTGCGGTATTTATTGGGAGGACTTACCCTGATTCTGATTGGCCTGATCATCGGCTTTCAGCTAAAGGGAAACATGCGGGGCATGTCGGGCGCACCCGTAGCTGAGGGAGTAGGCAAACTCGAAGACGCGCTCTTCTTCATCGAAGACAACTACGTGGAACAGCCCGACCACGCCCAACTCGTAGAAAATGCCATCAAAGGCATGCTCGACGGGCTCGACCCACACTCTTTTTACATCCCTGCATCTGAAATGCAGGTCATGGAGGAGCAGCTCGAGGGCGGCTTTGACGGTATCGGCGTGCAGTTCAACATTGTGGATGACACCATCTACGTGGAAATGCCCCTGCCCGGCGGCCCGAGCATTGAGCTTGGCATTCAATCAGGCGATCGGATCATCGAAGTGGATGGCGACCCCGTTGCCGGTATTGGCATTAGCAATGAGGATGTCCTCAAAAAACTCAAAGGCGAAAAAGGCAGCGAGGTGAAACTCACCATCCTGAGAAGGGGCTACAAAGACCTTCTTCAGTTCACCGTGATCCGGGATCGCATTCCCATCTACTCTATCGAATATTCCTACCTCATTGACGAGACCACCGGATATATTAAGATCACCCGCTTTGCCGAAAATACCTACCAGGAATTTCGCGAGGCCCTGCTCGACCTCAAAGAACAAGGCATGCAAAACCTTGTGTTAGATCTGCGAGGCAATCCCGGTGGGTACATGAACATCGCCAACAAGATTGCCGATGAGTTTTTGCGCTCTGGCGAACTCATTGTTTCCACCATTGGCCGCACTGCCTCCAGCAAGCAAGAGTATTTCGCCACCTCTTCCATCGGTGCGTTTGAGCACGGACCCCTCATCATTCTGATTGACTACAACTCTGCCTCCGCCAGCGAAATCGTGGCTGGCGCGGTGCAGGACCACGATCGTGGGCTCATTGTAGGCGTAAGATCATTCGGAAAAGGCCTCGTCCAGATTCCCAAAAAGTTTGACGACAACTCGGCCATGCGCCTCGTTATTTCCAAATACTATACCCCGTCGGGCCGCTGCATCCAAAAACCCTACGATCAGGGAGAGGAGGCCTATGATGCCGAAATCCAGCACCGTTTTGAATCAGGGGAGATTTTTGACGAATCAAAAGTAGAATTTCCCGATTCCCTCACCTTCAAGACCACCTCCGGACGAAAGGTGTATGGTGGCGGTGGCATCTATCCTGATGCCTTTGTGGCCTATGACACCACCGGTAACAGCAAATATTTCACCGACCTGCGGATCAATGATCTCTTTCGGCTGTTTTCTTTTGACTACGTGGACAAACGCCCCGACCTCGTGAACCGATACCCCACGCCTGAGGCTTTTGTCAAGCAGTTCGTCATGACACCAGAGGTGGTGAATGCCTTCACGCGATTTGCCGCACAGAAGGGCGTACCCTTCGTCCAGGCAGATTATCAGGCCTCTCGCTTTTATATCGACAACCGAGTGAAGGCCTTCATCGGTCGGCATCTCTTCAACAACGACGACGCTTTCTACCCCGTCTTGCTCCAAACCGACAATCAACTCAGCGAGGCCCTGCACCTGATCCCCGTAGCCGCAGAGCTCGAAGGAAGTGGCAAATTGAACCTGGCGCTGAAGGAGTAGGTCAAAAGAGCATCGGCTTTGTGGAAGATACTTGGTAAAAGTAGAGGCAAGCCCCTTTACCAGGTTATCTCTGCTTCCGTTCGCATCCGCGAATGATGGTCAAACTCGTCGGCTACACTGTAGGCAAGGGTGAGGAAACAAGCGTCACCAGCCTGAAATTGCGGATGATATCCATCATCGTAAAGCATCAGTTCAAAATGAACTGTGGTCCCATCGGCAGATTGCTCCCCACTGACCACACGCAATCCCGGCCTCCCGCCAAGACTCGCGATGGTAGGGTGCACACCTGCGCCAGTCACATATTGATCTTCGCCATAAGCCCCGGCTTCATCCACTCGAAACATGAGAAGGTTGCTCCCCACAATGCCTGTCCGGGGGCTAACCCCCACCGCTACCCAGCCTTGCAGCGGAGCGTGAACGCTGCCTTCCAACATATTCCCCGTGACCTTCCAGCGAAAGGTCATGCCATTCTGGGTGATTTCACGCCAGGGTCCACGGGTGTCTGGCACGCACATCATCATCGTGAGGGAAAACAAAACTAAAAACTTCATGATAAATCAATATTTGACATATCAACAAATACGGAAGTTTTCAACGATTGTTTCCATGGGGGAAGTGGAATCACGACTTTGTCTCTACGACTTTACGACAAAACCTAGCTCTGCACCCAATCCCGACGCGCAGGGGGCTTTAAGATCCAGTCTCGCCTCTCAAGATCTCTCTTGTCTGACCCCTGACACCTGACACCTGACACCTCATTTCACCCCTACAAATCGAGGTCAAACGGAAAGGGCAGAAGCGTGCCTTTCACGCTTTCCATCCGGAGGATAGAGCCGGTCTCGCCTTGCATGAGGATCACGAAATGGGCCTCGGCCATTTCCTCGTATTCGAGCATCACCTGCCGGCAGGCGCCGCAGGGCATCACAGGCCGTGTGACAGGGTTTTTGAGGCTCCGGGCACGAACGGCAAGCTTGCGAATATCGGCCCCGCGACCCTGGGCACCAATGAAAAACATGGCGGTGCGCTCAGCGCACAAGCCTGAAGGATAAGCCCGATTCTCCTGATTATTTCCCAACACAATCTCCCCGTCCACCAACGAAATGGCACACCCTACCTTGAACTCCGAAAAGGGCGCGTAAGCATGGTCAGTCGCTTCCCAGGCTTTTTCAAGTAGTTCCCGCTCGTCGGGTTCCAACTCTTCTCTGTCTTCGTAGGTTCTGTATAGGATCTGGAGCGCACCTTCTTTCATGAATATTGGATAGGATAATGAATGGACGGGGAGCCTATTGAGACTACAAAATATACTGGCTCAGGTCTTTCTTCTTCACCATTTCTCCGAGACGTTCTCTCACCATTTCACCAGTGATAAAAAACTCGGTATTAGGATTGACATCTGGCACTTCAAAAAGGATGTCGTTGAGTAGGTTGCTCATAATGGTGTGAAGCCGGCGTGCGCCAATGTTCTCCACTTCCTGATTCACTTCAAAAGCTAGTTCGGCAATCACCTCAATGGCTTCTTGATCAAAGTTGAGTTTCACACCTTCGCTGCCCATGAGGGCCTGATACTGCTTGGTGAGCGCGTTGCGCGGCTGTGTGAGAATCTTCACGAAGTCTTCGCGGGTGAGGGAACTCAGCTCCACGCGAATCGGGAAGCGGCCCTGAAGCTCCGGAATCAGGTCGCTGGGCTTGGCCACATGAAACGCACCCGCGGCAATGAACAAGACGTGGTCGGTCTTGATGCTGCCATACTTGGTATTCACCACTGATCCTTCCACGATCGGCAGGAGATCTCGCTGCACCCCGGCTCTGGACACATCAGCACCGCCACGGCTATCGCCCGAGGATACGGCCACCTTGTCGATTTCATCGATGAAGATAATGCCATTGTTTCCAGCGCGGTCTATGGCCTCACGGGTCACATAATCCATGTCGATGAGGCGCTCGGCTTCTTCTTCCACGAGGTGCTCGCGGGCCTGTGCTACGGTCATTTTGCGCTTTTTGCGCTTTTTGGGAATCATGCCGCTGAGCATATCCTGCAGGCCGTCCATGCCTTCGAGTCCGGGAGGGGCCATCACCTGCACGCTGTGTGTGGGCACAGTCATCTCGATTTCGATTTGGCGCTCTTCGAGCTCACCACGCTTGAGCTTGTCCCTGAATTTTTCGCGGGTGCGTTCATTGAGCTCCTCATCGGAGTAGTTGCTCGTGTATCCCACGCCTTCGTTGCCAGAATCAATGGCACCACTGGTAGGGCCTTTTTTGCGAATGGGGGGAATGAGAATATCGAGAATTTGCTCATCTGCATTGTCACGGGCAATTTCTCTCACCTTCTCCTTCTGTTCGTTGCGAACAAGGTTCACGGCTTGTTCTACGAGGTCGCGCACCATGCTTTCCACATCCCGGCCCACATATCCTACCTCGGTAAATTTGGATGCTTCCACTTTGATAAATGGCGCATGAGCGAGCTGAGCGAGTCTTCTGGCAATTTCGGTTTTCCCAACGCCCGTAGGCCCGATCATCATGATGTTGTTGGGGATAATTTCTCTTCGCAGTTCCTCGTCGGCGTTGAGTCTCCTCCAGCGATTTCGCAAGGCAATGGCTACCGATTTTTTGGCATCAGCCTGGCCGATGATGTATTTATCAAGTTCTTGGACAATTCGCGCAGGAGTGAGATGATCTTCCATGTAAGATGATTCGATATTGGTCGATGAGAGGTTAAAACTAACTAAAAAACGGCTATCGCGAAGAAGAGTTACCGATGAGCGAAAACGAAGAAGGGAAATTTCCACAGAGGACGTGCATGTTGATTTACCCTTTTCTGTCCACAACTTTTTCAACAAGGGTTTGTTATGAATTCATGATTGTCGAAAAACATGTAGTTGAATCCTATCTTTTCGATGCACTCAGGGAGGAGTTGGAAGAAGAAGGGTTTGAGCAAATCCTAGAATTGGGCCAGTGGAGAAAAAACATTCGCGCTGGATTCCATAGCATCATTGTGAGCATTTCTCCCTATCCGGACGTTTGCGTGGTAGAGTTTCATCTGGGTGTGAGGATCACCGACATTGAGCAGCTCACCCACGCAGCGATGCACAACCCAATTGATTATCAGGCCAATTCGCACACTCTGATGATTTCGCATGGCAGGCTCATGAACAAGGCTCACCATCGGTTTCAAGTGGCTGGAATCGATCATTTAGATGACTTGGCCAACGATTTTCGAGACTTTTGGGCAGAGGTTGGACGGTCATTTTTCACCGGTCATGAAACCCTTTCGGCCGTGGCACACACCCTCAATCGTCAACCTTTGTCTGCCTGCGCAGCCTTGCACAATCAGGCGCATCGATGTATCAAAGGAATCGCAGCCGCCTGGCTCACCCGGGCAAAAAACTATGAAGCGCTCGTCCAAATCTACGACACCCAACTTGCCAACCTGCCCAATGGCATTAAGCACCGTCCTCGTTTTCAGCAGCTCGCGGCATTACTAGGCGACATTTCACCAAACTAATGAAAGCTCTATCTGCCCAGTAATCTCGCGTACTCTGGCTCGTTATTAAGTACTCTCACAGCTTGTTGAATGTCACGGTCGAAGGCAAATCCTGACTCGAGTAATCCTTGTTTGAAAAAATACCGCGATACGATCGACTTCCTCAGAGCCTCGGCAATCTGCTCCTGATGACGATTGAGATCTGCCACCTTTAATCGGGCGATTTCTTTGCGAATAGCCCCAACTTCTCCATTCACCATTTCTTCATAGTCTTCGGAGGCGAGGGCTTTCTCCAACTCCGCCAACTTGGCCTCAGAGCCCGTATTGAAAGTAAATCCTTTGGCTTGCACAAAGTCAACAAAGTCCTGATACATCCCATTATCCACCTGAAAGATCCGTGGGCCCGGAATGGTATCATTGTTTGCTGAAAATTGTGTCACGAAATCAAATAGCAAGCCTTGCTCGCGCAGCGCACTGATCACTGGCAACTCAGCAGGCTCTTCCACGATGACATCAGGCAAAATCCCGCCACCATCATAAACGATCCGTCCATTTTGGGTTTCAAAGGCTGTCACAGCTGTATCTGGCACATGGCCGGGGCTGCCGTCGGCATTGCGATGAAAGTAGTCGATCGACTGGATACACCTTCCGCTAGGAATATAGTAGCGGGCAATGGTGATTTTCATCTGGGTATTGTAGGTGAGGGGCCTCACATTCTGCACGAGTCCTTTTCCATAGCTTCGCCGTCCCAAAATCACACCGCGGTCGAGGTCTTGCACGGCGCCCGACACGATTTCGGAGGCACTCGCGCTGTTTTCATTTACCAATACCACCAGCGGAATTTCGGTATCTACAGCTGGCAACATGGTGGAGAATTTCTGATTAGAGGAAGAAGTGCGCCCCTTCATTTGGGTGATATAGGTACCAGGCGGCATGAACACATTGCACACATTCACCGCCTCGTCGAGGCGACCACCTGGATTGCCGCGAAGGTCGAGGATCACGCCTTTCAGTTCTGGGTGATCATTTTTGAGATTTTTGAGGGCAGATGCCACTTCATTGCCCGCACTTCCCATGAAGTTGTTGAGCAGTATATAGCCTATTTCATTGTTTACCATACCAGAAAAAGGCACATTTTCCTGCTGGGCTGCATTGCCACCTCGCTTAATGACGACGCTGCGCGGAACCGGCTCGCCAGCGCGCCTGATACCAAGTGTGATGCTTGTACCAGATTCGCCCTGAAGCAGGTTCTTGGCTTCGTCCAACGACCGCCCTTCGTTTCCTATCACCTCGTCGTCTATTTTCACCACCTGATCCCCTACCCTGAGGCCAGCTTCATCGGCAGGACCGTCCTGAAATAATTCCAGAATCAAGATCTGCCCACGACGCATCCCGATCTCAGCACCGATGCCACTCAACTGTCCAGAGTTGAGCACCATGCTCTGCTCAATCATGCTCTCCGGAAAAAAATTGGTGTAGGGGTCCATCGACTCCAGCATGGAATTGATGCCCTTTTGCATCATTTCGGTGGGGTTGGTTTCATCCACATAGACGGTATTTACTTCGGTAAATACCTTCCCGAAGATGTCCATGTTGCGGGAAATCTCGAAATATTTGTCTGCTGTGCGAAAGCCTACGAAGAAGAAAGCCGAAATACCAAGAAACAAGAGCAGGCGACGGCGGGAAGATTGTTTATGCAAAATACTGAACATACAGTCAATCTGGAATGGTTATTGGCAGGAGATAACTACCGACAGGCAAAACCTAGTTAAGATTCGGGCACAGGAGCTGGTCTCTTGGAGGCCAATCACATGCTTCATCTATCTGTTTTCGCAAAAAAACGATTAGGGTTATGCTTCTTGTCATTCTTTACACCAAGGTACACAATTTCAGTGGACGTCGAAGCGATGATCACGCCAGATCAGACAATTCTGAACTCATGAAGAGATTCTTTTTCGGCTTCAAACCACTATTTTTCGCACCATTTATCTTGTGGTGCAGCCTCGCTGGCGCGCAGACCTCTCCGGTGCAACCTGGCCAAACCCGTGATCAAATCAGACGTGAACAAGCAGGCCGCAGTGCACATGGATTTACACTGGAGGAAGTTAACAGCAATCGCTGGCTGCTGACCCATCAAGACAGCAGCGGCTATCAGGCAAGGATTTCGGTCAATTTTGACGAAGACCGCGCCAACAAAGTCCTGGCAGAATGGACGGGGCTTGACTCCACCTATCGCTTCGTGATGTACCGCTGGTTCGAGGCAACGCAAGAAGCCCTGAGCCAAAATGGCGACTTTCAACGTGACACCAACATGGAAGACATGCTCAACAAGAGCTATCCCGGCAAGCGGGCTAAAACCGCCGTTTTTGTTGCCAAGGACTTTTCCCACAGGCAGGTTATTGTGTTTTACGCCACGGAGAAAGGAGCCTTTTTCTCCCACATGCAGCAGGTGTATTTTTGGGAAGAATAAGCCATTCTCACCCTATCCTCTCACCTTGCTCCGCCTAGACGTTGTGCCCACTTGTCGCGGTCAGGATGAGTATGTTGTTCCAGAATTCGCACAGCCTCGGCCTTGACTCGCGGATTTTTTCGCATTTCCCACAAAATCGCCTGCGCCCGCCGATAGGTTTGCTCATGGTCCACCACAGGTCGGGGATAGTCTTTCCCGAGCGCAAATCCATAGAATGATTCCTCCATCGCTGTGATGGTCCAGGGCCTGTGCATCAGCTTGGTTGGAAGCACGGCCAACTCTGGTAACCACTGCCGAATGAAAACACCTTCCGGATCCTGCTCTTCCGATTGCTTCACGGGGTTGTACACCCGCACCGTGTGGATGCCCGTGGTACCCGCCTGCATGTGAAATTGTGGGTAATGAATCCCCGGCTCAAAATCGAGAAACTGACGCCCCAAAAACACCGCACCACGCCGCCAATCAAGCCACAGATGGTGCGCAAGAAAGGATACCAACGTGGCCCGTAGCCGAAAATTGAGATATCCGGTGGCCTTCACGCAGCGGATCGCTGCATCAATGAGCGGAAACCCCGTTTCCCCTCGCTCCCACGCCTGATACTTTTCCTCATCCCAATTTGTGCGCAGATGATCGTAGGCTGGGTTTTGATTGCGAACCTGGAGCTCCACCTCCTGCTCAAATTTCTGGATGAAATGGCAATGCCAAAAAATCCTGGACTGAAAATTCAGCAACGCAAAATCATGGCTTCCGGGTTTCTCCACATGGTGCTGCACCTGCTGAAACACCTGCCGGATAGAGAGATTGCCCCAGGCCAGATAGGGAGAAATTCGCCCGCAGGAGGTTCTGCTCGCAGCTGGCTTGGAGATATCGCGCTGATAGCCATGATGGCGCTTTTCGAGAAAAGATTGAAAGTATTTCCACGCGGCGACTTCGCCGCCCGGCTGAAAGGCGAGATCACGCTGCTGCCATACCTGCGGAATTGCAGCACCGCGAAGGCTCGAAGCGACTGCTTCTGGCAGGGAGTAGCCGCGCAATCGGCTCAGATCTACTTGATGCTGTGGAGCACAATGAGTAGCTATCAGGGCCTCGGTCCAGCCTTTGCGATCATGTCGCCCGCGCTGCACACCGTTGCTCTGGAACTCGCGCCAGTGAATGCCCTGCGATTGACAAAAGCGCTGCATCGCCAGGTCGCGATCATATGTGAGAAGAATCCCGGTCTCTTCGTAGGAAAGAAGCTGATGAATGCGAACTGATTCTATCAATTCGCCAAAAAAATCCAATGCCTCCCGATAGGCCACCACGACAGCGAGCCCATGAGGAGCCAATTCCGCATTCATTCCCTGCAACGACTCCCACACAAAGCGCCAATGCCGCACATCATAGTGCGGATCGCATACCAGACTCGGCTCAAACAGGTAAACCAACAAGGTGGGAATTCCCTCGTTTATCGCTGCCTCCAACGCCGCATGATCGCGCAGACGCAAGTCCCGCTTGAACCACATGACATTGATAACTGGCCGATTCTCTTCCACCTCCTCACAACAATCCCCTCCTTAGGATTGTTTCTATTGGTATCAATTGTTCACCCGTCCATCTTCCTCTTTAGGTCATGATCGAAAAACATCCCTTCGAACTCGAAAAACACCGCCTTTCCGACTACAAAGCATTTGCGGAGCGCTACGGCATCTCCGATCTTGAAACGCTCGTGGGCCTTTACGAAATCGATGATTTACAATCTTTTCTCCCGCCTAACCCCAGCCCGCACGAAAAAGCTGTGCTCAATGAGCTCATCGGGGTAAAAGGCGTGACCGGCGGCTACATGGACTACCAAAAGTCCAATCACACCTTTGAGCTGATCATGCAGTGGCAAGAGGCCACCAACAACCACGACAACAATGCGATCAGTTTCCAGCAGGGTTGAGGGAGAGAATGAGGGAAAAACGGGCGGCATGAATGGGTGAATGAGAGAATTCGTATTTTGCCCCTCCACAAGGCCACAAGCGTAGCAGCATGTGAATAGAGGGCTTTGTTCTCATTCTCCTCATCTTTCAACTTTCTTCATGATCGGCGTATTTGATTCGGGCCTCGGTGGCCTGAGTGTCTGGCAGGAAATCATCAGGATACTCCCTGATGTACCGGTGATCTATGCCGCCGACAGTGGTCGCTGCCCCTATGGCAGCAAGCCCAAAGAGGAAATCATTCGCTATTCGCGGGAGATGACGCAGTTGCTCGTCGATCAGGGCTGCAGGCTCATCGTGGTGGCTTGCAACACGGCCACCGCAGCCGCTATTCGCGCTTTGCGAGAAGAGTTTGACCTGCCATTTGTGGGCATGGAGCCTGCCATCAAGCCAGCGGCAGAAGCCTCCAAAACAGGCGTTGTGGGAATTTTAGCCACCGAAGGCACCTTTCGCGGGCAGCACTTTGCCCGGGCGCGGGAGCAATTTGCCAGCAATACCCATCTCATCATGCAAGTGGGCCACGGCCTCGTGGAGTGGGTGGAATCCGGTCAACTCGATGGACCTGAGGTAGAGGCCGGACTGCGGCGCTATCTTGAGCCCATGCTAGCGCAGGGTGCAGACCAAATCGTGCTGGGCTGCACACACTACCCTTTTCTACGCCCTGTGATGGAGCGCATCGTGGCCGGCAAGGCAATCATCATTGACCCGGCGCCGGCCGTGGCACAGCAGGCCCTGCGCCTGTGGGAGGCATTGCCAAAGGGCGATCAAGCAACCAGCAAGCAGCCCTATCAATGGTTCACCTCCGGCGATCCCGATCGCATGAGCAACTTTCTTGGGCAACTCGGCTTCCCAGCTGCACGCGAAGCGGGAGCCATTCGCATGGTGAAAGAGATCACTCACGAGTAGGGGCATCCTACCTCTCCTATCCAACCCGGGGCCCAAAAAAAACCATCCCGAGGGATGGCTTCTTTCTTATGGAGCTTATTCTGATTTGCTGGAGATTATAGGACCGGCTTCATCCGCAGGCGCTCTACGCCGCGCTGAATGCGGGTCAATTCGGCCTCAAGGCCTGTGTCGTCCCAAGACAGATCGACATCGGTGGAAACCGGAGCAGAGGCAATATTGGTCTCATGCGTCTGGGGCTTATGCCAAGGGAGGGCAGAGGTGCCCACGGCGACGAGCAGAAAAATACCTACCCCAAAGAGCACCAGGCTATTGAGACCAACGACGAGGCTTTTTCCTGAGGCCATTTTTACCCGCTGCCAGGCAGAGGGCGTTTCTTCGGGATATTCTGCCAGGATGTGAGCAGATTCACGCACATAGGACATCACTGCTTCCACGCTTTTAGCGGAAGGCTGGTAGCTCACTTCAGAAAGCTGCTCTGCGGCTTGCTGAAATGACTCATAGCGTTCAAATAATTCTTCATCTTTCACGAGTGCATCCATGAGCAGATCGCTGTCTGCGGGAGGCATTTCGTTGTAGAGAAAACGCAAGAGGTCATCATCAGTGAATCTTCTTTTCATAATCCTGAGGGGCTTCGCTAGGCTGGGCGAGTTTTTTGAGATTAAGCAGGGCATATCGCATCCGGCCCAGGGCCGTGTTGATGCTCACGTCGGTGAGCGATGCAATCTCCTTAAAGCTCAAGTCTGCATAACTACGCATGATCAACACTTCTCGTTGCTTATCTGGAAGTTGTTGAATCAACTTTCTCATATAACGCGCATTCTCCTCTCTTATTATCGCATCTTCAGAGCTTTCTTCTGCGCGATCGAGTGAGTTGAAGATGTCAAAATCTTCGCTTTCGCGTTGCATGGGGGTGCGCTGCACCTTGCGGAAGTGGTCAATAGCCAGGTTACGCGCAATGCGTACAACCCACGGAAGAAATTTCCCCTCTTCATTGTACTTCCCAGAACGGATCATTTTCACAACCTTGATCATCACGTCCTGAAAGAGATCTTCGGCCACGCCGCGATCTTTTACGATCAAATAAATCGTTGTGAAAACCTTAGATTTGTAGCGGCTCAAGAGTACCTCAAAACAGTAATCTTCACCTCCCATAAACCTTCTGATCAGTTCACGGTCTTCTGTTTGTTTGAAATTCGCCTTCTCCATGAAATCGAGTTTGTTAAGTCAAGTAACCGTGGGGTCATAAGCAACTAATGTTTCGTGTTATGTTTGAAGGATCAAACGGGGAAAAGGGGAACTGTTACAATCATCTTTGCGTTTCAAATCGGGCTCCGGAATGAAGCGCAGTGAACAAGAAAAAACCTAGACACTGTGCGAACGGTAAATTTTTTGGGCCGAATGAGCAACTTCCAGACATGAGTTACATCTACATAAAGAATGCCAGAGTCAATAACCTCAAGAACGTTTCGGTAAAAATCGGACGGAATAAATTGGTAGTTGTCACTGGAGTGAGTGGTTCGGGCAAGTCTTCTCTCGCATTTGACACCCTCTACGCTGAGGGCCAAAGGCGCTACGTAGAGAGCCTCAGTTCCTATGCAAGGCAGTTTTTGGCTCGAATGGAGAAGCCTGAAGTGGACATGATTGAGGGAATTTCGCCCGCTCTCGCCATTCAGCAACAAGTCTCTACCACCAACCCAAGGTCCACGGTGGGCACTACCACCGAGATTTATGACTTCCTCAAGCTCCTTTTTGCCCGAATTGGCAAAACCTATTCGCCACTGTCCGGAAAACTGGTCACTCGCGACGAAGTGTCTGATGTAGTGGACTACGTTTTGACCCAAGAGGACGGAACCAAGATCCAGATTCTCACAGAAGTCACCGTCAGATCCAAAGGATTTCGCCCCGAGCTTGAGCTCACCCTCCAAAAAGGATTTACCCGAATTTGGCAAGATGGGGCCCCGGTTTTCATCGAAGAACTTCTCAGCGAGAAAAAACTTCCCAATTTGACCCACTTTACGTTGCTTATTGATAGGCTCGTGATCAATATTGACGACCGCCACAACCTCAGAGGCCGACTCGGTGACTCCATTCTCACCGGGTATCAGGAAGGGGGTGGCCACGTGATGATCAAGGTCAATGAGGAAGAACCCAAGTCTTTCTCCGAACGCTTCGAAGCCGATGGCATGACCTTCGAGCAACCATCTGTTAATTTCTTCTCCTTCAATAATCCCTACGGTGCCTGCGACACCTGCGAAGGTTTTGGCCGAATCCTCGGCATCGACGATGAGCTCGTGATCCCCGATCAGAGCATGTCCATCTACGAAGGAGCCGTGGCTGCATGGCGCGGCGAGGTCATGGGCCAATATCAGGAAGACTGGATCGAAGCCGCCCGAAAAACGGATTTCCCCATTCACAGAAGCTATTACGATCTCACGCCAGAACAACAAGACCTCGTGTGGAATGGCATCAATGGCGCGATGGGCATTCGCCAGTTTTTTGATTACATCGCCACCAAAACCCACAAAATCCAGTATCGGGTGATGCTCGCCCGCTACCGAGGCTACACCACTTGCCCCACCTGCAAGGGTGCCCGCATTCGCAAAGACTCCAATTACGTGAAAATTGATGGGCATTCGCTCTCTGATCTCTTGTTTTTGGAACTGGATCGCCTGCAGGAATTGCTCCGCGGACTCAATCTTGATGAGAGAGACCGCGAAATCGGACAAAGGCTGCTTGCCGAGATGGACCGCCGCCTGGAATACCTTATTAAGGTGGGGGTTCATTACCTGACCCTCAACCGAAAAATCAATACCCTCTCCGGTGGAGAGATGCAGCGAATCCGACTCGCTACCTCTTTGGGCTCGGGCCTCGTAGGCTCCATGTATATTCTCGATGAGCCCAGCATCGGGCTGCACTCCCGCGACACCGATAAGCTGATCTCCGTGCTGGAATCCCTGCGCGAGCAGGGCAATACTGTCATCGTGGTAGAACACGACGAGTCGGTGATGCGCCATGCCGATCAGGTGATCGACATTGGCCCCGGCGCCGGGGAAATGGGCGGCGAAGTGGTCTTCAACGGTAACTTCGATGAGCTGATCCTCTCCGATTCCCTCACCGGAAAATATCTCTCAGGACGCGACGAAATCGCTCTTCCGGCTCGCCGCCGCAAGTCAGGAAACAGAATCAACCTGATCGGTGCGCGCATGCACAACCTCAAAGGTGTGGATCTCACCATTCCCCTCCATGCCATCACTGTCGTGACTGGCGTGAGCGGATCGGGGAAAACGACGCTGATCCAAAGCATCCTTTACCCAGCCATTCGCAGGCACTTGGGCGAGCCGAGTGAGCGTGGTGGATTTTTCAAGGAACTTACCGGCGATCTGGAGTTGGTAGAACGCATCGAAACGGTGGATCAGCGGCCCATCGGGCGGTCGGCGCGGTCCAACCCTGCGACCTATATTAAGGCCTACGACCACATCCGCGAACTGTTTTCCAAACAGCAACTCGCCAAAATCAAAGGCCTCAAGCCCGGCGACTTCTCCTTCAACATTGACGGGGGCCGTTGCGACAGTTGTCAGGGCGAGGGATTTGTGACGGTAGAAATGCAGTTTTTGCCAGATGTGAAGCTCCTGTGCGATTCCTGCCACGGCAAGCGCTTCAAAAAGCATGTGCTCGAAGTAGAATACCTCGGAAAAAACATTGACGAGGTGCTCAACATGACCATCACGGAGGCCCTGGTATTTTTTGAGAAGGAAAAAAAGATCACAGAAAAGCTCGACATCCTCGTGCGGGTGGGGCTGGGCTACCTGCGCATGGGCCAAAGCACCAGCACACTCTCGGGCGGCGAAGCCCAGCGGATCAAGCTCGCGTCTTTCCTCGCAGCGAGCGCCAATTCGCAGAATTCTTTCTACATCTTCGATGAACCCACCACGGGTCTTCACTTCGACGACATCAAGAAGCTGCTCACAGCCATGAATGAGCTCGTGGAGCGCGGCAACACCATTCTGGTGATCGAGCACAACCTCGAAGTCATCAAATGTGCCGACTACCTCGTGGACATCGGCCCCGAAGGCGGCAGCGGCGGCGGACGAATCCTCTATCAAGGCGTGCCCGAAGGCCTCATCGACGTAGAAGAATCTTACACCGCCAAGTATTTGAAGGAGAAATTGTAGCCCCGCCAGACCGAACAGGTTTCCCAAATCTGTTTGGGCTATTTGCACTACCCCGCCAGCCC
>JANQTF010000379.1:4685-47767 GCA_030731845.1 Bacteroidia bacterium | reverse complement strand
CCTCCACATCCATTTTGGATGTTTCATCGTTCTGAGGGTATGTTTCGATACCTACTATTCATTCTCTGCCTGATTCCTGTTTCCCTATTTGCCCAACAGACGCGGCCTTTCACCATCGGTTGGCTGGTCGGAATAGAGCAAAGTGGCCCGGTGGTGCTTCAGGACACGTTTTACGTCACGCCAACGGAGGCGGTGAGCAGGTTGCAACAGCGCAAAATCACCGGCACAGGCGGCATTCGCCTCGAAGCGCTGTTGGGTGGCAATGCCACCTTGCGACTCGATGTGCTCTACAGCGATCGCGGGTATCAGGAAGATGTTCGATTTTCGCTCAGTGGTGGCCCCGAGCAAAGGCGCACCGATCGCTATCGCTTTGGGTATCTGAGCATGCCCTTCACATTTCGAATCCCATTTAATGAGGGTCCGGCCTTCGTGTATGCGAGCGGCGGCATCGTCACAGATCGGCTCTTGTTCGTGAGCAATACTGGCGGGCCCCTTCCTGATGACAGTTTCGCGCCCTGGGCATTTTCCTGGAAAGCGGCCTTAGGCGCTTCCTATCCATTTTCCGGCGAATCAAGAGGTTTTTTTGAGGTATCATGGGTCCGTGGCATCAGCGAATACCGCGTCGGCTCCGACTGGCAACCACAGTCTTTTGGGTTGGTGATTGGATATATGCTGTGAGGTATTTCCCCATAGCCGTCCGGTAAACGTCAAAGATGCGGTTGTTATGGTAAGTAGCGTTGAGTTACAGGACCTGGGAAAGGTGGCAGTCGCTATGCGCCTGCAATACTGACGGGCAGACGGGATTCTACCGAGGTTCGAATCGCTATGCGCTTCGACTTTTGGCCGGAAATCCGAACTCTCAGCCCAGGCGCGTAGCGACTGACACCTCGGTAGAAACAATGCAGGCTCTCTATCCAGGCGCGTAGCGACTGGCACCTTTCTTAACCGGACAGCTATGAGGCATTTCCCCTTGAGAAAGGAAGCATTTCATGCCCCCCTTGCTATTTTTCGTATCGTCAGATTCCACAGAATTGTCTCTTCCCATCTGCCTGTCCATTGCCGAAATTCCCGTAACTTCCCCTTGTGAGGCGAATCATTTGGCATTGGATCCTGCTACTCGGACTTTGGGGGCTTCCCTCGGGGCTGTGGGCGCAAGCGCCCGGATCAGCCATTTCTCTACAATTTCAGCGGCAAAACAACTTCACCTACCGAACAGACCTCAATTTCCGCTATCTCATTCAGCAGGAAAAATATGAGCTCGACTGGATGGCCCGCCACGAAAACCTGCTCAACAGCACCCGAAAAGGCAATCCCTTCGTGCAATTGCAGTTTCATCACATCATCTGGCAGCACTACCGCCTCAGCAAATCCTGGAAACTGAGTAGCTGGACCGAAGTGGACCAATTTTTCAGCTCGGGAAACCAACGCTACAGCCAATACTTGGGCGCGAGCTATCAGCCCACCGAACAGCTTCGAATTCAGCCCCTCATCGGGTATAGTTGGGACTATCGGTCTTCGCGACTGGATCAGGGGATTTCCCCCGCCATGATCATCAGTTGGCAAAATGCCTGGGAAGATGGCCTGATCACCGACACGAGGATTTCGGCACGGTACAAAGACCTGACCCCTCGTCGGCAAATCAACCTAAGTGGGCAATCCACTTGGGCGCGGGAGTTTGAGGAAGGAGCTTCGATTGCCTTTACGGGGATTGCCGGCACCAATGAGATGAATGATTACCGGGCCGAATCTGTCGAGCGCATTCGCTCAGACACCGCAGCAGCCGTGCTCGCGTGGAGCTACACCCTGTATCCCGGCATCGTGTGGGAATCTGACAATCGCATGGTTCAGAATCGCCGAATCTTTGAGTATCAGCGCATTTCGGAGGGAATTCCTGAATTCAATGACCTGCGCTTTGCCCAGATTGATTTGGGTACGAGTCAAAGGGTATCGGTGAATCAGGACAAATTGCGCGGCTATTTTCTCTACGAATATCAGTTTCTCAGCCGCAGGTATCAGGTGGATAATTCGCAAATGCTGGGAAACCGGGAGTTTGAGCGAATCCAAAACCGCGAAGAGCAGAAAGATTATTTCCGCAACCAGACCAACATTGAGTTTTTGCTTCAGTATCAGGCCTGGAAACGCCACCGCTTCGATCTCATCGGCACCAATCGCTACCTGCAATACGACACCCCTGCCGAGGATAATTTCGACGATCACGACGAGCTCAACTATGGGCTCACCATGGCCTGGCAAGCCGATTGGTCGCCACAATTTCGGACCACCTACCGGATTCTCGGCTCCACAAGGCGCTACGCTTTTCTCTTCAGTGAACGGTCACAGGACAATTATACCCAGCACAACCTCCGGCTGGAATTCAACTACCTGTGGCTCCCAAGTGATCGGTGGCGCATCGAGGGCGAGCAGGCACTCTATGTGACCTACAACATCAAAGATTTTGCCGACCGAAACCTCACCAACCGATCCACCCGCAACCTCGAGACACGCCTCACCTGGGCCTACCGGGCCAATCGCTACACAGATTTCGACGGAGAGATGTATCGTCGGCAAATCCATGTTTCCTACCTCAA
Source organism: Bacteroidia bacterium (assembly GCA_030731845.1). GTDB lineage: Bacteria > Bacteroidota > Bacteroidia > J057 > J057 > JANQTF01. The sequence goes on along the minus strand of JANQTF010000379.1, from coordinate 45,179 downwards.
TTGGGAGCAATTCACCGAAACGACCCTCGATACTACTACCCAGTTCATTCTCCGGGCCGATGTGCATCACCGCCTCAAATCTCGCAAAGACAAGCCGAGCTACGCCATCACCCTCGATGCTGGATACAAGCACGTGGCCCAGCTCCGCTACCTCAACACCTCCATGACGAGTCTTGAAAACCTGCTCACTCCCATCAATTTACATCAACGCAATCATCAGACCGGGCCGGTAACCGGAACAAAATGGCAGCACAAATCCGGAGCTTCGCTCACTTTTTCGATTTGGTGGCAAGCGCAGATTCTTACCTATAAATTCAGTGAGATTGACAAGCTCACCACCCTGAACACCAATTTCAGGGAGTCGGAACTACTTCAGCCCGTGATTAATTTTCGACCGTTTGTGCAATTTCAGGCACAAATACTGCTAGGAGGGCGTGGATAATTCAAACCTATTTTGTACATTGATGAAAATGATAGCCTGGAGCGACCAGCTACTACATTTCCTCTCCGCTGAAGTCCGCTCCCTTCGGGGCAAGTTCCATCCTACCTTTGCCCCGAAATGAATGGCCGCAGCGCTTCCATCCGAAGCGCTGCTTTTTTTGGGCCAGTTGTAATTCTTTGCTCCATTTTTCCCAACTTTCAGCACCACTACTTTTGACGATGAAGGGTAGAACCCGATTGTCCCTCCTATTTCTTTATGAATCACGAAGGGCCTTCACAGTCTTACTTCATTGATGGGAGGATTCCATGTCCTTTTTTTAACCTTCCAACCTCGTGAATATGAAACCCATTTGGGGAATTGACCTTGGCGGCACCAAAATCGAAGCTGTCGTGGTAGATGCAGACAACCGCTACCAAACCATTGCCCGCCTGCGTGTGCCGACCGAGCAAGAAAAAGGCTATGAGCACATTGTCTCACAAATTGCCAAGCTCATCGGCATGCTGAAGGACGAGACAGGCCTCACGCCTACCAAAATCGGTATCGGCACGCCCGGCGCCCTCGATCCGCAGCTCAATACGCTCAAAAACTCCAACACAACTTGCCTCATCGGCAAGCCCCTCAAGGATGATGTCGAAAAGGCCCTTGGCCTCAGCATCCTCATGGCCAATGATGCCAACTGCTTTGCCCTTGCCGAAGCCAGGCTCGGCATCGTGCCCGACCAAGTGCCGAATGCCGAGGTGGTATTTGGGGTGATCATGGGCACAGGCGTTGGCGGTGGCATCGTGGTGCATGGCAAAGTGCTCAATGGCCTTCAGGGCATCGCCGGAGAATGGGGACATAATTTCCTCGACGAATCGGGCGGGCTTTGCTACTGCGGAAAAACAGGCTGTGTGGAAACCATCTTGTCGGGCCCCAACTTGCAGCGCTATTACACCAGCATTTCTGGCGAGGAGCGCAAGCTCAAGGAAATCGTGGAACGCGCACAGGCAGGCACAGATCCACACGCTGCAGCCACCCTCGACCGGCTCGTGGAGTTTTTTGGCAAAGGACTCGCCTCTATCATCAACCTGCTTGATCCGGATGCCATCGTGCTGGGTGGCGGCGTGAGCAATATCGGTGTGCTCTACGATCGTGGCGTCGCCGAGGTAGAAAAATATGTGTTCAATCACAAGATGTACACGCCCATCCTTCGCCCCAAATTGGGAGATAGTGCCGGCGTGTTTGGAGCTGCGATGCTGGTTGAATGATTATTGCGAAATATGAGGCTGATCTCCGGGGCCTACTAGTCCCGGAGATCCTTCCTAGAAAAGAATCAAATTCCAACACACAACCCATGGCTCAGGATTACGACAAAATCATTAAGGAAAACATTGAGGAGATCCTCCCAGCGCTAATTGACCGCGTCCTTGGCTTACAACTCACCTACATGGAGGTGATTCCTTTCGATGTACAAGTCACCCTCGAAAGGAGGCCGGACTTTCTGCTCCTTGTCAGAACGGAGCAGATAGATAAGAACTTCCTCCTCCAGATTGAGTTTCAGTCAAAAAACGATTCAGAGATGGTGGACCGGATGCTGGAGTACGCCGCTATTTTGAGGAGAAAGCACAAACTCCAACTCAGGCAATATGTGCTGTATATTGGTAATGAGGTAGCATCCATGTCATCTGAAATCAGTGACCCCGACCTCTGGTACCGCTACCATCTGGTGAACCTGAAGAATTTCGATTATCATGGATTCGTAAATTCTACCCACCCAGAAGTGATCATTCTATCTATTTTATGCAATTACCGTGGTCACGAACCCGCCGATGTCATCCGACAAATTCTCCTCAGACTCAGAGAACTTTCAAACCAGGGAGTTCGTATCGACAAATATATGCAACAGTTGGAAGTACTCTCCAACTTACGTAATTTACACAAAGAGATCATCTTACAATCACGCAACATGGCTTTTACTTACGACCTCACTCAAGACCTCCGCTATCTCGAAGGGGTTGACGTGGGAAAAACACAGACTCAATTAGAAACGGCAAAAAAGATGCTGCTATCTAAGCCCTTTCTGGTAAATGCCCTCACCTATTCAGACATTGCCGAGGTGACTGGATTGGCCGTAGAGAAAGTCAAAGACATTCATCAGGAGATTCAGATGGATAATCCTTCAACATAATTTCACACGCTGCCGGATCGAACCAAATCAGTTCTGATCACAACAAAATCCCCCGGAGATCAATATCTCCGGAGGATTTTTTATAGAGAACCTCAAGGTCCTTCTTAAACCAGAGCGTTCAGACGCAAGTGCGCGAAAACCTTGTGCCAGTGCTCCGCCCTAGCGCACAAGCGTAATCGTGCCGCCGCGACGAAGACTGGCTCCATTGTTCAATCTGCCTTCCATTTTATAGACATAAACCCCTTCCTGCGCGATTCCGCCGCCGATCATGGTCCCGTCCCAGCCATCTGCAGGGCCGTTGAGTACCGCAATTTTGCGCCCCCAGCGATCAAAGATCGAGACCTCTACCTCCCTGATTCCTTCGCCAAAGAAGAAGAACACGTCGTTGCTGCCGTCTCCATTTGGGCTAAAGGCATTCGGGATAAAAATGGACCCGTCATAAATGATTCGCAGCAACAGCGAAGCAGTATCCGGGCAGGAAAAATTCGCATCCCACGCCGTTAACACCACGCGATATTGTCCCTCTTGTGGGAATCTGTGAAGCGGGTTTTCGTCATCCGAGAAGGCTCCGTCTCCGAAATCCCATTCGTAGGCTACAGCAAACTGAGATAGATTATCAAACAAAATATCGGCCTCGCTGAGGAGGATCTCCTGACTTGGATCGAGATTCACCGTAGTAAAATCGGCGATGGCAGGCGCATCATTGGGGATGCGAACCGTATCAGCCAGCACACATCCGTTAGCATCGGTGAGGGTCACCACAGGGGTAATGCCAGCCGTGCCGCCATACAGGTCAGTGGCCCGAGGGCCATTTTGAGCCGGGGTTGTGTTCCATACAAACGCATATCCTGGCGTGCCGCCCGAGGCAATCACAGTCGCGGATCCATTGGGCAGGTCGCAAAATGCGCCTTCAAATTCGCCCAAGGTCACCACCAATGGATCAGGTTGATCCAACGTGATCGCACCATCGACAGAGCAACCACGGGTGTCAGTGACCGTGACGATCCAAGTGCCAGCCGCCAGAGCCCGGGGATTATCTACATTGTCGCCAGAGGTCCAGGAAAAAGAATAGGGACCAGAGCCGCCCGAAGGCACAGCCAAGGCTGTTCCATCATTTCCTTCAAAACATATCAAATCTGTTCCGGTCACTTCTACAAATAGCTCAGAAGGTCCGCCCACGGCTACCTCTCCGCCAATCACACAGCCATTGGCATCTGTCACGGTGAGTCCATAGTTGCCTATTCCGAGGTTTCGGGCCGTGTCGCCGGTGGCGGTAGTTCCTGACCATGAGTATTGGTAAGGGCGAGTGCCGCCAATGACTGTGGCGATGGCCACACCGGTCGTTTCTCCGAAGCAATTCACCGAATCTCCAAAAAGTAGCATTTCCAATGGCTCAGGTGCTACCAGCAAGGCAGAGATAGAATCTCGACAACCATTTCGGTCGGTCACGACTACCCGATAGTTGCCGCCAGGCAGATTGGACGCGATGCTGTCTGTTTGCACAGGCGTGCTCCTCCACAAAAAGCTATACCCGGGCGTGCCGCCAGTCACCACAGGGGTGATAGCCCCATCACTAAAGGCAGCACAACTCGGATTCACCCTATTCAAAATACTCACCATAAGCTCTAACGGCTGCGTGATCACAACCGTTTCTGTGGTCTGGCACTGCCCGTCGTCCACCGTCACGGTGTAGCTTCCGGCAGGCACATTGCTAAGCGTAGCACCTGTTTGAATAGGAAGGGTATTCCAGCTGAAAGTATAGATCCCGGTACCGCCTGTTGCGGTCACCTGTGCGCCTCCGTTGCTCCCGTTGGCACAACTCACATTCACCACCTGAGCCACCTGGATCTCAGGCGCGGTTTCGTCAATGATGGTCACCGTTGCTGAGTCCAGACAGCCGTTCTGATCTGTCACAATCACCTGATAGGTCCCGGCAGGAATGCCAGAGATGCTATCTCCAGCCTGCACCGGGCTACTGTTCCAGACATATTGAAACCCTCCTGCACCACCACTTGCTACTGCATAGAGTTCTCCATTTGCCGCAGTACAAGTCTCATTGGCTCCGCTAGCAACCGTGCTGATGAGTGGAGGCTGGGTGAGCAATACGGTATCAAAGCCCAGGCAACCATTGGCATCGGTGATGACCACCGTGTAAGTACCTGCAACCAGACCGCTAATTGTGCCTGTATTCAACAGCGGATCATTGTTCCACTGAAAAGAAAATCCGCCTCCCCCACCACTCACATTGGCTGTGGCAGCCCCATCTGATAGGCCAAAGCAGCTGATGTTGGTCGGAGAAATGGAAAGCGAAATGCCGGGTGGGGCAATGATGGTCACAGAATCGAGCCCCACACAACCAAGAGCATCGGTGATGGTGAGATAATGCGTGCCTGCTGGCAAATTCACCACCGAATTGCCCGTGGCCGTACCTGCCGACCATACATAAACATATCCACCAGCACCGCCGGAGGCGTTGGCTACTGCCGCAGCGTCGCTGAGGCCGAAGCAGGAGATGCCCTGGGTGATCTGGATATTTCCTACAATGGGAGCTGGCTCCGTAACGTTGACAGGCAAGGTAGCAAGGCAGCCATTTAGGTCGGTTACATCTACAAGGAAGGAACCAGCAGTCAAGGCCGTCACGGCAGGTGTATTTGCACCGGTCGGAATCCAGTTGTAGGTGTAGCCAGGTGTGCCACCACTTGCCACAACAGATGCCGCCCCGTCATTGCCACCAGGGCAAGTGACATTGGTAATGGCTCCGGGTGTCAACACCAAGGCCGAAGGTTCTGTGAGCGCTGTACTCACCGAATCCTGACATCCACCGGCATCGGTGACAAGGATCTGATAGGGGCCTGCTGTGAGACCGGTGATATTCGGAGAATTTTGCCCTACGCCGCCATTGGCAATGTAGGTAAACGGTCCAATGCCACCCGCCACACTCAGGTAGATAGCCCCTGATGCGCCGTTGTTGCACAATACATTCTGGGTAGAATCAATGGCCAGTCCAATGGGGCCGGGCTGGGTGACCACCACAATCTGCGTATCGGCGCAACCCAGAATATCGCTCACGATGATTGGATATGCTCCTGCCGGAATCCCCGCATAGCTATTGATGGGCACGAGGGGCGATCCCACGATGCCATAGAGATAGCCGGGATTCCCTCCCGTTCCTATCACAGAAATGGCTCCCGTGCTATCGCCAAAACAAGCTACATTCAGCAGGTTGGTCACTTGCAGTTGCACCTGTGTCGGCTGATTGATGGTCACAGATGCTGTGCCGGTACAGCCATTGGCGTCTTGGATGGTGAGGGCAAATGGCCCGGCAGATAAGCCAGCAAAGGTGCCATTCGCCTGAAACGTCACGCCGTCTGTAGAGAACAGGTAGCCCGGTGTGCCACCAGAACCTGTCAAGGTCACGCCTCCATCTGATCCGCCAAAGCAGGTCACATTTATGCTGGAAAGCACCGAAAGTCCGAGCGCCTGAGGCTCTGTTACCGTAAATGGAAGAGCTGTGGTGCACAAATTATCGTCCCTCACCGTGATGGTGTAGGTGCCCGCCGTGAGGCCAGGGAATATCGGCGAAGCCTGAAATGCCCCTCCGTTGATGGCATACTGATATATGCCAGGCGTGACGACTGTACCTCCACCCCCCATGACCTCCAATTGGCCTGTATTGCCACCTGGACAAAGCACCGAAGTGTTCTGAACCAAGGAGAGCATCAGAGCAACCGGATCAGCAACAGTGGCAGTGGTGGTCCCTTCGCAATTATTAGCATCTCTCACCGTGATGGTATAGGTACCAGCGCTAAGGCCGCTAAAAGTGGGAGAAGTCTGAAAGTTGATTCCATTGAGCGAATAGGTAAAGGGTGCTCCGTTGCCGCCACTTCCTGCAACCGTAATGCTGCCATTGGCCGCGCCTACACAGGCCACATTTGAGACATTCGTCACGGTGCCAATCACAGCTGCTGGCTCAGCAATAAGAACGGCAACCGAAGTAAAGCAGCCGTTGATATCACTCACTGTTACCGTGTAGTTGGCTGGAGCGAGCCCTGTGAAGGTTCCACTTGCCTGAAATGGCGGGCCCGACAACGAATACTGATAGCCAGGCGTACCGCCTCCACCAGCTACCGTAATGGTCCCATCATTCGCTCCAAAACAAGAGGCATCTTGAGAGGAGAGAACATTTGCAAGGACTGCGGGGGGTGAAACGATGGTAATCGAGGCTGTCGCCAGACATCCTCTGCTATCTTCCACGGTAAAAGTATAAGCTCCTGCGGCCAGGCCAGAAAAAGTGGTAGCGGGACTAAAGGTGATGCCATTCTGAGAGTAATTGTAGGGCGGCGTACCGCCACTCGCTGTCAGGGTGGCTGTGCCATCAGAGAGGCCACTACAGGAGACATCGGTTTTGACAGCGGTCAACGCAAGTAGGGTTGGCTCGGGCACATTGACTACAACGGTTCCTTCGCAGTTGCCAATATCTCGCACTGTTACGGTATAATTTCCTCCGGTTAGATTGGTGAATGAACCGGAAGGGAAAAAGTTGACCCCGTTGATCGAGTAGGTGAATGTGCCGTTGCCTCCTGTGCCAGACACCGTAAATGCCCCATTTGTTCCCCCAAAACATGAGACAGGCGTGAGGGCAACCACTGTTGCCCCCAGGGCTGTGGGCTCATTCATGGTAAATGGCACCGTAGTCGAACACAAATTGGCATCTCTGATCGTGATGGTGTAGGCCCCTGCCGCGAGGTTATTGAAAGTACTGACCGGGCTAAAGACGACTCCGTTGATGGAGTATTGATATGCTGGTGTTCCGCCGTTGCCTAAAATCAGGATTCCTCCATCGCTCCCGCCAGGGCAGGTAACATCAATCTGGCTGCTGATAAATCCAGTAACGGGCGTGGGTTCCTGGATGGTAAAATCAAAAAAGCCAGGGCAACCATTGGCATCGGTGATTTGCACAGTATAATTGCCAGCGCTCAGGTTGGTGAATGTGCCGGTAGGCTGAAAGGTAACCCCGTCCAGAGAAAACTGATAAGGAGCCAACCCACCCGTAGCGGAAACAGAAGCCGAGCCCGTGGCAGCTCCCGAGCACAACACATTGGCCAGCCCTGAAAGGGACCCGACAGGCGCATTATTCGCGCTGACACTCACCACAATGGTACCCAGGCAACCGTTCAAGTCCTGAATCGTGACGTTATATTGTCCAGCGGCCAGTCCTGTGAAGGTTCCGGACCCCTGAAACATGACACCTCCAATCGAGTAACTGTAGCCACCTGCCCCACCTTCTCCTGAGATGGTAAATGTTCCGGTGGGGAGCAAACAATCCGAACTTGTCACGGATACCTGCCCACCGATGGGCAGCGGTTCTGTGAGAGCAACCTGAACGGAAGCCACACATAGGTTTGCATCTCTAACCAGTACGTTGTAAACCCCAGCTCCAAGACCGGCCAGCGTAGCACCAGGTTGATAGGTGATGCCATCAGAGGAATATTCAAACGGGGCGGTGCCTCCGCCTGCCAGCACGGTGATGGACCCATCGGTTCCGGCATTACAGGTGGGGTTATTTGAAGAAACAAGCGAAAGCGTCAGGAGAGGAGGTTCAATAATCGAGATAGAGCCACTCGATGAACAGCCTCCTGCATCGGTTACGGTCACGGCGTATGGCCCTGGTGCCAGATTGCTTACCGTAGAAGTGATCCCTGCGGATGGTGTCCACTGATAGGTAACATTGGCTGGATTGGCCAGCAGTACTGTAGCCGTTCCATCATTCGCCCCAAAGCAAGTAACATCCGTCGCGGTTAGAAATACGATTTGTGGCGCAGGCAAAACATTGACATTCACTGATCTGGTAGCAGTCCCACAAGCATTGGAAACCGTGAGCGTGTACAGGGTGCTGATTCCAGGAGCGGCAGTGGGCGATAATATATTGGGGTTGCTAAGGCCCGCCGCAGGGGTCCAGGAAAATGTACCAGTGAGATTGGTTCCGGCAGGAACAATGGTCACACTATCGCCAACACAGAGTGGCAAATTTGCAAACGGGGTTAGTGTAGGCGGTGCAGAAAGGGTAATGGAAGCAGTATCAGTAAAGGCACAGCCCGGTGTAGAGACAGTCAATACATAATTGACTGAACCAGTGACCGAAGCGGTAGGGCTGGGTGCAGTGGTGCTTGTGAGCCCAGTGCCCGGTGTCCAGCTATACACAGGTGTAACTGCAAGTGGACAAGAGGTGAAGCTCACGTTGGGGCGCTGGGTGGCAGAGAATCCCGTGGTGAGATTGCACCCCGCAGTCGTATTACTGAACCCAAAAAAGACCGAATTATAGTTGGTGTTTGTATAGGTGACATGGTCAAATCCGGAAGCCACTGCATTGGCGAAGCAAAACTCGAGCACCAGATTTGAAGAACCATCCCATTCATAAGGCGTGGTGAGGACAATGGTATTGGCTCCCAACACAGGGGTATAAAGCCCTGTGAAGACTTGTGCAAGCCCTGCTTCAAATCCGGTGAGTTCTGTAGCGCCTGTGCAACCCATTCGCAAGGTGAATCCATTATATCCACCTACACTAAACAGACTTGAGGTATTCAGGCTGATTTGAGAAATAATTCCGGGGGTTACCCCAGCTGCATTTAGTTCACTGGCCCGGAAAAGAAGTTGAGTTCTAGCATTTTGATATGCGCCAAAAAACGGACTTCCGGCACCACCGGCATTCGCCAGCGTGCCCGTGGCCTGGGTGGAAATGCCAACAATGGATGTGGTTGCCGGACCTCCACAGGTATTGGTACTGATCCCACAAAATGCAGGCGGAGGGGGCAGATTCAACACAAAATTACTGGACAATGGTACCTGCCCGGGCGAACAAAGGCTCGTATCCGGCGTGACGACAAGTTCGCCGACTGCCTCAATATCTACCGTTGCGGTGGAGCTACATACTCCTTCTGAAAAGGTAACAGTATAGCTAATTGCCTCCGAAACAGTAGCAGAAGGAGCGGAACTCGTGGGATCTGACAAGCCTGTGGCTGGCGTCCAGGTATAGGTTCCATTGCCAGGAGATCCTGGAGTTTGAGCTCTGAGTTCGATCGTTTCGGTTGTGCCAGGACACACGGTCTGGTCTGAAGCAGATACCTGAACCGGCCCTTGCACATACACTTCAAAGCCGACAGTTTGCCTTCCCAAAATCGGGCAGGCGCCGTCATTTACGGTGAGGGTAAAAGAGTGTATGCCCACATCTGTGAGGCTGGTAGCCCAGGAAAACCCTGCCGTAATGGGATTGCTCCCAACTGAATTAAGGGTAGCCGCAGGAATAGAAGTCGCAAGATTGCTGGAAAGCGCCAACACATTGGCCGCGTTGACATCAGAGGCGCCGATAGAAAAGCTCAACGTATTGCCCGCACAGACTGTGAACACCTGCCCATTGAGCGTGCCACCGGCTACGGCAGTTGGATTTCCCCACACAGGAAGGGAGTTGGTACAGTTTTGCACCACAATTTGGATGTCCCGCATCGTGGTACCGATGAGTTTGCCATTCCGATATTCCTTAACCAAAATGGCCGTGATGCCTCGCTGTTGCACATCGGGTGTGAAGGTGAGCTGTCCGGTCGCGGGGTCAAACCCAAAGCTATTTGCCGGAATGGTACTAACCGGATAGGTAGCAGAAAACGGAGGAATATAGTTCACATTGGTTGGCAAGCCAAGGGTCGTTTCCAGCGGGTTCACAAGCTCATAAGCGAGCGAATCGCCATCGGGATCCACGGCACCGTGGTTGTACTGAAACAATTCACCAGCACAAACATAAGGTGTGGGAATATTGGTGAAGGTGGGGGAGCTATTGCAGCTCACGGTGAGATTGTCGAGCGTAGCCTCTATATAGGTTTCTGTGCCGTTGGCAATGGAAATGATGTTGGCATTGGTGATGGCGTTGTTGCGACAACATTCGGCCCAGGATATTACCCAATCCGTACACTGAGCTGGGAAGGTGTAAATGGCCGAGTAAATATATTGCTGCACACCGGGCAAGGGCCCTCCATTGCAGGAGGAGTTGGGCAGCAAAGCCGGACAAATAGGAGAAATATCGATAACAGAATTCTGCGTGAGGGTTAAAACAGCATTTTGCCCACAGCTAGCCGAGGAAATATCGATATTATAGGCTGGCAATGCGGCCACCCCATCACAATCCCGATACATGGTCAGGGTGAACTGGTACTGATTTCCTCCCAAACAAGTATAGGTGAGGTCAGCCCCCATGACATGGGTGGCCTGCGCCTTGTTTGGAATCAGGAGCAGACCAAAGAGGAACAAGAGCAAGAGACGGGATGGGCGAAAGGAAGGAAAAGTCAGGAATTGGCTCATGGAATCGAAGCAGGATTGGCTACAAGATCAAAGTTGAAACGAATCCCCGGCTGATTTCGCGTGTAATCCCGAAGGAAAAGGCTTCGACTTGTAGAATGCGGTTCTCTGCCATGAAGATAAGGAATTTGGCGTTCACAAAAGGTTGAAGGGGAAACCCTCTCCCGGGAGCACTTTCTTTTTCGACCTATTACTTGACTTGTATATAAAAGTCTGCTGCGGATATACATTTGTGTAGTAGGCCTGAGACAAAAAAAAATCAGGTGGCCAAAGGCCACCTGACATATTTATTACCGAAGATGAAGGGACGAGTAAAGCTATTGAAGGATGATTCTCTTCACAACTTGCTGCTGATCAACTTTAATCTTCACGAAATACACCCCTTTAGGAAGACCAGAAAGGTCAAACTGGGTTCTTTCGTTTGTATAAACTTCGCGCACATTGACTGGTTGGCCAATGAGGTTAACGATTTTCACTTCAAAAGATTCCGAAAACTGGCTGTCGATGTTGAGGAAGAAAACACCGTTGGTAGGGTTGGGAAAAACGGAAGCTTCAATTCTAAGGGTTTCTACCCCGTCTGAAGAGGGGCCTCCAAAGCCGCTAGCCATAGCGGGAAGGGCGAAAACAAGTGTCAAAGACAAAAAGAGTAAACGTAGCTGCTTCATCTGCGGTAAATATTATGGTGCAATGTATCCATCTTTACCCAAATTCGTGCCATTAAGTTTCACGAAAATCCAACACAAGTACCCGAAGTGGGAAAAATTATGATCGAACGTGTCGAAAACAATGACAAACGTGATGCACTACAATCCATTATTTTTGGAGCAACGGGACTTGTGGGCAGTCAGCTGTGGCGAATTCAGAAAAAGGATCCTCGCTGGAGCGGAATCACCTGTATAGGGAGAAGCCATCCAATTGAATTAATCCAAGATAATAAAACATCCTCATTGGCGGTAAATCTTTTTGAGCCTGACTCTTTCAAAGACAAGCTGTCGGCGGAAGTGGCCTTTTGCTGCCTTGGCACAACGATGAAAAAAGCAGGATCAAAAGAGGCTTTCTGGCGAATAGACGTGGATTTGCCAGAAATTCTGGCCAAAGCTTGTGCGGAGGCTGGGGTGCGCAGAATGATTGCGATCTCTGCCCGGGGCGTGAGCAGCAACTCGATGTTTTTCTACAATCGGGCAAAAGCTGCCATGGAAACCGCCTTATATAACAGCGGGATTCCTGAAGTAGTGATTGTAAGGCCTTCGCTGCTGCTCGGCGACCGCCAAGAATCCAGACTCGGAGAATCCATTGCCACGAAGATGTTCTCGGCTTTGAATCCGCTGTTGGACTTGGTTGGGATAAGCCAGGCAGGCGCCATTCATGCGGATACATTGGCCAGAGCGATGAACGAACTCGCGTGGATGCAACAGCCCAATTCCCGATATGACAATGAGGAGCTTCTCAAATTGGGAAATACAGGTCAAGCATGAGGGTTCATGATAGCCATTGGAATGACTTTGGCTAGTTTAATGAAAGTTCACGCGCCCCCGTGATGAGAAAAAAACAAGTTACCATCCTCGAACTCGCTACCCGCCTCGGGCTGTCGGCCTCCACAGTGTCTCGTGCACTGAATGGACGTCACAGGATTTCTGAGGAAACCCAGCAACGCGTAAAAGCACTGGCGATGGAGCTGGGCTATCGCCCCAATGTGTCGGCAAGACACCTGCGGGAAAATCGAACCTACACCATTGGGGTCTTGTTTCCACATCTTCAGTCTCCCTTCTTTGCCAATATCCTCGAAGAACTCGTAGCAGAGGCGAGGGTGCATCACCATCACCTGATCCTTCAGGTTGGAGAGGAGGGCGTAGCTTTGCAGTTTTTACTCAATGCCCATCTCGATGGGATCCTTCTGTTGGATACGCCCAATGAGACCACCGCTGCCAAGATCGAAGCGATCAGGGCAAGACAGCTACCGTTTGTGTTGCTGGGAGCAGAAGATAAATCCTGTATTTGGATAAAGGGGAATGCCCGACAAGTAGCTGGCCGTGAGGATATTATGGGGCTGTCTCATGAAGCCTTCAGGCTCCTGCTTGAGGAGATTGATGCCATGGAGCACGGCAATGCCAGCCCAAGTCATATCATTGGAGGCTGAGGTAGCGCCCTGCACTTTGAGGAGAGAAAATCAAAAACATGGCGAGAGCAGGTCTCTATGCTCTCGGCTACGCGATTCTATTCCTATGAGACCGGGAGAACATCACTTTCTACGCACCAAAAACTTACTAACCCAGCGGTGCCCGTCACAGACAATGTCCAGCACATACACGCCATCAGGAAGGTGTTGAAACAACATGCTGGGCCGGTAAACCCCTGCATCAACAAAATCCGAGGAGGAAGATAAGACCAAGCCTCCCTGTACGTTATAAAGCTTTACACTAGTTTTGCCTGAATGAGGCAGAAATATTGTGAGCGGGTCTGATAGGAGAATCCTGCATGACGATGGGACATCTTCGGTAATATCGGCATTCAAGAGCGGCTTTTGAAAACCAGGGCCAGGAATTGCCATCCAGGAAATTACAAACATCAGAGCGAGCACACGCATGGGTTATCAGCTTATGCAGAATCAGTTGCGAATACCATGCACACTTTCCCTTTATGTAAGATTATGATCGGCTACACCTGACCCATCCCGAATTCTTGCGTATTTAGAAACAAATTTCCCCACTTTTGAGACATGATGAGACCAGGTCTGCATGAAGAGCATTTCCCCTTTCTCCCATATCAAGACAAAATTTCCTGAATTGAGAAAAAAGGAGACCAAGAGGGAATAATTCGATGTTTTTGCAGGAAAACTGCCCCCCGCAGAGCCTTTTCCGTATATTGAACCAACGTTTTGACTATATGAACTTTCGACATTTGTATATCGTCTTCCTGGGGCTAGCCCTTTTTACCGCCTGTGAATCAGGCTCATCCTCTGCCAATGTGCAGGACGAAGGAGGCAGCAATGGAAACATCGCCCTGCCACAGGGAGCAGAATCTCCACTTGATCAACGGTCTAGAGGACTCGATGGAGCCAACGCCCGGTTGGCCCAGGACTTTTCTTTTCAGGCAAAATTTCCAACTTTGACGCGAGTGCTTCAAGGTGAAGATGATATCCTGAAGGAACTCGATGTCTTCGCCAGAAAAACCCTTATATCTGGACAAATAAACTCTGAGGCCAGCCTTATCTCCACCCTTGAGACCCGCGATAGCGTGCTGATACCAAGAGTGGAGGCAGCGCTGCAAACCAAAGATAACGGCAACACCCTGAATGACGACTACAATGCCCTTCAGGACGAACTCGAGCAGCTGGGAATGCAAATGACCTTTGCCGAAGGCATGTTTACCTCTATTGGGCCAGCCCCTTTTCTACAAGCAGAAATGGATCGCTATGCCTCCAAGGCATTCCGGTTGTTTTGCCAGTTTCAAGACGCTAAAACACGCTCCTACAACGGGGAGTACCCGTTTTTGGACATGTCTCCCTATGCAGAGATGGTGCAGGTAGGAGAAGAACTGATGGGCCTTGAGGCAAATCCTTATCAGGCCAGGATCAAGGAAACTTTTCAAAGCTCGGTCCTCTATATGAGCGATGTCCACAAGGTAAACGATCCGACGGCGAGGGGGCAGGCAAGCTTTTTTGTGAATGGAATCAGTACAGACGCCTACCCTTATCTTACCGAAAATCAATCGAGGGAGGCATTCATCACCGAAACGGAGGGGTCCGCTTTCCAGAAGTCTTTGTCAAAAATCATGGCCAATCCCAGCAGCATGAGTCCCAAACCCGAACACCTCTATCTCGTGATTGTGGAGTGGGCTACGACTGCTGAAATGGCCAAAACCCGCGTAAGCACTCACTTGCTAGCCGGGGAGGATGTACCTCATTATCTGGAAGTAAATCTTGCCGATGGCACAAAAAAGTTTGCGGTGGTGTACCGATTTTTTGAGAATGCAGAAAAAGCCGAATCAGCCCTGTTAACTGCTCAGGCAGATTTTCCCAAGGCAGATCTCATGATGGTGAGTGTACAAGGAGAAGCATTGTATCAAATCGGGGGATAATGACGCGGAAAACTGCAGAAGAATGAAAATATTCGCACTGACAAACAATCATTCAACTGCAACCGCCTCACATGCAACGACGCATTATCCTTACTGGAAGCAACGGCCTCCTAGGCCAAAAGCTTGTTTACCTTCTTGCTGATCGTCCACAAATAAAACTCATTGCTACCTCGCGGGGCATCAATCGGCACTCGCTCAGGGGTGGGTATCACTATGAGCCCCTTGACCTGCTAGATACCGAAGGCTGGAGGCGAATTTTCCAGGAAGTTGGGCCCACCGATCTGATTCATACAGCTGCCATGACCCTGGTGGATCAATGCGAGACCGATCACGAAACCTGCGACAAATACAATGTAGAGGCAGTAGCCTTTCTGGCTAGCCTATGCAAGGAATACGGCACAAGATTCATCCATATCTCCACCGACTTCATTTTTGACGGAGAAGCTGGACCCTATACAGAGAGAGCAGAACCTCGTCCACTCAACTATTATGGGGGAGCCAAGCTCAAAGCAGAAGAGATCGTGCAGAATAGCGGCGTGGACTGGGCCATCCTTCGCACCATGCTGCTTTATGGTGTTACGCCTGCTATGTCTAGAAGTAACATTGTTTTGTGGGCAAAAAAATCGCTGGAAGAGAACAAAGAGATCAAGGTAGTATCCGACCAATGGCGCTGCCCTACTCTGGCCGAAGATCTCGCAGCCGGCACCCTCGCTGCGGTAATGAAAGATGCCAGGGGGATTTTTCACCTGTCAGGAGGAGAAATGATGTCCATCTCTGAGCTTGTGCATCAGGTAGCCGATCACTGGAAACTCGACAAAAGCCTCATCACTGAAATTGAATCCAGTTCTCTGAACCAGGCAGCCAAGCGTCCTCCCAAGACGGGATTCATCATCCTCAAAGCCCAAACAGAATTAAGATATCAGCCACACAGCCTCACACAGGGACTAGCACTGGTGGACAAGCAGCTTCGGGAAGGCTGGACCGAATGAAGCCTACCCGAGCATGGAGTTGATCAACCTGATCTTGATTTCTTCCATCAGCAACTCATCTGTCCGGAGTTGAATATCAATGGACAGGGAGTTGGCTAGAGGTTGCCAGATAGCAAATGACTCTGGCCGTGTGGCGATCAGCTTTTTGGGGAGCCCTCCGGCGCGCTTTGCAGTGTCCAGAAATAGCTGCTCGATGCCTTGAGCAACCTCCCCTTGCTGAAACTTGGCTCGGCCAATGATAGCCCCTTTTTCCTTGATCGCCAGAATGGCCATCTGCGGAAGATGGGGCCTTTCTTCGTCTGTGTGAATGGGTTGAGGAAAGTAAAACAGGTCTGTGGTCCACTCTTCCGGGAGCCGCGGCAGATCAGAGCAGTTGCTCCTGAGAAAAATTCGATTGATTTCGGGTGCCTCGATTTCAGAGAGATAACTGGGTTCGGGCATCCAATCATTTTTCCAGATGAGCGTTTCAGAAGCGTCTCTTTCAGGAATCCGGACAAGGATCCTTTTTTCGTGTGCCCCCGTGTAGTCCAGTAAATCTGGATCTTGACGAAAGTTCTTGGCTAGTTGAAGTCCTTGGTCGAGGGTCACGAGAAAACGTTGAAGGAGTGCTGGATCATCGATTTTCCAGGGAACAAAGCCGGGGGTGTGATCTTTGAGAATCGGTGCTTCTAACATACCCTCAGGATAAAACCCTGTGGAAGTCAACAGATTCAACTCCAAAGAGGAGAGAGAGCTCAGGTTCTGAAAGGTGAGAATCACCCCATCTAATTGATAGGATTCCAGCAACTGAAAATATTCAGGTTCTTGGTCCAGCATTCGCTCAAAGGAAAAAAGGCCTTTGCTGCCTCTGAGCATAGCAAGCCCTTTGGGTCTGCCCCCCGCACCGAGAATCCCGCAATAGTTTACCTCCCCTGTATCGGGATCTACGACCCCAAATAAGTCCACATCAAGCATCCAATCCCAGGGTGCAAGGGCAGCAAGCTCATTGGCGAGGCGGTAGAATTGATCCCAAAGAGAAATGGGGATGTCTTTTTTCATGATACTCCTATACGACTCTCAATATATATCATATACAGAATATAACCATACCTTATTGACAAAAAAAGGGAGCGAAAATCTTAACAGACTTTCGCTCCCTTCTGCCTCACTGAGGCGACTCAACATATCTATCTTACTGTGATTCTGGCGCAGGATTCTTTGTAAATCCCTTCAGAAAGAATCATAAGAACCGTTTCTTTTTTGCTTGATGGAATACCCAACTCGATGCTATCTCCTTCTTCGGACACCTTGACGAGCTTGCCTGTAGAAAGCCTTTTGAAGGTTTGGGTTGGAGATTTGATCACCCAATCACCATTTTCAGCCGTGCGAAATACGAAGTTGTCGAATTTGGTCGAATAACTACGACCGTTTGGAACGGTGGTTTTGGACACAACTTCTGCGTCGTCACCTTCTCCCACAAATAATTCACAGACACAGGTTCCTTTCAGTTTCTCATCTTCGATCTGCACAATATTATAGTGAACGATGAGCCATTTGTCTCCGGTTTTTTCGAGTGCCAGGGTCACCAACTCATTTCCTTTCACCCAAATGCCATCTTCTTCCTTGATTTCATATTTAATTTTGTAGGTGATCGTCGCCACTTCTCCACTTACATTAACCATAGGATCACCAACCAATTCATATACGTTGACCAGATTGGGAGAGCGGAGCAGGTTGTCCAAATATGCCTCAAACCCACGAACGTTCCCATTGGACACCCTAGATTTGCCTGAAATATTGAACACATAAATGTTTGAAGTAGCCTCAGGATGAAAGTATTGCAGAACTGCTTGCTTATTCTTCGTTTGAGTCAGTGACTGGTAAGAATCAACGAAAGAAGTCAGCAACTCATTCAGCTTGGCCTCATCGGTGGTTACTGCTGTTTGGGCAAAAGATGTCCCTCCTGCAAAAAGCAGAAAAAATATCAGGACAAATCGAGAAAGGGGTTGGTTCATAATGTTGAGTTAGATTCATTTGACTCGACCAAATATACACAAAAGTGAAAATGAACCAAGTCCGACGGCTTTCCAAAACCATATTCATAATTCTCCTTTCTGCTCCGCTGGTTCAATGCCAAAAGACAGTGAATACAGAGATTTTTGACAGGGCATTGGATGGTGGCACCATCCTGAGTGCCGACGCACAAAACAGCATCATTGAAGATGGGCTAATCCTGATCAGGGAAGGAAGAATCGCCTATGTTGGTAGCAAAAAAATGGCGCCCGCCTACCAGGCCACCCAAACCATTGACACCCATGGCAAGCTGATCTGCCCCGGCTGGATCAACACGCATTCTCATGCTCCGATGACCTTATTCCGAGGTCTGGCAGACGACCTCCCCCTTCAACAATGGCTGGAAGAGCATATCTGGCCAGCGGAGAAAGCATATATCAATCCAGAAAATGTAAAAATTGGAGCCAGACTGGCCATTCTGGAAATGATCGCAGGTGGCACCACGACCTTCAACGACATGTATTTCTTTGAAGATCAAGTGGCCCAGGCAGCTGCTGAACTGGGGATGCGAGCTGTGATTGGCGAAGGAATCCTGATGTTTCCGACCCCTTCGGCCCAAACCCCGACAGAGGCCATGATTCTCACCAAACACCTAGCGGAGACCTGGCGAGGTCATGCGCTGGTGCGGATATCAGTAGCGCCGCATTCGCCCTACACGCTTTCATCAGCCCAGCTCAAGGCCTGTGATTCTCTCGCCAGGGAATTGGGTCTTCTTCTTCATATTCACGTCTCTGAAACAAGGCAGGAAGTCGCGCAAAGTGTGGCACAATATGGACAAACCCCCGTGGAACGCCTCTTGTCCCTCGGTGTGCTCGGCCCGCATGTGTTGGCGGCTCACTGTGTGCACCTAAGTGAAAACGACATGAGAATCATGGCCAATCAAGGGAGCGCAGTAGCCCACTGCCCGGAGAGCAACCTAAAGCTTGGCAGCGGAATTGCCGCAATTCCCGCTATGATTGCCGCAGGCATCACAGTCGCTGCTGGCACGGATGGTGCCGCCTCCAACAATGATCTCGATCTCCTCGAAGAGCTTCATACAGGGAGCAAAATTCAAAAAGGACTACATGAGGACCCTGCCATCCTCTCGGCGCAAGACTGGTTTCGCATCGGAACCATAGAAGGAGCCAAGGCTTTGGGAATCGAAAAAGAGACAGGCTCCATTGAGATAGGCAAACTGGCTGATCTCCAGATCTATGACCTTCATGCACCTCATGCCACCCCCATGTTTAGCCCCATGTCTCATTTACTTTACAGCCTTCAGGCCACAGATCTGGAGTGGGTGATTATTCATGGAAAGCCCGTGTGGAAGCAAGGAAAGCTCCTTACCGGCAATCAAGAGGAGATCATAGAAGAAGCCAGACAAATCGGGAAACAAATCCAATCCGAGAGGTTTGTACCATAAGGCCGCAGATTTCCGTATAATGTGCTCATCAGCTTCTGAATACGCATGATAAGAAAACGACTCCTTCTTTTTTTCGGGCTGATGTCCTTACTCGCTTCGGCCTGGCCCCAACTGTCGGGGATTCCCTTTATCCAAAACTACAAGCCCAGGGTGTACAAGGCGAGTTCGGCCAACTACGATGTGGTGCAGGACGGTCGTGGGATCATGTATTTTGCCAACTTCAGGGGCGTGCTGGAATATGATGGCGTGCATTGGCGGTTATTTCCCCTGCCAAATGGCACGGCGGTGCGGTCTCTGGCTACGGATAGCCTGGGCACGGTATATGTGGGTGGAGTGGCCGAAATGGGGTTTCTGGCACCTGATTCACTCGGCAGGCTAGCCTATCAATCTCTTCTCCCTCAACTTGACACTACGTTTCATCAACTGCCTGAAGCAGTAGAAGTGCTGGGCACAAATAAAGGTGCCTGGTTTCGGGGGATGGAAGAAGGACAACTTTACCGATGGACCGGAGACTCCCTGCTCCATTATCCCGTCACTCAATCTGGCCCCGGCAACAGCATGTTTCTGATTGACGGAAACCTGTATGTACAAAACGCCACCAATGGCCTCCTTCGCTGGGAACATGAGCATTTTGTGCCAGTGGCTGGTGCCGAAGCCCTGGCCGACTACAGGCTCGCCAATCTGGTGAAACGGAGGGATGGCACCATGCTCGGATTTGACCGAAAAGAAGGATTTTTGCTGATCCAAATCAGCAATACCGCCATCAAGGTCACCCCCTGGAAAAACGAGCTCGCCAATGCCCTCAATCAAGACCTGTTTAGCGGGCTTTTTAGCCTGCGCGACCATCGGATTCTGGTGAGCACGGTCAAATCCGGGGTCTATATCCTTACCAAAGATGGAGACATCCTCCAACATCTCACCGACGAAGTCGGGCTGCAAGACAACCTGGTGTTGAATGCCTATGAAGATCGTCAGGGGACGCTCTGGCTGGCCTTATCTAAAGGCATTTCGCGGGTAGATATTTCCGCACCGCTCACCCAATGGAACGAGTCGAGCGGGCTATCGGGCATCGTTTTTTCTGCCAAGCATTTCAACAAACGCTTATACGCGACCACTACGCTGGGCGTATTTGGCTTGATTGGCAATCAATTCGAGCAAGTGAAGGGCCTGGAAATGGAGTCGTGGTCTCTACAATTGGTTAACTCAGGCGACCGGGAAAGACTTATTGCTGTCACCATCCGGGGCTTGTATGAAATTAATGGGTTTGAGTCCAGCCCAATCCCGGGAGCGAGAGGTTTTTTCAAAACATTCACCTCTGCCCTTTATCCCGGGTCGCTGTACTGTCTTTCTACGGTGGATGGGCTAGAGGTCATGCATCATGACGGCAAGAAGTGGGCATACGAGGAAGAAAGCAACCTGCGAATCCCCGGGAGATTTGCTGCGGGGGTGGAAACTGTATCGGGTGAGCTCTGGCTTCAGGAAATGCTCAACCCGCTGGTGTTTCATCGACACGTGCTAGATCCTGAGCATCTTCAGATTTTGTCATCTTCACTGGTGCGCCTTCCAGATAGCTTCCCTATGCCACAGGGTATGTATCAATGGCGAGGAGAGATAGCACTGGCCACAGAAAACGGCATTTGGGTATTTGACAAAACAACAGAAACATTTGTGCCTGAAACAAATATCGGGATCAGTGGCCCCGAAAGTGAGATCGGTGTGCTGCGAATGGCAGAAGACAAAGAACACAGACTCTGGATTGAGCGCTATCGCGAAAATAAGCGATGGCTGGAGCTGGCCATTCCCAGCGAATCTGGCAGCTATACCCGCGACTCGGTAGCCCTGCGCGAGCTTTCTGACATTGAGGTGTGGGGAGAAGTATATTCCGGTCCCTATGGAAATGCCTGGATTGGCACGCCCGAGGGGCTATTTGCCTTTAACACCCTGGCACCGAGGCGGCAAGAGGCCGTGTTCAGACCCCTGATTCGAAAGGTGCTGTCGGGAGAAGACTCCGTGCTCTTCTATGGTTTTCCGGCGCTACATGGTGAAACACCCGAGTTGCCTTATAAAAACAACTCCATCACCTTTCAATATGCCGCACCTTACTACAAAAGTGAATCAGAGGTGCAGTATAGCTACTTCCTCGATGGATGGGATAAAACCTGGTCTCCCTGGAAATCAGAATATAAAAAGGACTATACCCTCTTACCACCTGGCGACTATACCTTCCGGGTGAAAGCCAGAAATCTCTACGCACAGGAAAGTGCTGAGTCTGTCTATTCTTTTCGAATTTCGGCGCCCTGGTATCGAACGCCATGGGCCATGCTGGCCTATCTCTTCGTGGCAGCAGGCATGGTGTATGGCACCGTGAAGCTCAACACGAGGCGGCTCCATGTTCAGAATGAGCACCTGGAGAAAATCGTGTATGAACGAACCTCCGAGATCTGGGCACAGCACAAGGAAATCATTCGAAAAACCGCTGAGCTAAAACGGCAGAAAGAGGCCATTGCAGACCAGCATGAGCTGCTCGGCGATAAAAACAAAGAGCTGGAAACCACCCTCTCCAAACTCAAGAAGGCGCAGTCTAAGCTGGTAGAATCGGAAAAAATGGCCTCATTGGGACAGCTCACAGCCGGAATTGCACATGAGATCAACAACCCGATCAACTTTGTCAAAGGCAATGTGGGGCCGCTCAAGCGAGATTTTGAAGAGATCAGGGCGCTTTTCACCCGCCTTCAGGAGCTGGAGCATGGAGAAGATGTCGCAGAAAAGCTCGCAGAACTCAAGGCCTACTGTGCAGAAATCGACGCCCCGTTTTTATTCGAAGAAATGGCCCTCTTGCTTCAGGGAATTGAGGAAGGCGCGCAGCGCACCAAGCAGATTGTAGATGGCCTACAGATATTTTCCCGCTCAGATACAGACAGTTTCAAGATGGCTGATGTGCATCAAGGGATCGAATCCACCCTCACCCTGCTCGCCAACTCGATCAAGGATCGCTTCATCATCCGCCGTGATTTTGCGCGGCTCCCGCAAATAGAGTGCATGCCAGGCAAGCTCAATCAGGTATTTATGAACATCATCAGCAATGCGATACAGGCCATGGACGACGCAGCTGGCCCAGCCATGGCCAATACCAAAACCACCATCGGTGAGATTGCCATTCGCACCCGCGAAGTGAGCCATCAAGGCAAACCCGGCGTGGAGATTGAGATCCAAGACAACGGCCCCGGCATCCCAGAAAGCATTCAATCCAAAATATTTGACCCGTTTTTCACTACCAAGGATGTCGGAAAAGGAACGGGGCTCGGTCTCTCTATCACCTTTGGCATCATCGAAAAGCATGGTGGCACGATCGACATTCTGTCGCCACCTGAGGGGGGAGCCTTGTTCAGAATTGTGCTCCCACAACAGGTGACTCCCTGAAACAGCCGTTGGTCTGATGCCCTCTCATATCCCTGAAGACTTTTTCGATTCGTTGTATCGGGTAACTGCCTCTCTTGCGTTGATTTCCCACTCATTTCCATTCGCCAGATCGATCCCTCATGAGTACAACAGCTGCCATATTATTTATCGACGACGAGCCCAATAACCTCACTGCGTTCAAGGCCTCCTTTCGAAAATCCTATCAGGTGTTCACTGCCAACAGTGGCCGCGAGGCCCTCTCGATCCTCGAAAATGAGGCAGATATTGCTGCTGTAGTGAGCGATCAACGGATGCCTGGCATGACAGGGGTGGAGCTGCTCAAGGAAGTCAAAGAGCGGTTTCCGGAGCCAAAGCGCATCATTCTCACTGGCTATAGTGATGTGGACGCAATCGTAAAGTCTATCAATGAGGCACAGGCATGGCAATATCTCACCAAGCCCTGGGTGTATCAGGATCTAAAACTGATCCTGGACCGTGCGGTAGAATCCTGGCAGTTGGGCCGTGAAAACCGAAATCTTCAAGTAGAAAAAGCAGAACTACAGCTTCAAACAGAGCAGCAGGAAAAACAGCAGATCCTGTCTCGGTTCGAGACCTTACGAAATCAGGTAAACCCACATTTTCTATTCAATTCGCTCAACACCCTGAGCACCTTGATTCATGAAGACCCTGTCCTGGCCGAAGCATTTATCTCACGCCTCACCCGTGTGTACCGCTACGTGCTGGAGCTGGATCAGGAGATCACCGTGCCACTGGAGCAGGAACTTGGGTTTGTAAAACATTATTTGTTTCTTCAGCAGATCCGCTTTGACAATGCCCTACAGGTCTATACACAGGTGCCAGAGAAGGATTTGGGGCGCCACCTTCCCCCGATGACCCTCCAACTTCTGGTGGAAAATGCGGTAAAACACAACATTGTTTCCAAATCTCAGCCCCTAATGGTTGAATTACTGGTAGAAGGTGAGCATTTTGTAGTGAAGAATACCTACCAACCTCGCAACGAAGTTGTTGTCTCTACACACGTGGGACTTGCCAACCTTAGCGCCAGGTATGAGTTATTGGGTACAGGGTTACCAGAATTTGGAAGACAAGGTGCCCACTTTGTAGCAAAAGTTCCCTTACTTTCAGATCGATGATGTTTACGAATCCCTCCCCATGACCGTTACTCCAGCCATACAGCTCCCTACTGAATCGTTGTCCATGACCAAAGACTTTGCTATTCTCTATGTCGATGATGAGCCTCAGAATCTCATTTCCTTCAAAGCCACTTTTCGTCGCGAGTACACGGTATTTACAGCACTAGGCGGAGAAGAAGGACTGGAAATTCTCAAGCAACATGACATTCATCTCATCATTACGGATCAGCGAATGCCTGGCATGACTGGTGTGCAATTTTTGGAGCGCACCCTGGCCGACTATCCCGACACCATCCGCATGATTCTCACGGGCTTTTCGGATACCGAAGCCATCATTGATGTGATCAACAATGCCCGAATTTTCCGATACATCACCAAGCCCTGGGATGAGCAGGAGCTACGGATGACCATCGAAAATGCGCGGCAGCTCTATGCTCTGCAAATTCATAACAAACGCCTTCTCCTGGAGCTTCAGCATAAAGTGGAAGAACAGGAACGCACCCTCAAGCTCTTCATGAAATATGTGCCAGAAACCGTAGTGGAGAAAGCGCTGAGCAATACTTCTGCCTCCATTTTCGATGGAGAAACCAAGGAAGTGACGGTGCTTTTTTGCGACATCAGGGGCTTCACGCCCATGAGCGAAGACCTCGAACCCAAGGAGGTAGTGACCTTTCTCAATGACTACTACTCCCTCATGACTGAGGCGGTAAAGCGACACAACGGAACGGTAAATCAGTTTGTGGGAGATGAGGTATTTGCCTGTTTTGGAGCCCCCATAGCTGCGCAACACAACGAGCGCAATGCAGTGCTTTGTGCCATCGACATGATGGAAATGCGCAAATTGCTCAATGAGCGGCATCAACTTACTTTGGGGCGAGAAGTTACCATTGGAATTGGCGTCAACTCAGGGTTGGTGGTTGCTGGAAACCTTGGTTCAGAAGACAAAATCAGCTACTCTGTGACTGGCGACACCGTCAATACCGGCAAACGAATCGAAACACTCACCAGAGAAGCGCCCAATTCGATCTTGATTAGTGAACTGGTACACAGAAAAGTATCGGATCTTGTAGAGGTGAAATCATGGGGTCCTATCGAAGTGAGAGGCAAGAAAACAAGGATCGAAGTGTTTGAGGTATTGGGCAGAAAAAAAACATAATCCTCTGTCCGAACACAGATGGATTCCCTTCAAAAGAGGCCTTTTCTGGCATTCTCCTGCTATCCATTCGTGAGCAAGGGAAGCACCTTATCAGGGGGAGCCTTGTAAGGACAAGGATTGCTTTGCGTAAATTCTCAAAAAATGGAACAGGTATGCAAAAATTCTAACTTGACTTGCCGAGGGCCGAAATTCATAAAAATTCTATCTCTGAGAGGTCATGCCCCCCTTGTTTGCCATTCTATGAAGAGAGCATATAAAACTTTGTCATTTTCCTACCAAAACTAACATCAGGGTTATCGGGTTAGCTTTATCTCGTAACTTGTACCCGAGAATAGAAATTTCTCATATGTATATCGCTCAACGTTACAAGATCTTTCGGCCAATCGATCGTTATTTTTGATCTTGCAAACCTTGACGAGACATAACGACCATTTCGTCAGTCTTTCGAAATTGTTCGTGGAAGTTATGAATCGACGCTTGCTCTTGATATCATCCATCCTCCTCCCGTGGTTTCTCGCGTTTAACCTTGGGGCGCCTGATCTGGTCCAAAAACCAGAGCAGATCTCCTTTGAGCGCGAGGCCGACGCCCACTATTCCATCCCTCTCACGATTTCCGAGCGAAATGGGGAGGTTTTTGTTCAGTGGGTTTCTTCTGGTGAAGAAAGCATTTCTCACTTCATGGTAGAAAGGCGTGATGCCAACACAGACTTTCTAAGTCTTGGTGGTACGAGCCTTCCGATCTTCGGAAATGTATTTGAGTTTCAGGATATGAGGCAAGGGCGCGAATCCAATGCCCTCTATCGACTCAAGATCTACTTCACCGATGGCAGTTTTGTGTACACCCCTGCCAAGATGGTCAGATTCAAAACACGCTATCCCCTCACTGTCACCCCGCAGCCTTATCAGTCAGGATTTTTGGTTACTCTTAGTCATCCCATGAACGGGGTGCTTACCATCACTGATTTAGGTGGAAATATCGTTCACACCCGCAATTGGCAAGGACAAGCGTCTGAAATTGCACTCGATTTCCTTCCTTCAGGCTTGTACATCATTAGGGTGACCGATGGCGTCCAAAGCTGGCAAGCCAAGGTTGCGAGCTTTCGATAAGAATTTCTTTTTTCCTTCCGGTTTCTGAAATATTAGGCTGAGGCTGTCCTGGTTAGACAGCCTCTTTTTTTTGTGCCAAGTTTGCAGAAAATCCTATTTTCAATCAGACAAATACTAAAGGTTGCTCATCGTCATGCATGGTTCTGTTTGGCACTTCATCGGCTCTTTCCTACCTTTCTCAAAACTCATCTATGAATCGGTTCTTGTTTTGTCTTCTTGCCCTGCTGACTGTCTCATGTGGCCCAACATTGAAAGAAACAGACTATGATCCTGCCGGCGCTACAGAAACCCAGGACCGCCCCATTAGCTATGAAGTGAAACGAACCTTTCGCATGGATAAAGGCAGGGTGAGTTTTTCCAATGAATATTCAGGTGCCAGACTCAGCGCGGTGGAGCAGACCGGGCCCGATGCCTATACCCTCACCATTTTGCCTGAAAATGAACCGATTAACAAGAGTGCCTGGTATGGTTTTCAGGTGTGGGGCACCTCACCTCGCCAACTCAAGCTCACCCTGAGCTACCCCGGCTACAAGCATCGCTATGTGCCCAAGCTCTCCACCGACGGGTCGCAGTGGAGCCCGGTGGCGGCCAGCGATCTGGTGCTAGACACGACCACATTCAGTCTCACCTTCCCGGTATCTATCACCGAAAAACCGCTATGGGTATCAGCTCAGGAGCGCTTTCCCTCTGACTCAGTATATGCCTGGGAAGAAAGAATCGGGCGAGAACATGAAGGAGTCAAGCTTTGCCTTGGCTACAGTCATCTGGGGAAACCGATCAACCTCACCAATTTTGGCAATCTGGGAAGCAGTAACTGGATCGTGGTGATGGGGCGTCAGCATCCGCCTGAGGTGACAGGCTATCTGGCTACCCAGGCATTTATGGAAACAGTGCTGGGAGAGAGTGAACTGGCCAAATCGTTCAGAGAAAAATTTCGCATTGTGATGATTCCGATGCTCAATCCAGACGGGATCGACCTTGGCCATTGGCGACAATCTGGCGGAGGGGTAGATCTGAACCGGGATTGGGCCAACTTTCATCAGCCAGAGACCAGAGCGGTGCGCGATTATCTGATCAACACCGTAGCCGAGGGTATCTCGGTAGATGTTGCGATAGATTTTCACTCCACAGATTCCGATATGTACTATGTCTTTACAGACGATATGCAGACCCATCGGCAGGGCTTCACGAGCCTTTGGCTAAACAGGATTCGAGCCATTATTCCTGGCTATGAACCAGACACAGAGGCAACCGACATGGCGTCTCCTTCTGCCAAATACTTCTTTTTCAATGAATTACGAACCGAATTCATCACCTATGAAGTGGGAGACGAGACCCCGCGGGAAGAAGTGACGCAGCGGGCAGAAGCAGCTGCGATAGCGATGATGGAGTTGATGCAGTGACGCGGGCTTTTCGGAGAAGGACATGATTATTTCACCTGAATCAAAAAAAGTTCTTTCAACGCTGCCAAAGTGCATAGTTTTTGATAGGATGCGAAAGGGTCGGACACCAAACGGGGCGGCAGCCCGCCGGATTCCCATTGTTCGTCCATAGGAAATCTCCTATCTTACCCCTTAAATACCAGCGAGGAATTTCCTTGTGACACAAAACCTGGAAGTGGCGATGGAAGAACAGGTATATCGAAAAGGAATGCCCTGGTTGATTCTGGGGATCTTGCTCCTGCTCGTGAGTTCTATCATGTATGTGTACGATTTTTCCCGGGCAGATTCTGAAATCTATCTGGAGGTTCAGTCTGCTCTTCAGGAAGATTTCAGGACCATACTAGAGCACTATGAAACCAATGCTCCACCCGAGATCACGTATGACAAAAAAGCCCGGGCAACCCACTTATATTACGATGCCGCGGGCCGTCTGCTCAGATGGAGCGATACCGAGTTTTTGCCCTCTTCTCAGCATATCAACCGCCTGAGTTATTTTAAAAACAATCCGGTTTGGAGTATTGACAAGAGGGCCTACTATGTGGTGCAGCACGAAACTACAGATGAGACCCATATTGTTCTCATCCCACTTCATATAGGCTATAATGTAGAAAACGAGTCTCTCCTCCCCTATTTTTTCATGGGGAGGTTCCATAATTTATTTTATCACTCACAAGCAACCCGCAATATTCTTAGCACGATTGCCATCATCGGATCAAGCGAGCAGTTGGCTCCTGTGGTAATCAAAGATCTGGAAAACCGTCAGGTACTGGCCTATCAGCAAATCCCCATTTCCCTCTTTCGGCAACGCGACCGCACTCTCGTCTTGGTCCTGCTTGTCTTTGCCATAGTGGCATTGTGCGTATATCTCCGGATATTTGCCCTGGAAAGATGGGACTACCGGTACTTCATCAACATCTCGCTATTTGTTGGGATCATCTTGCTTCGAATATTTCTGTGGTTTGCCAACATTCCGGGCGACTATTTGAACGTAGGCTTGTTTTCTGCTGATGTCCTGGCGTTCAACTTTCTGGCACCATCGTTAGGAGAATTCACCCTCAACGTATTCGCGCTCGTTTGCCTAATCTGGATTGCTTACATGCATTTTTTCCGGATGAGCTTGATCCTCTGGCACAAGGTGATGAAAAACCACTACCTGGCCTGGGTCGGGATGCTACTCGTGGTAGCACTGATCATGGGAATGGGCGCAGGGTATTCCAGTATTTTTGAAAAAATCACCAATAGCTCCCAGGTTGAACTGGAATTTTCGAATATTTTTTCCGCAGATCTCTTCGCCTTTCTGATCCTGCTGGATATGGGCTTGCTATTTCTGGTGGTGATCCTGAGTGGATTCATGTTGTTCAAACTCAACATTCTCTACGGAAGGAAATACGGATTCACCCCAGCCTTTTGGTTGATTCATGTGTTGGGCGCCCTGGTTTCAGGCATTGCCATCTATCAGGAAGAGTGGAGCCTTGCCATAACCATGGTCCTGGCCATTGGCTTCTTGCTCGTGATCCTTAAGCGAATGCCTTTTAAGCCAATTCTGCACCATGACATGATCAACTACCTGCTCATGCTGGGCTTGCTCTCCATCGTGGTGACTGTGCATTTCAACAAAAGTCTGGAGGCAAAAAGTAAGTCCAAAGCAGAGCAGATTGCCGATAGGGTAATTGGAAAACAAGTGGGCAACACCACTACCGCCTTTGGTTCCACCTTGAGAAAGATGGAGTACGAAGCCCCACAGATCAACGAAGCCTTTGAAGAATCGCGCACGTACAATGCCTTTCATTCGTGGCTAAAAAGCACCTACTTCGATTCTCGCATGCGCGACTTCGATGTGCAGCTATTCGCGTTTGATTCTACAAATGTGCGGATCGATGATTCCAAAAATGAGCCCGTTTACACCCCGTTTAGCGACCTGTCGCCAGGTGAGGTGGGGGGAGAGCAGATCGCTCAAATCATGGTCGGGGAGAATTTTTCGCCACGAACCCCAGCGGATAGTGCATCCCTCGGCCTCTTCAGGTTGATGAACACAGAGGATCGGTTTGTGGACTTTTTCGTAGGCATTTTCCGCCTCTCCCCTTCCGACTCAGCTCCCATCACCTACTACCTGGAGTTGAGGCCCAATAGCCGTAGCGGCGAAGGCCTCTATCCCAGCCTCACCATGGACCAACGCGTCTATCGCGATGTGCAGCTCATCAACTCTGTTGACCATGCCACCTACCGTGAGGGGATGCTATATTATGAACAGGGAGCCAGCGAGTTTCCGCTAAAACTCGCAGATTACAAAAATATCGTAGCACCACAATGGACCACCGATGGCGACTATCGTGTGCTTACCCAACCCATCGGCGAGGGCATTATCACCCATGTGGTGGTGAAATATCCGATGCGAGGACTGCTCGACAATATCACGACCTTCTCCTTCATTTTCTACTTTTTCGTGCTGGCTGGCATTGTGGTCATTGGCCTCCCGGTGTTGGCCATGCGATCCCTGCGTAGCTATCGGTTCACACAAAATATGCCGCTGAGGTCGAAAATTCGCTTTGGACTCTTGAGCATCAGTGTGCTCCCGATGATCTTTATCATGCTTCTGCTTTCGCCTTTTATTTATCACCGATATGAAAATCAGGCAGTAGATGACCTCCTCAAGGAGACTGAACGAATCACAGCTCTCATTGGCCAGGATTATCTCTACTTTAAGAACGATGCCTTTAGCCGCATGACCCTGCTTCAAGAGTTTAAGAACACCGTGGAGTCGATGGGTGAATACCTGCAAAACGATGTCAACATTTTTGATGAGCAGGGCAAGCCACTTGCCAACTCTCATCCCACCATTTTCACCGAAGACATCAGCACCAACCTGATGAACGCAGAGGCACTCCGCCTGCTCACAAGTGGTGAAACATCAGATGTCGTTCTCAAAGAGAGAATTGGCACCAAAGAATACTTTTCTGGCTACCGGGCCATCATCGGTAGAAATCAGGAGCCGGTGGGATTCGTGAATGTGCCCTATCTCACCAAGCAACAAGAGCTCGACTCGCAGGTAATCGACTTTTTGGCCTACCTCGCCAATATCTATCTCGTTGTGTTTTTGCTGATCAATATTGTGGCGGTGCTCATTTCCAGCACCATTACCCAGCCACTCAAAATGATTCAGGCTCGCCTCTCCAACACCGGCCTCGGAGGTAAAAACGAGCGGATCGAATACGAAGCCAATGACGAAATTGGCTCCATCGTGACTGCATACAACAAAATGATTCTGCAACTCGAAGATAATGAGGAGAAAATCAAGCAAAACCAGCGTGAGTTGGCATGGCGTCAAATGGCGAGGCAGGTAGCCCACGAAATCAAAAACCCCCTCACGCCGATGCGGCTCAGCATTCAGCATCTGAGCCGATCCTGGGACCTTCGCTCCGATAAGCTGAATGAGTTGTTTCCCAAAGTAATGAAAACGCTCATGTCTCAGATTGATACCATGGTAAGAATCGCCAACTCGTTTTCAGAGTTTGCCAAAATGCCTGAGACCAACAAGTCCAAAGTGATGGTGAATGAGGTGCTGCACGAAGTCGTGAACCTATTTACCCAAACCGATGACCTGATTTGGCTGATTGATATCCCCGAGGAGCAGTTTTTTACCTTTGCAGACCGGGACCAACTTTCCCGTTCCTTCAACAACATTCTCAAAAATGCCATCCAGGCCATGGAAGGTAGCAGTGGCGTCATTGAGGTAACGATGCGCAACTACGAGAGCAAAACCCGCATCGAAATCATGGATTCGGGTTCAGGAATCCCCTTTGATATTCAACAGAGAATCTTTGAGCCCAGCTTTTCTACCAAAAATAGCGGCATGGGACTGGGACTTTCGATGGTAAAGAAAATCATCGAAACCAGCGGGGGGGAAATCACTTTTGCGAGTGAAGAAGGAAAGGGCACAACCTTCTTTATCGAGTTGCCTCGGATGGAAGAAATGATTCAACTGCCCGTGGTGTAAGAAAGTGGCCAAGCAGAGCGATACACTTCAGGCCTCCCTTCCCATCTTGGCTTCGTTTTCACAACGTATCGGCTCCGCCAGAACAATAGAGACCCATGACAAAACTCCGGGCCTGGCACAAATATAGGGTGTCCCTCGGTCTGCTGGGGTGGTGGCTGATGTCCGGTGGGATCATGGCTCAGGGGAGTGTGATCCTCACAGATACCCTCAGGATGCCTGGCCCTGATAGCCTGTTGCTGCAGCAACCCTGGGTAGTGCCTGGCTCACTATCGGTCACCGATAGCTCGGGAATGAAGCTAGCACCAGACACCTACGCTCTCCAGGAAATCGGAGGGATTTTGCGCCCTGTGGGCACATGGGCTCCAGGCGAATATCACATTCGGTATCGCGCTTTTCAGCGTGGGCCCAGCCCCAAAATCACCTTGCGGCCTTTGCCAAGCGACACCTTTTCCTACGGGCCCGGCAAAATCTACTATGTGGACGAGCCCCGTTCAGCCAACGATGGCATATTCTGGGAGACCGATAAAATCAAAAAAAGTGGTTCCCTCTCCCGTGGCATCACCGTAGGAAATAATCGGAGTCTCTCGCTCAATAGTGGCCTGCGGCTACAGTTGGAGGGCGATCTTGGCGATGGGCTCACCATCGTAGGCGCCATCAGCGACGAAAATATTCCGATTCAGCCCGATGGCACCACCCAACAACTGTCAGACTTTGACAGGATCTTCATTCGTCTCGCGAAAAACGAATACTCCACCACCCTCGGCGATTTCGAGATTGAGCAGAAAGGAAGCCGCTTTGCAGACTTGTATCGAAATGTGCAGGGAATCAAATTTGGCTGGCAAGATAAGCAGACCAACATCAGCGTGGCTGGCGCGGTGGCCAAGGGAAAATTTCACACCAATTCGTTTCAGGGAATTGATGGCGTATCTGGGCCGTATCGGCTCACTGGCAGAAATGGGGAGCGCTTCTTTATCGTACTGGCAGGCAGCGAACGCGTCTATCTCAACGGCAACCTGATGAAACGGGGCGAAAATCTCGACTACATCATCAACTACAATACCGCTGAGGTCACGTTTACCTCTACCCATGTGATCACCAACATCACGCGCATCGTGGTAGATTTTGAGTACAACGACCAGTTTTATAACCGATCACTCGTGGTGACGACCATGGATCAAAAGCTGCTGAATGACAAGCTTCGGGTCCGATTTTCCTATGCCAGAGATGCAGACAATCCCAATGCCCCCTTCACCAACGACCGCGCCTATGCCCTGGTGCGCGACACCCTGAGCCAGGTAGGGGATGTGAGCGGGCAAGTGACTACGCCAGGCATTTTCAATGTGGGTTGGGACAAAGACGCGGTGCGCTACCAGGTCGCCGACACCCTGATCAATGCTGTTCCTTATCGATACTACAAATACAGCCGCGATAGCACGCAGGCCGTTTATAGCATGTTTTTCAGCTTTGTAGGAGAAGGAAATGGCGATTATGAACCCGACAGATCAGGCATTAATGCCAATGTGTTTGTGTGGGTGGCGCCTGGGCCATCTGGCGCATCGCAGGGTAGCTATGCGCCCATCCGCAGCTGGGTTCTCCCACGGCTTCTTCAGGTAACAGACACCCGGGTAGATTTCCATTTCAACAAACATCTACGAATTTCCAGCGAAACAGCCATCAGCGCCGAAGACAAAAACAGACTTTCCCCCATCAACGACGAAGACAACATCGGCCTGGCACAGCGAACAGTACTCAGCCTCGACAACATCAACCTGGGCGACACCATGAAGCTCAGCGCCCAGCTGGTGCAGCAATACATTGCCCAACGCTACGAAAATCTTGACCGGGTATATCAGGCAGAATATGGCCGGGTGTGGGACCTCGACGCAGGCGAAGCCCGGCGCGACGAGTCTATCGTAGAAGCAAAAGCACAACTCACCTATCCTGGCAAAGGATCCATAGAGGTGGAAGGCGGAATCAGGTCGGTAGGGCCGGGCCGCCTGAGCGACAGGCAGGTGATCACCCTGGAAAGCAGGCAGAAGCACTTTGTGCAGGGCCGCTACATGCTTACCCGCATTGCCAGGCAAGATAGCCTGGTGCGGCAAAGCCTCTGGCTCCGGCAAGAAGGTGATTTGTTTTTCCAGATTGGTGCCTGGCAGCCCGGTGTAGTGCTGTGGATAGAAGACAGGAACATCGAAAAAATGGGGTCTGCGTTGGGAAGCTTTTCTTTTACCGATCTTAAACCCTACCTCAGGCGCACAGGAAAAAACTTCAGCCTGGAAGCTTCTTTTAATTATCGGCGTGATCGGGAATTCCTGCTTGATTCGCTCCGGCTCAAGAGCATCGCCTCGACCAGTTTTTTGAAAGCCAGCTTTCGACCCACAACAGCCTTTGAGTTGCAGCAGGTGACGGCCTACCGCCGGCTCGACGTGCAGGACAGCCTCTTTCAAAGCCAGGGGCTCAAGGATAGCCGCACCCTTAATACCAACTGGCAAATGACCCTCAATCCGGCCAAACGCTGGGTATATGCCAACTTCGTGTATGAGGTCACAGCCGAGCAACTGGCAAAACAAGAGATCAGATATCTGGAGGTGAACCCCGGACAAGGACAATATGTGTGGCTCGACAGCCTTTTCAACAATGATGGAATCCAGGATATCGGCGAGTTTCAGCTGGCCACCAATCCATTGGTGGCCAATTTTATCAGGGTGGTAGTACCCTCGCGCGACCTCTCTCCCACAACAAGGCTTAGTCTCTCAGGCAATGTGCGCTGGGATTTTCGACAAGTCATCGCAGCTTCGGGGCCTTGGTGGAAAGAGACCATTCGCCAGACCAGGCTCAATACCACAGTTCGCATCACCCAAAACAAGTCGAGAGGATCAGATGTTGCTGCCTATTTTGTGAATCTAGGCAACTGGGAAAACGACAGCAGTATTCTCAACGCCAATTATTCTTTGCGGCAGGATCTCACTTTTTTCCAGAATTCACCTCGGGGAGACATACGGTTTTCCTGGTTGGATAACCAGAGCGTGTTGTTTTTAACTACGGGTCAGGAGCAGCGGGTATCGCGCTATTTGGGCTTGGGGCAGCGGCTCAACCTCAATGAAAGCCGGAGCCTGGAAAACGACATTCGCATCGGGCGCAGGGCCTTGATGGCCGAGAATTTTCCAGAACGGAATTACCTGATCCCTTACATCGAGTGGAATCCGAAGGTGAATGTGCAATGGAACCGAAAGATCAGGGTGACCGGTGGATACACATTTAAGAATAGCACCAACGAAAGCTCAGATGGGCAGGGAGATTCACGGGTGCAGCAGCACCGGATTGGGTTGGACAGCCGCTTTAATCTGGGAGAGCGAAACAATATTTTTGTAAAGGCCGAGTTGGTGAGGCTCAATCAGGTGGGAGAGCCACCGGTAGCGGCAGCTTTTGAAATGAAAGAAGGGCTTGAGCCAGGATGGAATGGCCTCTGGCAAGGCTTTTTCACGTGGTATCTGCTTCAGAACGTGGAATTTAGCGTGACCTACGATGGTCGGGCTGCGGCAGGTCAATCCATTATCCACACAGGGAGAATTCAGGTTCGGGCCTTCTTTTGAGCAAAGAAGGGAAACCCCAGAGATGATTGTTGTTAAGAATAATTGGTTCAAGCCCACCTTTTTGTTCTCAGACTAACAAGGCCCATCCATTCTGGTATTTTTACAACTTTGAAATTTTTTATGAGAATAAACATGTGACAAAACTTTCTCCTGCGGTCAGAATCAAGATTTATGATATTTCACCATCTGCTTACGTTAAGTTGATATTGGCTTCGTAGATTTGCCGTGACTGCAATTGAATTGTAATTCTAACACCCCTACCCAATCGGGTCATTTGCGAAGATTACGCAGGCACGCCATCTTTACAGCAGCCCAATCAAAATACAGTTTATGCAAAGTGTCCTTCTTCTTCTAGGTGCCTTCGGATTTTCCTGGATGCTCAATCAAATTCTCCTTCGTTATTCTCATAACTTTGGGGTTGAATCCCGCCAAAACCAAGACAATCTGGTGAGATGGAGCAGCACAATTAAGCCCACCACGGGTGGCATTTCCTTCTACATTACGTTTCTGATTGGTGCTTTGGTCCTCTTGGTGCTCATGCCCGTGGAGCTGGGTTCTTCTTCCAGAATGCTGGCCCTGATCCTGAGCGGCACCATGGCCTTCATGGTAGGATTTGCAGACGATGCCTACGGCACCCATCCGGGTCTGAAATTTATGGGACAGGTGCTCTGTGGCGTTATCTTGGTTTCATTTGGCATTCATATCGATTTTTTTGGACTAACCAATCCCAATCTGGTCATTCTGGACTATGTCCTCACAATCTTCTGGGTGGTAGGACTCATGAATTCGCTCAACATGCTCGACAACATGGATGCAGTGACCACCACCATTGCTACCACGCTGGTGATGTCTTCGATGATCATGCTGATCTCTCGTGAAGGCCTCAGCGAAATGTTTTATATCCTGGTTGTGATAGTGGGTGGCTTTATGGGCTTCCTGATGTGGAACTGGCGTCCGGCTAAGATTTACATGGGAGACACAGGCAGCATGTTTATTGGTCTTGTGGTAGCATTTTTGGGAATTATTTACTTTTGGAACATCCCCGCAAGTCCTGACAACGTGTCTCATATCCGTAAGCTCACCATTCCTTTGATGGTATTCATCGTGCCGATCATGGACACTACTTTCGTGACATTTGCGCGACTGGCCCGAGGTAGTTCGCCCTTCGTAGGGGGCAAAGACCACCTGACGCATCAACTGGTGAGAATCGGGGTTGCAGAGCAAATGGTACCCGTGACACTGGGGGTGGTATCCCTGATCTCGGGATTTCTGGCGTTTTTTGCCTATCGGCTTATCCCAGAGTGGTCCACGCTACATTCGGCACTCTTTACGGCCTACCCTATTGCGGTTTTTTTATTATTTACCTTGCTTTACAGAAAAGGAGCAAAGATCGCGGAGATGAAAGAAAAAATCGCCCGTCCTGAAGATGCTCCTTTGAAGCAGGAAAAAATCACCGTCGAAAGTGAAGTGTTAGCCCGTTAAAGCCGCATGCGATTACTTTATTTGCAACAGTTATTGATATTGCCGGGCTCGCCCGGCAATTCGCGTAGTTGGGATATGGCGCGCCTTTGGGCGAGCCAAGGCCACAAAGTGACCCTCTTGTGCTCCCAAGCCTATTTTCCAGAAGAGCAGCGGCAAAAAGAGCCGATTGTGTATGAACAGGAAGGAGTGGAAATCCACGCACTCGATGTGTCATACGATCATCACTTTTCTTTTTTTAAAAGGGCACGTGCCTTCTTTCGGTTTTATGCCAAAGGGCTTGCCTACGCTTTTACCAAGCTCGAAAAACCAGATTTTATCCTGGCATATACTGCCCCACTCTTCGTAGCCTGGCTCGGTCAGCGTCTGGCAAGTAGGTTTGATGTGCCTTGGATCCTTGAAATTGCCGACGTATGGCCCGATGTACCCATCGAAATGGGGCTAATCCCGCATGGTCCATGGCGGCCATTCCTGCGGGTCCGCACGCGCAATGCCTATGATTCTGCCAATGGCATCATCACTTTTTCGCCCGGGATGAAAGACCTGATCCTGGCTCAGGGCGTCCCCTCCACCAAAGTAGAAGTTTCCTACAACGGCACACTCATGGACAATTGGCCGGAGATAGACAGAAATCGGCCCGAGAGCCAGCCAGTAGAACTTCTCTATGCCGGAACCATTGGGCTCGCTAATGATCTCAGTCAGCTCCTGCATGCCATGGATATTCTCGAAAAAATGGAGGACCTCCCTGCTTACAGACTTACCATTTTGGGAGTAGGCAATGATCTCACCATGGTTCGGGACGAAGGCAAAAGATTGCAGTTAAAAAAAGTACGCTTCCTTCAGCGGGTAAACCGAGAAGAGCTTCCAGAGCTTTTCCAGGCTGCCGATATTGGCCTCGTGAGCTTTGCCCCCTACCCCATTCTGGCTACCAACAGCGCCACCAAATTCTTTGATTACATGGCCGCCGGCTTGCCAGTGGTTATCAACTATCAAGGCTGGCAAGCACAAGTGCTTCAAGACGCCAATGCAGGGCTCAGCACCCCACAAGGAGACTATGTGGCCCTCGCGAGCAACATTGCCCGCCTGATCAAAGACTCCCATCTGAGACAAGAAATGGGCAAAAATGCCCGCCA
This sequence comes from Bacteroidia bacterium, assembly GCA_030731845.1. GTDB lineage: Bacteria > Bacteroidota > Bacteroidia > J057 > J057 > JANQTF01. The sequence continues at coordinate 7,250 of JANQTF010000379.1, read as the reverse complement.
GTATGCCGAGAAGCATTTCGACAGAAATGACCTGTCTGTGCAAATGTGGGCACAGATGATGGCCTTTATCGATCCAGCCAAGCCTTAAACTCAGGGGTGCGGTCGCTGCTCACCACGATGTCGTCGTCGATAGGCGGGATGAGTTCCACCTTGATGCGGCCCTTGAAGTAAGGGTGCATTTTGTGGGCAGCATCCACATGGATGATGTACTTCCGATTGAGCCGGAAATACTGCTCAGGGTCCATCATCTCCATGATCCGATCCAGCGATTGATCTATCGGAAAGCGCTTGCCCTCCCTGGTCACGAGGAGGCTCATTTTCTGATCTGAATAGAAATAGGCGATATCACTCGTGGGGATTGCCTGGATGAGGTTGCCGTTTTTTACCAACCACCGGGTTTTGTATTCGGTGGCGGCTGTGGGAGAAATTTTTTCCAGAATTTCCTTCAGGTCTGTCTGTACCTGGCTGGGAGCAAACTGCTGCTTCCAATCGCAAAACTTATCAAGAGCCCGGGTCATTCTTTCAAACCTAATCGGCTTGAGAAGGTAATCTATGCTTTTGAGAGAAAATGCCTCCAACGCGTATTGGTCATAGGAGGTGGTAAAAATGACAGGGAATTTCAGCTCGACCTGATCCGCTATATCAAAACATGTCCCATCTGACAGCTCGATATCGAAAAAACCGAGATCGGGTGGCTGATGATTCTGGAGCCAGTCTATGGCTTCCTCCACAGATTTGAGTCTGGCGAGCACCTCGATGCTGTGATCGTATCGCTGGATCAGATGTTCGAGGCGCTCAATGGCTAGTGCCTCGTCTTCGATGATGATTACCTTCATTTGTCAGTCTTTTGAAGCATGGGCAAACGCACGACAAAATGTTCCTCTGTCTCGATCACTTCCAGTGGCCTTTCGGTAAGGTAGGCATATCTGCTTTTTAAATTTGCCAGACCAGAACCGTGACTATTTTCTTTCTTTGGGTTGGGTCGCCGATTATTTTTCACGACAAGAACATCCTTTTCGGCAAAAATTTCAAGGTGAAGCGGTTGCCTTTCGGAGGCTTTATTGTGTTTGATGGCATTTTCGACCAGCATTTGCAGGGCAAGAGGTGGCAAAGCCCAGGCATTCATGTCATCGGGGGCGCTGAGCTCGATGACCATTTGCTCACTAAAGCGCATCTGAATGAGGTGCAGGTATGACTCCAGAAAGGCCCATTCTGTGCGGAGGGGTACAACTGACTCTTGCTTGTTTTTCAGCACATAGCGATACACATCCGAAAAGGAGCCAAGAAACTCCTGCGCATCGTCCTGGGATTTATCGATGAGGGAACTGAGAATATTGAGGCTATTGAACAAAAAATGGGGGTCCAGATGGCTTCGGAGCGACTCGAGTCGTGTTTGAATATTCTCTTGCTGAAGTTTTTCAGACAACAACGCGCTTTTTTTCCAGAGGGCGAAGATATAGCTCACGACTTGAGCCGAGATGAGCGGAAGCAAAAAAATGAGGCCATATACATTGAGCACATACACCTGATCGGCATCGGGCGTAGTTTGCATGCCTATTTTTTGGAAGAGCAGATAGCTCAGGTTCATCAATACCAAGCTCATGGCGAGGCTCGCAATCAATTGGGTAAAAAACCGTCTTTGCGGGGCATCTCCCCAGGGCAGCAGCCGATTGAACCACCTGTGAAGAAGCTGATTGGATAGAATAAGCAGAGACAAGACGACCATGAGCCAGGCCCACCCCACCCAATGAAAATGTTCTGTGGGAGATGGCAAAATCAACAGGCCGAGCAGAATGCCCGGAAACAATGGGAGTACCCACATCCATGCGATCCAATGATGCTTTTCTTTAGCCAAGATCCCTGTCATATTCAAAAATTCACAGAGCTCACCTCGTTCCACGGAATATACATCACCCGATCGGGGCCATACCACAATAGCAATCCCCAGTTTTGATCGGTGAGGTCATGCTCTTCCCCCAGGTAAAGTTGGTCTCCATTTTTGAGCATGATGGCACATACCGAATAATTTCGGCGCTCTATTCTCTTAATATTCCGAAGGGGAATGTGATAGAAAATTCCTTCTTTTTGCCCTTCGATGGTCTCATAATCCTGCGACTCGTCGAGGTCGAAGACCAAGGTTCCTGATAAGGGGCGACCATTGATTCTCTCCACAGATGCACAAAGCGTGGAAGGCAACGCAAAATCGTCGTAGGTAGGGCCAAAATCGGGCGATTCTTCAAAAAACCTGGCAAACTTGAACTGTGACCAGGGAATGCGAACATGTCCCAAATTCAGGCTCTTAACAATGATGTCATGAATATCGGAGCTGACGTCTTCCCCTCCCCCCAAGAGGTAGGCTTTTCCAGAAAAGGTGGTCACCATGGCGCTATCGCCCTGTGCCCTGATTTCCTGAATCTCTCCAAAAGGTAGCGAGAGCGTCCCTTGATGCCCTTTTCCATCCAGCAAATCGGTGGTAAGCCTCTCCTGATCATCCCATTGGATAAACCCTTCGAAGGCACCTTGAGGCGTGAACACAACGCCATATAGCGGCCTCACTTGTTTTTG
>JANQTF010000379.1:0-4585 GCA_030731845.1 Bacteroidia bacterium | reverse complement strand
GTAGGATATCTCGGACGCCAAAGGCTCCAAAAGGTCCAGTCATAAGACTCCCGTGTGCGTGAGGGAGAGAGCGCGCTGAGCTGATCTCCCGTGAGATAGGAAAAGTAGCGGATATCTATCTTTTTCTTTGATAAGAAGAGATCATCCCAAAATGCTTCTTCGTCGCCCCAGCGCAGCACTCCTTCCCACATCACGTTCTCCACTGTCTCCACCCGGCCATAAATCAGGCCTTGGTGTACATGAGATTGGGAAAGTGCCACGGATCTGAACATGGGAACCCATATCAACAAAAAGGCGATTGCCCGGCAAATTTGCCGGGCGAATCGCCATTGTCTCTCTAGAACTACTACTTGAGGCATAGGCAAAAATACCGCATTTCGGGCATTGACCAAGTCAGTCCCGATGAAATGGAAGATCCTGACGCCGAATCAGGAAAAGACCAGCATGAGCTTGCGGATTGCCATGGCTCCTGCTACCAGTTGTGATCCAAGCGGGGGCAGCGAGGCAACCAGATACATTACATTGAAAATATATTTTAAAATACGGTAATTCTTTCCTTTGAGGCCAAATACAATCAGTGAGAGGCTGTTGATAAAAAGAAGTATTACCGAATGAATGACGGTCTAACATGGGGCTGGAATATTCCATACAATTATTGGTAATTTCGATCAATGAAACACTTCATACCCCAAGTTCTTATCGCGAGTGTAGTATTCACCCTCTCGATTACGGCCAACTTTGCTCAACCAATTACCGCCTTTACCGCCAATAAAACCACAGGATGCTCGCCGCTTGTGGTTTCGTTTCTCAACCAATCCCAGCATGCTGTTTCGTATGAATGGCACACAGGCATTGGGACCTCTACGCTCTCCAACCCGACGGTGCTCTACACCACGCCGGGGAGCTATGAAGTAATGCTGATCTCTATTGATAATCAGGGAATCCGAGATACCCTGATTCAGCCACAGATGATCACCGTATATGCCAACCCGGTGGCAGACTTCACCGCGCCGGTCGTGCAGGCCTGTGCCAACACTCCCTTGCTATTCACAGACCTGTCTCAGGCAGGAAGTGGGTCTATCAGCTCTTGGTCATGGGATTTTGGGGATGGAAAAACGAGCAATCAGGCCATTCCCAGTCATACATTTACGGATGCGGGGGCATTTCCGATCTCCCTCCAGGTGACCAACTCCCATGGGTGTAGCAGCAGTAAACTCAGGCAGGCATATATCCAAATCAATGCTCCGGAGCTTGAGTTTACAGCTCCGGTAACCATTGCCTGTGGCGCACCACTATCAGTTGCCTTTACCCCGCAGCAGGTAGCGGGTCTCACCCATGAGTGGCTATTTGGTGACGGGGGAAGTTCTGTTCAATCCGCACCAACCCATGTATATCAAACCATCGGCTCCTACGATGTAATCCATATCGCAGAGGATGGGACAGGCTGTCGTGATACACTTATAAAAGAAGCCTTTGTGAATATTGGGGCCAATACCCTTTCTGCCTTTGCGAACGACAGTACCCTTTGCAGTGGTGATTCTGTGCATTTTTTGGCAAAAGCCCCTGCTACCAGCCAGGTGACCTGGTCATTTGGAGATGGGGGAAGCGGCAATGGAATCAAGATAGGCTATGTGTATCAGCAGGCAGGGACCTATCAGGTGCAGGTCAACATTTCAGACCCAGGTGGTTGCTCAGCCAGCAGGACGATCCCCATGGTTGTCTATCAAAAGCCCCATGCTGCCTTTAGTGTGCAGGACACCACCATTGGATGCCAGGCACCCTTCACCGTTGACTTTATCAATCAAAGTACCGGCGGCAATGCATATACCTGGTATTTCTGGGGAGGAAGTCCGATTTCAAGCTCAAGCCTCAACGCATCGGCCACCTACTCAATCGTGGACTCATTTGATGTGAGGTTGCTTGTGAAAGGACAAGGAGGATGTTCACATTTCGAACACAAAAAAGACTATATCAAAATCAGGCCAATAGAGATCGGGTTTCAAGGCGACCTCATTCTTGGATGTGCGCCCTTGACTGTGACATTTGAAGACACAACCAAAAGCCATTATCCGATTGTGAGCTGGCAATGGAATTTCGGGGATGGAAGCAGCGGCTCTGGAGCCAATCCCCAGCACATATACAACACGCCCGGAAAGTATGATGTGACGCTCATTGTTACCAACAGCCGTGGCTGTAGTGATACATTGTTCAAGAAAAATTATATCGTTACGGGAATCAAGCCTACGGCCAATTTTGTAGCAGACACTCTATCAGCTTGTGCGCTCTCTGAGGTCAATTTTACCAACCTCTCCACCAATGCCACAGACTATATCTGGTATTTTGGTGACGGTGACACGGCGATGGCGACCCATGCCTCCCACGGGTTTGCCGCACTTGGCCCCATGGATGTGGTCCTAATTGCCAACAACAATGGCTGTATGGACACGCTATATCGCCCACAATACATCAATGTGTTGGCACCGCTGCCAGTAATTGGCATGACGGGCCGATACCTGTGCTCCATCCCCGAAACAGTGCAGTTTCTCAACCTCTCAGTTGGGGCAGATACCTGGCAGTGGACCCTTCCCGACGGCAGTACCTCCACCGATGCCCAGACACAATTTGCCTTTGTGCAAAACGGGCAATATCCGATCTCTCTCATGGTGACCAATCTGAGCACAGGATGCCAGGTGGAAATAACTGATTCTGTGTATGTGAAGCCGATTGTGGCGGAATTTCTCATGGCACCACAGGCGGGTTGCCGGCCATATACAGCGACTTTTACCGATCTTACGCTCGGAGCAAATAACTGGGTATGGGAATTTGGGACAGGGGCGACATCTGCCGTACAACACCCGACTTACACCTATGTTTTGGGTGGGTATTTCCCCGTCTCACTCACTGTCGAGAATGAATATGGTTGCAAAAACACCAAAGTCATTGATTCGATCAGGGTGTCGCAAATCATCCCCCAAATTTCCACAAATTCTGCTTTGGAAGGATGCCTTCCTCTCGCGATCCAATTCAATGATGCCAGCTTTACGCGCGCTGCCGAGGGGATCACCTGGCTTTGGGACTTTGGAGATGGCAGCATTTCAACCCTACAACACCCTTCGCATACTTACACGCAAGCTGGAAACTTCACAGTGAAGCTCACCGTGAGCGATGATCTGGGCTGCAGCAAGACCACGACCTTCAAAAGGTCCATCATTACCACTGATCCGATTCCGAACTTTGTGGTACAACCAGCAATCACCTGCCCCGGAGCGCCAGTCACACTGGTTTCTACCTCCACAGGGGTGGGGCTGAGTTATGCCTGGGATCTTGGGGATGGCACCTCATCCGTCCTGGCCAACCCCATGCATAGCTACGCAAATACTGGATTTGTGGACATTTCCCTTGTGATCACCGACGTGTATGGCTGCTCAAAGTCTATCACAAAATCAAATGCCTTGTTGATAGAGGATCTCATGGCAGAATTTGTCGCCGACACCACCTTTGCCGCCTGTCCACCGCTAGATGTTCACTTCACAGCCCGCAACAATTTTCCACACAATGGGATCTTTTTTGAATGGGACTTTGGCAATGGCGCTTCAGGGAATCAACCCAATGTGAGCCACCTCTATACCCAACCGGGGGTCTATGATGTACGACTTGTAGTTGGCACCACAGGTGGCTGTCGCGACACGATGCTCGTTCCGCAAATGATCGTAATTGAAGGGCCATCAGCCTCTTTCACCTATGATCCAGGAGCAGGCTGCCCAGGCACAGAATTCACCTTTGAGGCTAGCAGCCCTGATAGTGTAACCTATCAGTGGATCTATGGAGATGGCGCAATCGGACATCTCTATCAATCGAGCCATGTGTACACAGATCCGGGCACCTACCTGCCAGTATTAATCATCGAAGACCAGAATGGTTGTACGGTATTTACCTATGCCCGTCAGCCTTTGGAAATCTACACGCCACCCGTTGCCACTTTCTCTCCCCTCCTCAGCGAAAGCTGCGATAGCCTCGCAGTAGCCTTCTCCGATCAATCCTCCGGAAACATCATCTCGTGGAATTGGTCGTTTGGAGATGGAACCAGCGGAACAGTGGGTTCTCCCCTACACTTGTACGGATTTCCCGGAACTTTTGACGTATCCCTTCACGTCACAGACCAGCATGGCTGCATGGATTCGACACTCGTGCCCAATGCCGTGACGATTCATGCCTCTCCAGAGCCTCTGATCCAAGTCTCAGCGAGCAGCGGTTGCCTGCCCTTTTCTCCCGAACTTCGTGGCTTGCCCAATGGCGCCAGTTCGTCCATCAGCAGCTGGCAATGGTCGAGTGGAACCATGAGCCACAGCGGGGATACTTGGAGTCCTGTTTTCACCGATCCCGGTATTCATAGCATCTTGCTGGAGGTAGTCGATGCAGAAGGTTGTATAGGGCAGGCATCTGTCATGATCGAAGCCCTCTCCTCTCCTGTAGCAGCATTCACGGTTTCGGATCAGGAATCCTGTGCTCCAGACACCTTGTCCTTCACCGACCTCAGCACTGGCTCGCCTGTGAGTTGGTCATGGACCATGGGCAATGGCAACAC
>JANQTF010000378.1 GCA_030731845.1 Bacteroidia bacterium | reverse complement strand
TTTTTACAAGCCTTCATCAAGATCGTTGGCAGGGCAGATTTCACCATGTTGCGCCCCGCTGGAATGGCTTGATACAAAGCATAATTGCTTCGTCCGTAGTCGAGCCAAATGCTGAGGGCTTCTGGAATGGAAGCAATAGCGTCCAAAACGGAATTATAGGGGCGAATGCCGACCCCTGCCGAGGCAAGATCCTTGGCAATAGATTGCGGCACTTTTGCAGCATCTACAAACAGGGTAGCATTGTCTGCCTCTATGAGCAGATAGCTCATAAACACAGGATTGAAATCAATATCACTCCCGCGAAGATTGAGCAGCCATGCCAGATCGTCGAGGGTGGGAATCAGCAGTACATCGGCCTTGTTTTTCAGCATTTTAGCCCGAACAGCGGTGAGCTTTTCCTCTCTGGATTGCCCCGCATAGAGCACGTCATGCTCCTTGACCCGGGATGTTGACAAGGGCGGCCTGTCTGCCCAAACGGCCTCCACGCATCCCAAAACAGGCGTCAGTTCGAAGCCTTGGGCTTGTAGCGATTTCTTCGTAGTAAAATAAGGTGTGATCGATATCAAATTCGGATCGATGCCCACGGTACCTCCCTCAGGGAGTTGCTCCTTTAGCCATTCATCGGTGGCCTGTGTGCCGGGAAGCCCTGTTTTCATGAGGGCAATTCCACTGCCTTCGAGTTGCTTTTCGGCCTGAAGGTAGTAGCGGGAATCTGCCCAAAGTGCAGCGCCGTTTTGGGTAAATACCACAGTGCCTGCGGAGCCCGTAAATCCTGTGAGCCAGGCCATCACCTGCCAGTGATCAGCCAGGTATTCGCTTTGATGCGGATCGGTGTGGTAGTGAAAATACGCATCAAGCGATTGTGATTTGAGCCAGGCCTGGGCCAATTCTATGTTCATCGTGAGTAGAAGTTGAATGTTTACACAGAGAGGGAGATCGACGGAGAAAACAGGAAAATGGGCGAAAAAACAAGCCAGGGAGTGGGATTCGTTTCTCAACCATCCCCCTCCTCCCTTTATCTACTATTCCCTGCTATTGATCAGGAAAAGGCCTCTTGCCGCATCTCTTCTACCTCTCTCACAGATTTGGGAGCAGGCGTGCCGAGGATTTTGTAGCCATCCTTTGTGACAAGGACATCGTCTTCAATGCGCACACCACCAAAGCTGTAATAGGCTTCGAGCTTGTCGTAGTTGATGAATGCGCTGTGCGCATCAGTGGCTTTCCACTTTTCGATGAGGGGAGGAATGAAGTAGATCCCTGGCTCCACGGTGAGCACAAATCCTTCTTGCAGGTGGCGGGCCAACCTGAGCGACTTGAGTCCGAGCTGTGTGGATCGGGTAAATTCATCGGTATAGCCAACATATTTTTCGCCGAGGTCTTCCATGTCGTGCACATCGAGGCCCATCATGTGGCCCAGGCCATGGGGAAAGAAAACACCATGCGCACCGGCGGCGACCGACTCGTCGAGGTCTCCTTTCATGAGGCCGAGTTGCTGTAGGCCTTCGGTCATGCTTCGTGCAGCAGCGAGGTGCACATCGCGGTAGGCAATGCCGGGCTTGATCATGCCAAAGGCTGTTTCCATTCCTCCGAGCACGATTTCGTAGATCTCACGTTGTTTTTGGGTGAAGGTCGCATCCACGGGGAAGGTGCGGGTCATGTCGCCGGCATAGTGAAGGTCGGATTCGCTGCCAGCGTCGAGGAGGAGGAGGTCACCGCTTCGGAGGAGATTGTCGTGGTGATGGTTGTGGAGGACCTCGCCTCTTTTGGAGCAAATGATGGGGAAGGAGGTATCGGCTCCCATGGAGAGGGGCACCCGCCGCACGGCAGCCATCACATCGGACTCGCGCAGTCCGGGTTTGGCGGTTTTCATGCCGGTGATATGCATGGTGGCCGTGCGGGAGCAGGCTTGCTCCAGTTGCACAAGCTCCTCTGAGGACTTGATAGAGCGCAGCGCAACCACCGCCCTGATAAACGCTTCGGAAACACCTGCCGCCAGGGCTTCCTGAGACTTTCCGCACCACCTGATGAGGTTCAATATGCTGTCTCCGCGATAGGCGGGGAGATAGTGAAGGGGTTCGTTGGAGCCGATGCCCCTTGAGATCCGGGCAGGGAGTGCTTCCGGTGTGGCAATGTTGAGTCCGCCGCTGCTTTCAGCAAGCTCTTGCAGGGAGGGCTGTGGCCCCATCCAAATCACATGATCGATGGTCATTTCTTCGCCATAGAGCGTGGCACTACCATCGGCAAGGTCTATCGTGGCATTCATTCCCGGCCTGTCTATCCCAAAGAAATACAAGAAGGTGCTGTCCTGTCTGAACTTGTACACGTTGTCGCGGTAATTCATCGGACTTTCCTCATTTCCCAAAAAAAGGAGAAGCCCCTGATTGGCTGGCGAGAGGAGAGAAAGAAGAGCGGAGCGGCGTTGGCGATAGATATCTGGGGCGAACATATTGGGAAGGATAAAATGAATGAGGAAGATGTCGGTGCAAGCGAAGATAAGAAAGCCGGGCGGAATGGCTCACATTTCTGAGAAGGAGCGCCAATGTTAGCTCAAAATTATCTGGGTTTGCCGCGCAGGTAAAAATCTGATTACCATACCATGAATTCTTCCAAAAGCGGTTGATGCTCCTGCAAAAAGGGGCAATTTTCGAATGGATATTACCATCCACATCAATGGAATCTTTAACCTTGGCATCAACTGCAAAAATACTGGTCGTAGATGATGAGGAAGATATCCTCGATCTGCTCACCTACAATTTCGAGCAAGAGGGCTACACCGTAGTGCGTGCCCTTAATGGCGAGGCAGCCATCAAACTCGCCGAGGCAGAACAGCCCGATCTCATTCTTCTGGACATCATGATGCCCAAAATGGATGGCGTAGCGACCTGCATGGAGCTGCGCCGCACCAAGGGCCTCGAAGATGTGACCATTGTCTTTCTCACCGCCCGGTCAGAAGAATACTCAGAAGTGGCGGGCTTTGAGGCCGGTGCAGACGACTATATCTACAAGCCGATCAAGCCCCGAGTGCTCAAAAGCCGCGTAAAGGCCCTCTTGCGTCGCAAAGGCACCTCCAGCCGGCGCAATGCTGAAGTGATCACCATTCACGACCTCGAGATCCTCAAAGACGAGTACGTGGTGCGCCGCGAAGACGAAAACATCTCCCTGCCTCGGAAAGAGTTTGAGCTGTTTTACTTCCTCGCATCCAGGCCAGGCAAGGTATTCAGCCGCGAAGATCTCCTCGTTCATATCTGGGAAAATGTGCACGTGACCGACCGAACCGTGGATGTGCACGTGAGGAAACTGCGCGAAAAAATCGGACAAGACTACATCGTCACAATCAAAGGTGTGGGCTATAAGTTTCTCCCAGAGTAATCTTTTTGATGAAACCACCGGGTTCCTTACACCTTGGTTATCATTAAAACTAAGCTAACAATCAAGTTACACTCTGGGTGGAGTTTGTTGAAACATTCATTTTTCAACTTCTCCCCAAATCTCCCACGCTTTTTTCTCATGCCACCACTTCTCCTGATCATCGACGACGAAGAGGATATCCTCGACCTGCTCTCCTACAATTTTGGTAAAGAAGGATTTGAGGTTGCGACCTTTGATCGGGCAGATCTGGCTCTGAAATTCCTGGAAGGGCGCCGACCAGATGCCATCCTGTGTGATTGGATGATGCCCGGCATGGATGGATTGGAATTCTGCAGAAGGGTAAAAAGCAGCGTGCTCTTTGCGGATATCCCTTTTGTGATGGTCACCTGTCGTCATGAAAAACTGGCCGAAAAACTCGCTATTTCAGTTGGGGTCACAGATTTTATCGTGAAACCCGTGCGGGTGCCCCAGCTCGTGAGCCGGGTGCGAACTCTTTTGGGAGAACAAGCCGCCTGATGTGGTGCTGAAGCTCAGGTTTTGTACATTTGGCCAAGAAACCCTGATACTATGCTTCAGCCACATATTCGCGTTCCGTTTATCATTGATGACATATATGGCGGCTTTGCCAAAGCCTCTGGCCTGCTCAGAATCGAATCAGACGCCTTGCTGCTCGAATTTCAGGTTCAAGAGAATCTTTTTGGCGGCCTCATGAAAGGCAAGCCCAAGGTGTTTCGCATTCCCATAACGGCGCTCGACTCCGTAGAATTCAAGAAAACCTGGTTTAACAGCAAGCTCATCATTCGGGTTATGCGCCTACGCGACCTCGACGGGGTGCCCGGCGCACAAGAAGGCGAAGCCAAACTCAAAATCAGGAAGCAGGACCGCGAGCGCGCCAAAGAAATCGCCTCACAGGTGAGCATTCGCCTCTCCGAGATTCGCCTCTCTCAGATGGATGATTTGGAGTAGGGGGCGGGAGAAGGTTGGGAAGGTATATGGGTATAAAGGGATAATGCGAAGTTTTGTCTTCATTCAATCATTTCTTCTTCACACGGAGATTCAGAGGGTGATAGAAAGACGGAGAAGAGGGTATATGGAAATAAGGATATAAGTCTGGATTTTCTGTCTCTTTCATTCAAACATTCAACAACTCAACAACTCAGCCATTTCTTCTTCACACGGAGATGCAGAGGAAGAGAGATTCACGGAGTGGAAGGGGTTGGTGTTGGGAAGGTATATGGGAATTGGTTTGGGAAGGTATATGGGAAATATGGGGTATAAGGCAATTCCCCTCTCTTCATCCTGAAAATCCTGGAATCCAGCAATCCTGTCAAGACCTTCCCTCATTCAACCATTCAACAACTTAACAACTCAACAACTCAACAATTCAGCCCTTTCTCCTTAGCGTCTTCCCTTTTGCGCCTTAGCAGTTCACCTCCGTCTTTCTCCGTGCCTCCGTGTAAAAAAAGCGCCTTAGCGGTTAAGCCAGCGAATTGAAAGCAGGTCACTTCAAAACCAGTGAGCCGAAATTTATCCCTACTATTTTGCGATAGTAATCGTATATTAGTAGGGTTAATCTACTATAGTCCATGCTTTCTATCCACAGGAGCCTCCGACAGGAGATTGTTGAACATCTGAGCAGAAAGGAGATGACCCTGTTGACAGGGCCACGGCAGGCAGGAAAAACCACCCTGCTGAAGGAAATTGCAGCTGGTCTGGAAGGTCAAGATCTTCTCTTTTTGAACCTCGATATCCCCAAGGACAGAGGACTGTTGGAGGATCAGGAAAAGTTTGTGGCCTACCTACATGCCTTTTCAGGCGGAAAACCTTCCACCATTTTCATTGATGAGATCCAAAGACTAGAAAATGCCGGACTTTATCTCAAAGGCATATATGATCGTGACCTTCCTTACAAATTTGTCCTGACAGGTTCGGGGAGCCTGGAATTGAAAGAAAAGGTGACAGAAAGCCTTGTAGGCCGAAAAAGGAATTTTAACCTTCTGACTACTTCTATCGAAGAATTTGCCGCATATAAAACGAACTATCAGTTTGGGACCAGACTAGGTGAGATATTGGCAACCAATCAGGTGCTGCGGGAGGAAATCCTCACAGAATACTTGATGTTTGGAGGCTATCCGGCAGTGGTGACAGAGAAGAGAGAGTCTGATAAACTCCGCACTTTGGAGGAGATTTATCAAGGCTATATCGAGCGGGATATTGTTGCAATGCTTCAGTTGGAAAAAAGTCAGGCCTTTATCACCTTAATGAGGCTCATGGCCAGCCGATCTGGCAGTATTGTCAACTACTCAGACCTGGCCAAGCTCACTACGCTTCGACACGAGACCATCAAAAAATACCTTTGGTACGCAGAGAAGACCTTCATTATACGGCCCATCTCCCCATTTTTTACCAATAAAGAAAAGGAGTTGGTCAAAGCGCCCTCCTATTATTTTCTGGATATTGGCTTGAGAAATTATCTCAGGGGCATTTTTGATGACCCCTCAGATACAGGAATGCGATTTCAGACATTTGTGTATCGTCTGCTTGAAAAACGATTCAGGCACGCTATTGCCAGCATCCATTTCTGGCGAAGCAAAGCCAAAGCAGAAGTAGATTTTGTGGTCAACCGAGGCCCCGATCTGCTTCCGGTAGAAGTAAAATCAACAGCCCTCAAAACACCATCTGTTACACGATCCTACCGCAGCTTTTTGGAGCAGTACAAGCCCAAAGAAGGGTGGGTTGTGAACCGCAGTTTATCCGCAGACGTGATGATTGGCGAGACAATCGTAAGGTTTATTCCCTGGTGGGAGTTGATGGAAGGAGCTTGGTCAGGGGAAAAGGGATGAAGGTATAGGGGTGGGAAGGGATAAGGGAATTGGGCTGGGAAGGTATGTGGGAATAATGGTATAAGGCGAGATGTTGTCTTCATTCACCTAATCAACAGCTCAAGTATTGAACGATTTCTTCCTTCCCTCATTCAACCATTCAACAACTCAACGATTCACCACCTCAACACCTCAGCCCTTTCCTCCCTTTCCCCAGCGCTTGGCGCGCTTGTGCATTTCGTGGTCGGGGGTATTGGCGATCTGTTCGATCATGGTTGTGGCTTCGTCGTAGCGGCCTTGATGCCAGAGCGCCATGGCTTGATACCATTCTGCTTGTTGGCCAAATCTGCTGCTGCTTTGAGCGACGGTGGAAAAAAGGGCTTCTGCCTCTTGCCACTGCCCGAGACCGAGGTGCGCGTTGGCGCGATAGAAATCCAGATCTGAAGAGAGAGAATCCGTTTGGCTAAAAAGCGAGAGCGCTGCGGCAAAATCACCATTTTCATAGGCCTCAAAGCCACGCTGAATGAGGGAGGAGGAAGACTCGCCCCGCTCCATGGGCATGAGCACATTGGGATAGGGTTGCGAGAGCTCCGCCATGAGCTCGCGAGAGGGGCCCTGGTCGCTGGGCCGAATCAACAGAAATAACAACGCCACGGCGGCGGCTGCCGCCACGAGCGCCATGCCAATGGTTCGGAAAGGAATGACTCGCGCTCCAGGGGTGGTCTGCTGCGAAGCCTGCTCCCACTGGGCCATGCTGGCCCGGAGATTGGCCCGGCCCTGGGCCACAATGCCCTCCCGGATCTCGGCATGCTGCGCAGCCAATTTCTGAACCTCAGGGTCTTTCATGAGCTGATCTAGCTCCTGCTGCTCGCTGGCAGAGAGGTCTTGGGAGGATGCTTGTTTGTCGAGCAACTGGAACAGGCTATCGTGAGGATCGGTCATCGCTGTGGCTTAAAGGTCTTCTCTGGAAAAATCTCGTGTCATCATGTCGCGGAGCTGTTTCATGCAGCGGGCTTTCTGGCTTTTGACTACGTCAGGGTTTTTGTAGCCCAATCGCTCGGCGATCACCTCGCCGGAATACTGATGATAGTACACCGCAAGGAGCAGATCGCGGCAAGAAGTCCCCAATCGCTGCAAGGCTTGCTGCACCATGACGGACCGCTCGCTGATCTCCATTTGCGGGACATCGGCCTCCACCAGGGCATTGGCTGTATCGGCAGGGAGCAATTCGAGCGAGGTGCTGCGCTCATTGGCCTTGAATCGCTTGATCAGCATAAATCTCCCAATCCCAAAGAGATAGGTTTGAAGCTTACTGCTGAGACTGTCGATTTTTCCATTCATCACATTTTCATAAAAAGCAAGAATCACATCCTGAAAAACTTCGAGCGCATCTTCTTTCTGAATCTGGAAGCGAGACATCGCCCAGCGAAGAAAAGGGGTGCGATAGGCATCATAGACCCTGCGCAGCTCCTCTTGCCGCCCGGCCTGTAGGTCCTCGACGAGATTGGCGTAGCGTAAGTCCAGAAGTTCTTGTTCGTTAGTCACAGAAAATATGAAAAGGTAAACCTGAGTTGTCAAAAATAGCGGATTTCAATTCCCGATTCCTCATGATCAACAAAGTAGTCAAATTGTTTCATGTGTACGGCTGCGAACATCGGTTGTCCAGTACCGCACGATCAGAGAGCAGAAGAATCTTATAAATAGCTGATAATCAAATGATTTATCTTGGTACAGGCTTTGAAAAGGGTATTGTACACACAAAACGCAGTTGCCGACCATGCCCTAAAACTTCAAACAACATGCGAACCAACCTTTCTTCCTCTGTGATGCTGGGATCGGCAAATTTTCCTGCACGAATTTCGGCTTCGCATCTACAGATGATTCGCGAGAGCCACACGTTCTCCAACAAATCCATCTTAGCGATCTACGCATCAGGTCCGATTTGTAAGGTAAAGATTGATCATCTGAGATTTGAGCTTCTGCCCGATCAGTTTATTTTGGTTAATCCAGGAAGGGAGGTGCAAATCAGCCCCTGTGATCATGGTAGGGGTGCGCTGCTCCTCACGATGGACAGCATCAGCCTGGAAAGCTGGAAAAAGTTGCAAAAGCCAGAAACGGTGGCCACCTATTTTCCCCATGCACATGGCAAACTTGAGGTATGTGAGCAAATTTTCCAGGCAGGCGACAGCGAATTGGGCCTTGCGTTGTCGAGAAAGTCAAATAGAAACATCCGGCTGACCGAAGAAGAATCGCACACCGAGTGGGCCGATCTGATAGTGAAGCACCAATGGAGGATCTACGAACAACTGCAACGCCTCACAAGCGCCAAACTCAGCACCCGCAAAGAGTTGTATAGCCGCTTGTGTAAAGCCCGCCGGTATATGGTGGAGCACCTCAACCATCACCTCGATCTTGATACGCTAGCACAGGTAGCCTGCTTGTCCAAATACCACTTCATTCGCTTGTTTAAAGAAGTCTTTGAGCAAACACCGAGGCAGTATCTCATCGCGCTGCGTTTGGAACGAGCCAGCAAATTGCTCAGGCAAAGCGACCTCACTTTCCACGAGATTTGTCAGGAAGTGGGCCTCAAAGACAGTAGCTCCTTCGGTCGGTTGTTTAAGCGAAGCTTTGGGGCTACTCCGCATACTTTCCGACAAATGCGGAGAGATCGTTAAGCGAGGAGTCAGACGGTTAGGGGTCAGATGAGAGAAGTCAGACAAGAGCGCAGAACCGCTTCCACGACCTGTCAGGTTCTCCCAAATCTGACAGGTCTAAGAGAAGCGAGAAGTAGCCGCGGGTCTTGCGCCCGCGGTCGGGGAAGCGAGAAGTA
>JANQTF010000377.1 GCA_030731845.1 Bacteroidia bacterium | reverse complement strand
GCGAATAATTCCTACGCGTTGCTCGGCACCGGAGCATTCATACAAGAAGGCCTGAAGTCTTCGGCAAATTGGTCACAAGACTATGGTGCTGCCCTCCGCGGAGAGGTGCCCGGTATTGCCGTTGGCGACCATACGAGCGCTCGCCTGTTTGCAGACAGAGATATCCAGGGCGCTGATTCTGAGTTATTCAAAACCCTGCGCCAGGCTACCTTGACAAACTCAAATGTATTGGAAGGTGGGTCCAAATTCATTGAAAAGTCTGGCTTTGTGCACATAGAAGGGATGTACGACTTTTTGGAGAAAATTCCCTACTTCGACCTGCAAGAAGGAGTGAGCTATCGCAGGTATTTCCTCAACTCCGAAGGCGCTTTGTTTAACGATGGATTACTCGGCTTCAATGGTACCATTCCAGTAGAAGAGTACGGCGCATTTACTCAGGCATCAAAAACCTGGCTCGATGGCAGAGTGGTGATGAGGGCTTCGTTCAGATTCGATAAAAATCAAAACTTTGAAGGCCGTATCAGCCCCAAAATTGGAGTAGTATTCTCCCCAGATAAAGAAAAACGCCACTTCATTCGCCTCTCAGCTCAGTCGGGCTTTAGAAACCCCTCTCCGCAGGAGTCCTACATTGCTCTCGACATTGGAGATGCCGTGATTCTTGGTGGAACGGAAGATAACATCACGCACTATCAATATCGGGTGAACAACGACCTGATATTAAACGGGTCGGATATTCATGAGAAGCTTGTCTCGGTGCCAAGTGTGCAGGCATTTCTCGCTGGCGGGGGCACAAATCCTGCCCTTCTCCAGCCTCTTGGGCTGAGCTTCCTGAGGCAGGAACAAATCCAAACTGCCGAGCTTGGCTATCGCGGTGTGATAGAAAAGAACCTGTTTGTGGAGGTCACAGGGTTTTATAATGAATACAAAGACTTTGTAACACGAACCCTGGGCTATTCCCTGGAGGCAGGCAGAGTATTTGCCGTGTACACCAATGTGGAGACGCCTATCACTTCTTATGGAGCTGAGGTTCTTCTGGAGTACCGTACCGACGATGGCTATCGGATCAAAGGAACCTACACCTACAATCAGGTAGATACAGACAAAGCAATCGAAGAAAATCCAGGCTTCCTGCCAGGGTTTAATTCTCCCCCTCACAGAGCAACTCTGTGGGTATCAAACGACAATGTGTATCAAGGTTTTGGCTTCAGTGCAGGGCTTCGCTGGTCTGATGCTTATGTATGGCAATCGCCCTTTGGTCAGGGAAATATCAACCCCTATACAGTGGTAGATGCTTACCTCTCCTATCGGATGCCAGAGATCAACTCTATCTTCAAGGCGGGCGCTTCCAACCTTTTCAATGCCGCTTATCAGACTATGTACGGTGGTCCTGAGATTGGCGCGCAATATTACTTCAGTATCACTTTCGATGAGATCTTCAGATAAGGATTGCTGAGTTTCAGAGAATGAAACAAATAATAAAGGGTGCTGACCAAAGTCAGGCCCTTTTTTGTTGTGGCTTGATTGGGGTTTCCGCAACTTTCGCCCTCGAATGAAGTTCTGATTTTTGGCTTCCGTTCTCGCATTCTTATCTCTTCTTCTTCTCATCATCATTGTCTTCCCATGGCCAATCGTCTTGCCCAAGAAAGCTCTCCCTACTTACTTCAGCACGCCAATAACCCCGTAGATTGGTATGCATGGGGCCCTGAGGCACTTGCCAAAGCCAAAGCTGAGAACAAGCTCATGCTGATTTCCATTGGCTATGCAGCTTGTCATTGGTGCCACGTCATGGAGCACGAGTCATTTGAAGATGAAGAGGTGGCCAGGTTAATGAATGAATACTTTGTGTGTATCAAAGTGGACCGCGAAGAGCGGCCCGATGTGGACAAAGTATATATGGATGCTGTGCAGCTGATGACAGGTCGCGGAGGTTGGCCTCTCAATGCCGTAGCGCTGCCAGATGGAAAACCCGTGTATGGTGGGACTTACTTTCGCAAAGACCAGTGGATAGACGCTCTCAAGCAGGTAGCTGGCCTTTGGAAAAACAGACCCGATCAGGCGACAGAATATGCTGCGCATCTGCTAGAAGCTATGCAAAAGCTGCAGGTGGATCTCAGTGATGATCGCTCACCATTTGCGCTCTCAGACCTGGAGCAGATTCGCTCGGTGTGGATAGATCAGCTGGATTTCAAATGGGGCGGTCGGCAGACCAAAGCCAATAAATTTCCGTTGCCGCAAAATCTGCTGATGCTCCTCAGGGCTGGGCACCTGATGCAGGAGGAGAACATGATCGAGGCTGCCGAAGTCACACTTGAGAAAATGGCCTATGGTGGGATCTACGACCATGTAGGGGGAGGGTTTGCCCGATACTCGGTAGATGAATACTGGAAAGTGCCGCATTTTGAAAAAATGCTCTACGACAACGGGCAATTGGTAAGTGCCTATGCAGAAGCCTATCAGTACAGTGGTCGGGAGAGATATCGGAAGGTAGTAGAAGACACCCTCGGCTTCATTGAGCGGGAGCTCAAAAGTCCTGAAGGGGGCTTCTACTCTTCGCTTGATGCAGATTCTGAAGGGGAGGAGGGGAAGTTCTACACCTGGAGCTATGAAGAGATTGGCCATATTTTGAAAGAAGATGCCAAGTTGTTCTGTGACTATTACAATGTGCATCCTTTTGGCAACTGGGAAGGAAGCAATATCCTCTTTGTGCTGGAAGAAGAAGAGGAGTTCGCCCAGCGTTGGAAGCTGGATGCGGTAGCTTTCAGCCAAATGATGGCCGCAGGAAGATCGGCACTTCTCGCGGCTCGGGAGCCACGGGTGCGGCCCGGCCTCGACGACAAGATCCTCACCTCCTGGAATGCCCTCATGCTCAAAGGGTATGTAGATGCCTATCGAGTGATTAAAAAGCCTGAATACCTTCAGATCGCTCTGGAAAATGCTGCGTTTCTCACCCAGCAACTCTCCGATGGGTATCAGCTTTTTCGGAATTTCAAGAATGGCAGGGCCAGCATTCCTGCATTTCTCGATGATTATGCCTACCTCATCGATGCGCTCACCGCACTTTACCAGGTTACCTTTGACAAGCAGTGGCTCGATGCCGCTGTTGGGTATGTAGCCTATGCCGATGCACATTTCTTTGATGCTTCCTCTGGACTCTACTTTTATACTTCTGCGATAGGGGAGCAGTTGGTCAATCGCAAGATGGAGACTCAAGACGACGTGATTCCGTCCTCTAATGCAGTCATGGCAGCCAATTTACAAAGCCTTGGGCTGTTGCTCGATAAGCCCGAATGGCGCGACCAATCCCTTGATATGCTCCTGTCTATGAAAAAGGACTTGCTCGCGCACCCAGCCTGGCACAGCCGTTGGGGGCAGCTTCTCCTGACCCAAATATTTCCCCACTATGAGGTTGTGATCATGGGCCCAGAGTCTGTAGGCATGAGGCTCGAACTGGAGGAGCAGTATTACCCGAATCGGATTTTTGCAGGGGGAGATCAGGAAAATCTTCCAATTCTAGTTGACCGTTCATCCTCCGAAACGACCATTTACGTGTGTGAGGGATTTGCCTGTCAATTACCCGTAAAAACCCGGGAAGAAGCCTGGCATCTGATGGACAATTGATAAGGAATAGGGAATTTTGAGGGGGGAAAAGGACAAGAAGGTTTGTTGGTATGAAAATGGTCGTTGTGTAAGCTATTCCTGTCCGCGGGTTGATTTCAGCCGTTGAACCATTTGCTCTGGGGAAGAAGTCGTAAATGACAGATATTGAGGAAAAGGAGCAAAAAAGAGGAAGTAGAATTAACCACCTTGGAACAAACTTCCCCCATTCCCATATGGCAAATGCACATGAGACCCCGTCATCGATTCTTCCTGGGTAGCGTAGGTTGCTGGTTATTCCTATTCGGCTTCTTTCCTGTTCTGATTGCACAGGAGGGCTTGGAAGTGGGGTTGGATAATCGGATAGAAAAGGCCTATTCACTCAAAAGCAATCACCCCGATTCGGTGATTGTCCTTGCATTGGAGATCTTAGAAGAGGCACAGAGTCATCATCTCGAAAAGCAGATAGCCGATTCATGGTACTTACTGGGGTTGGCAAATCAGTATTTGGGGGAGTTGGATAGTGCTCTTATATACCACAACAAAGCCCTCTTGCTCCGGGAAAGAATCGATGACAAAATTGGTCAAGGCAGATCCCTCAACAATATTGGGCTAATCGCTCAGCATGCAGGAAGTGATTCTTTGGCCTTGTCGTTTTTTCAAAAATCGCTCTATGTTCGGAGACTAGCCAAAGATACCATTGGGATGATTTACTCCGCCGCCAGTATTGCCGAGCAGATGCATCGCCACGGAAAAGTCCATTCAGCACTTCGAACCATGGCGATCGCCCAGGGATGGGCAAATCTCATCGCACAACCTACTGCTTCAGCTTTTTTGAATATCAGAATGGGGATCATGGATCAATCCACTGGTAAATGGCAGGAAGCTAGTCAACGGTTTCAAAAAGCTTATCGGCACAATGCCAGAGTCAACGATCTAAGAGGAATGGCTTCCAGTCAGCTTCTGTATGCCTGGGCTATCTTTCGGGAGGATTCAACCAATGTACAATTAGCCATTGAAGAGGCTCATAAAGCCACTGGTCTCGCTGCCAGCCTTTCATATACCGAGTTGATTCAGGATGGAAACAAGAAACTGTCGGAATTGTATCAGGCAAGTGGTGATTTCGAAAAGGCCTATTACTACCTAGCCCTTCACCAAGCAGACCTCAACCGAGTGAGAGCTGATGAGGGGAGAATCAGGGCTTTGAAGCTGATCTCCAACAGAACAAATAGAAAATTGACAGACCAAACCATCCAGGCAAGGGCAGGAGAATCTGCCTGGAAAACTACTGCTTTGGTTATCGCTGGGATTCTAACGATGGTATTTTTATTCGGACTGATCATATACCTGCGCTACAAGATCATCAAGCAATTGCACACAGACCTGGAAGCACAACAAACTAAGCTTGATTTTGCCCACCGGCAGTTGATGCAAAAAACCACTGAGCTGGAGCTAACCAATATGGAGCTAAAAGCTTTTACCCACTCAGTTTCTCACGATCTCAGAGAACCTGTTCGCACCATTAGTCTCTTTCTGGAAAAACTTAAGCGCAGTATTTACGAACAACTCGACACCCATAGTCGCAGTGATATCGAATTCATGAAGTCAGGCATGGAAAATCTCATTTCCATGATCCGCGACCTCGAAACCTATGGAGGACTTGGGGAGCAAGAAGGTAGTCTTCAACCCGTTGAGTTGAATAAGGTCTTGCGGCGGGTGATCCATGACCTGTCCAAAACCATTGAGGAAACGGGGGCTACAGTCCATGTCGATGACATGCCAACGATTTGGGGACAGCATACGCTTCTGGTGCAGGTATTTCTTAATCTGATCGGAAATGGCATCAAATTTCAGCAAGCAGGTGTTCCAGCCGTGGTAAGCGTGAAGCACCGCCTTGTGGGAGAAGACATTGAAATATCGATCCAGGACAATGGGATCGGAATTCCAGAAGAATATCACAAACACATCTTTGGTGCATTCCATCGCTTGCATGGAAAGGAAAAATATCCTGGTTCAGGGCTCGGCTTAGCCATTGTGTCGCGCTCTGTTCAGCTCTTGCATGGAGAAATCAGGCTGGAGTCCATGCCAGAGCAGGGTAGCAGGTTTATTCTTAGCTTTCGTTCTGCTCAGGGAACTGAGAGACCGGAACCCAATCCTTTGGTATATTCGGGGAGTAATCCCTTCTATGTATGAAGTTGCTTCTTCTTTTTGGTGCCATGTTGATCATACTTGGCTGTCAGTCCCAACACGCACATGATGACAAGCCATCTGGCTATTTTTCGGCGAGAGACCCGCGTCTGGTATGTACCGGGCGATTTTTGGACCTCGAAAATGGAAAGCAATTTGCCTGGTCGGGCAGTCGGATCGATGTTCGATTTTCCGGCACAAGTTGCGACTTATTGCTCCGCTGTTTGCCGGGGGTAGAGCACCTTCCATTCTTGCCCTTGGTCGATTACTATTTGCTGATTGTGGATGGCCAGGAATCTGTGATCACCATCGGTGCTGATACAGAGTTTGTTCGGGTAGATAGCCTTGCCTCGGGAGAGCATCAGCTTACTTTATTCAAGCGAACTGAGGCTCTGGTAGCCGAAGGGATTTTTTCTGGGGTGATTCTCGATCCTGACGCAGCGTTGCTTCCCCCAAGCAAGCTTCCTGCCCGCAATATTGAGTTTATCGGGAACTCCATCACCTGTGGCTATGGCAATGAAGGCGAGAGCGCTTCCTGCCCATTTTCTCCTGAAACCGAAAATGCCTGGCTTACCTATTCACACCTCGCTGCCCAAAGCCTCGATGCCCGATATGTGTCTGTTTGCTATTCCGGCAAAGGGGTTTTTCAAAACTATGACAAGACGAGGACAGAGACCATGCCGGATCTCTGGAGCAGATACTCTCCTTCGTTGGAGAATACCTGGGATTATTCCTGGATACCCGAGGTCGTGGTGATCAACTTGGGGACCAATGATTTTGCCCACAGAGTCCCTGACAGAAAATCATTTATCGAGGCATATCTGGACTTAATCAAGCGCGTTCGTGCGAGTTACCCTGGGGCGTCGATTGTGTGCCTGACAGGCTCTATGATGAGTGGCAAGCGGCTCATCACGATACAGGCCTATTTGGATGAAGCTGTGAAAGCAGCAAATATGCCCCGCCTTTACCGATTTGACCTCTCCACACAAGGAGCACTCGGCTATGGGTGCAGTTCACACCCGAATGTAGCCCAACATCAAAAAAATGCAGCGGAGCTTAGTGTCTTTCTCGAAGAAATTTGGCCATAAAAAAATATCCACGGCTACGCAGATGAGTAGCCGTGGATAAATATGTTAATAGATCCGCTATTGCAAATTGGGATCGTGGCCTGATCATTTTCCGGGGCCTTTCTTGGGAGAGAGAATCATGATCATTCTCCGTCCTTCCATTTTTGCCTCCATCTCGACTTTGCCTACGTCGGCGAGTTGTTCGGCAAATCGGTCAAGCACGTCTTTTCCGCGATCTTTATACACGATCATTCTTCCGCGGAAGTGAACATAAGCCTTAAGCTTATTCCCGTCCTGTAGGAATTTTTCGGCGTGCTTCAATTTAAAGTTAAAGTCATGTTCATCAGTATTCGGACCGAAACGAATTTCCTTCATTTCCACCTTGTGCTGCTTGGATTTGTTTACTTTCTCTCTCTTCTTCAGTTCATAGTTGAACTTAGAATACTCCACAATACGACATACCGGGGGGTCTGCCTTTGCGGTGATTTCAACCAAATCCATCTGCGTTTCCTCCGCCATTTTCAAAGCTTCGGATAGAGAGACTACGCCATCTCCCAGATCGCCGTATAGCTCTGTGAGGGCTTCAGTATTGACCAGGCGAACCTTAGGTGCCCGGATTTCCAGGTTAATGCGATGCGCCCTTTCTTCTCTTTTTGTGGAAGGACGTGGACCTCTGGATCTTCTAACTGCCAAGTGTTGCGAAAATTAAATGAGACGGATGAAAGTGTGAATAAAGCTTCATGTCAGGAAATTACAACAATTCCTTACAGCAAAGCAATGATTTGTCATGCATTTTCCTACCAATGAGCAACTTATCTGCTGCCCTTTGGAAGGTCAATATTACGAATAAGTGTGGATAATCGCGTAGTACTCTTCATTTATCGCTTAATTTTGAACAGGAATGACAAATGTTTAGTGCTTGAAATTGGGCGTGCCGGAGGAAAATTATTTGAAATAGATCGGCAACTGATCGAAAATTTTTGCCCGGCAAGGTGATTTTGAGGGGCGCTAGGGCTGATTTCCGCTCAGTGCCTGCCACGCTTCCAGTCCGGTTTTGCTGAAATAGGGGAGCAAAGGTGCCAGGGTGAGTAAGGTATAATGCTTAGTGGAGGACTGATCTTTCTGAAAAACGGACTCTGCGTGTGGCCAAAAATTTCCCAAAACAAGGATCTGCTCAAATAACCAATAGCTCTGCTCCTTGCTGATATCACCCAGCAGGATGCCTGCTTGCTGCAAGGCATCAATGAGAAGCGAAAAACTTCCTTTTCGCAGATCAATGAGAGCCGCAAAGTGCGCCTCTATGCGCGGGTGCTCTATTTTGATCCTGGCAAAGTCTAGCCAGATAAACATGTATCGCTGCTGGATCTCGCTCTGTGCGAGTGTCCATTGATACACCACTTGAAGGCTGATACCGGCACCTCCCAGCTCGGCCATGAGTTGATCTAGCTCCCCGATCATGAGGAAATATAGCTCCTCTACCAGCGCGGCGCGCTGTGGAAAATGGTAAGTCAGGTTTCCCTGGCTGATGTTGAGCATGGCGGCTATGTCCCGGGTTTTGGTTTTTGCAACTCCCCGCTCATTGAACAGCCTCCTGGCTGCTTCGAGGATTGCCCCTCTTGTGTGTTCCATAAACAAAAATAGTTCATTTGACCTATTCGGCAAAACTCCCTATCTTGCACTTAGTTCAGTTGACCTAAAAATAATGCCTCATGTCCAGAATCCATCTGATAGAATTTCACGAGCAGTCCTGGGTGCCTGCCATATTGAGAGAAGGCGTCACCGATTATCTCCGGGCGGTGACCAAAATCGCTGGTCACTATGGGGCCATTCTTCCTCTCCTGCAAACCACCCTGGAAGAGTCTGGTGCGCAGCAAATCCTTGATTTGGGGTCTGGTGCGGGCGGTGGATGGCCCGAACTGCAACCGCAAATCACCACGGCTCAGGGAGACCCCGTAAAGGTGTGGCTCAGCGATCTGCAACCCAATTTTCCTGCATGGAAAGCCCTCAAGAACGACGGAAACGGCTATATTGATTTTGTAGAAGCGCCTACGGATGCGCGTAAGCCAGGACATGGAGGCCTTCGCACGATGTTTAATTTGTTTCACCACTTCAGGCCGAGCGATGCCAAGGCGATCCTCAAGGATGCTTCGGATCAGAGACAGCCGATCCTGATCATCGAGGCGCTCGACGATTCGCCGATACAAGCCTTCCTGATTTTGATTCTTGCTCCCATCATGGTGCTGTTGATTACCCCTGTGATTCGTCCCTTTCGCTGGACGAGGTTGTTGTTTACTTACCTCATTCCCGTCATACCTTTGATGGTGGCCTGGGATGGATTTGTGTCTATCCTGCGACTCTATAGCCTGAAAA
>JANQTF010000376.1 GCA_030731845.1 Bacteroidia bacterium | reverse complement strand
ATCCTGAGCTTGCTTTCTGGCTGAAATGGATCAATCAGGTCAAAATCGTTTCCGGAGGTATGTATTCGATACAGGCCCCCTGAATCCCCATTAACACCTTTGCACAGTCCATACAGAAAATCATCTGAATCCAGATATGGGCTGCTTAGTGCCTGTAAATTGAGCCCACTTTCTCCAAATGAATGCAAATCAGCGAAGTGATCACCGAGGCTATCGGTTTTAAATACCATGCCACGCAAAAAGAGTCCTCCTGCTTGTGTAGCGCCATAAAGATTCCCATCGCCATCTATTACCAGCCCCCCAAGCGGAATCACCTTTTCTCCGAAAGAATAGAGCATGGCTGGCGTTGAATTAGTGGGAGAGAACCGAAACAGGGTTCCCGCAGACTTGCTGGAGTAGCCACTATTTCGCTCGCAATGCCCATAAATGAAGCCGTTAGGGTGTTCTGCAAGATATGGCGCGGGTTGAAATTCAGGGCTTGTCCCAAAGGAGTAAAG
This sequence comes from Bacteroidia bacterium, assembly GCA_030731845.1. Lineage (GTDB taxonomy): Bacteria > Bacteroidota > Bacteroidia > J057 > J057 > JANQTF01. The sequence continues at coordinate 29,953 of JANQTF010000376.1, read as the reverse complement.
GACCTCAAACTGAACGCCATCCTGCGACATTCTGAAAATCGTTCCTTCGCAAGGCTCTCCGCCGAATGGGGAGGTTCCATACAACCATCCGTCAGATGCCGGGAGCAGGGTGGCAGTGGTTCCCGCGGCTTCAAGGGCGGTATATTGATGTAAAATATTCAGCTTCCGGTTCTTTGGATCAAAGCGGTAGATACTTCCTGTGGAATGGGAATAGAGTTCCTCTATCCCGAGAATGCCAAAAATCATCCCGTTTTGGCCTTCACACAATCCCCCAACAGGAATGGATCCTTCTTTATCCTGCCCCCCGAAGTAGTATTCGGTCCTGAAATCTTCTCCCTCTTGGTTAAAACTATAAATCGCTCCTCTACTCCTGTTTGCCCCAAACGAGCAGACGCCGTAGAGCCTCCCGTTGCTATGACTCAGAAATTTGCCCTGCGTTTCAAATAGAGGTTCGGCAAATATGTCCTCCACCTCCGGCGATTGGCTATTTGGACCGAGTCGAAAAAGCCCACCGCTCTTCAGATTATAATTCCTCGTTTGCCCAAGAATCGTGTTCTGGGCGGCGAGTGGCAGGCAAAACAGGAAAGATAATAGGATAAGGAGAGAATGTTTCATAGGCTGCTAGGTAGGGAATGGATTGAACTTCTTCAATGTACCTATATTTCTAGTTGGCGACAATTCCCTACTTCGTACACGATGATGATTCCGCGAATTGAACGATATCGGTGGTGACAGGCAAAAAAAAGAGGCTGCCTTTTCGGACAGCCTCTTTGTATGTAGCAAACAGCGCTTATTCTTCTGCAGAATCGCTGCTTTCTTCGGTCTCAGCCTCAGAAGTTTCAACTGCGGCTTCAGGAGCTTCAACAACTTCGGGAGCGGGTTCTGCTTTCGCTTTGCCTTTTCCTTTGTTCTCTTGCGCTTCCATTTGCTCTTTCAACTTCGCAAGCACATCAATCTCACCAAGGGTGGTGGAACCTGATTGTGCAGGTTTAGGAGCAGCAGCTTTGGCTGGTGTAGCAGCCTTCTTCTTGCGGGTAGATGCAGCAGCAGGTACGCTGCTTTCACCGTCGTCTTGCCATGTGCGGGTATGAGAAAGCATCAGGCGCTTGGCGTCTTTGTTGAATTCGATTACCACGAATTCAGCAGCATCGTCAGCCTTCAACTCTTCTTGCCCATCGGCAGTCTTGAGGTGCTTGGTAGGAACAGTAGCCTCGATACCGTACTCAAGTTCTACGATAGCTCCTTTGCTGTCGATGCGCTTGATGGTACCAGAAACAGTAGAACCAACAGAGAAAATCTCTACATACTTGTCCCATACGTCTTCGGTCAACTGTTTGTGACCAAGGCTCAGGCGACGGTTTTCGAGATCGATCTCCAATACAACCACATCGAGGGTTTCATCACCTTTGATGAATTCGGATGGGTGGTTGAATTTTTTGGTCCAGGAAAGGTCAGAAATGTGAACCAGACCATCCACACCTTCTTCGAGCTCAACAAAGAGACCGTAGTTGGTCATGTTGCGAACGCGGCCAGTGTGCTGGCTTCCAACTGGGTATTTCTGAACAATCAGATCCCACGGATCGGTTTTGAGTTGCTTGAGGCCCAGAGACATCTTGCGCTCGTCGCGGTCGATGTTCAGTACCATGGCATCGAGCTCGTCACCAACTTTGAACTGCTCTCCAGGATTCTTGGAATGCTGTGACCAGGACATTTCGCTGGTGTGGATGAGGCCTTCGACTCCAGGAAGGATTTCGAGGAATACGCCATAGTCAGCTACAGTAACCACACGTCCTTTCACAACAGCACCTTCAGAAAGTTCTGCGGAGAGAGAATCCCATGGGTGAGCAGTAAGCTGCTTCATACCGAGGCTGATACGCTTCTTGGCATCATCAAAGTCGAGCACGACGATATTCACCTTGTCGTCGAGGTTGAGAACCTCTTCTGGGTGATTGATGCGTCCCCATGAAATATCAGTGATGTGCAAGAGACCATCCACGCCACCAAGGTCGATGAACACACCAAAGTTGGTCATGTTCTTGACAGTACCTTCGAGTACTTGACCTTTTTCGAGGTTTTGGAGGATGAGCTTGCGCTGTTCTTCGAGTTTCGCCTCGATGAGAATCTTGTGAGAAACGACCACGTTTTCGTAAGCGTGGTTAATTTTCACAACCTTGAACTCCATGTCACGGCCCACAAACGCGTCGAAGTCACGAACTGGCTTCACGTCGATTTGAGAACCTGGGAGGAAGGCTTCGATTCCATTGATATCCACCACAAAACCACCTTTGGTCCGGCGCATGATATGCCCGGTAAGCACTTTGTCGTTGTCCATGGAGTCGTTGATCGTCTCCCATGAGCGCAGGTGCTTAGCACGACGACGTGACAACAGCAGCTGACCATTCTGGTCTTCTACTTTCTCGATATATACTTCGAGTGAGTCGCCGGCTTTCAAATTGGGGGTATCCCTGAATTCCGATACAGGTACAATGCCTTCAGATTTGAAGCCAATGTTGAGAACTACCTCCTTGTCGCCGATGCTGGTGACGGTTCCTTGTACGATTTCGTTTTCGTTGAATTCGCGAAGGGTTCCGGCATACATCGCCTCCATGTTGGAGCGCTCTTTTTTGCTGTACTCATCGCCATCAATCCACCAATCGTCTTCGTCTTCTTCGTGGTTGGCGCTGGCGAATACGTCGTTGACGGATTCATTAGAAGTAGCGGCGGGAGCTGTTTGCTCAACCTGCAGGCCCTCCTGGGATTCATCTGTGGTGTTTACCTTGTCAGTTTCTTCTGTCATGCATATGATCTCCTTTCTGCTCAGGGTCGCTGAGCGGGGTCAAAGGTAAGAAAGTATTCAGGTTAATACCAAGTAGATTGATGATTATCAGGGCAATTATGATTCTGGCTGTCAACCTTTTTTATCTTCCTTCCCTCTCATGTTTGAACAGGGCTTTCCTCCAAAAAGTGAAAATCAAGATTGCCATGTCCAATTGAATCAAGAATGACCCTCTTGCTCTATTAAAAAAGCATCGGTGCAGAAAAAATCTGCACCGATGCTGTCTATCAATCTTCTGATAAGGGCTCGACCTTATTCTCTGTATTTATCAAATCGTGGTAAACCAGACATGACAGAGAAAACAGGGTTATTCAGAATCATGCCCTTGTATTTGTTGTCGAGAGCAATGGCTTTGTCAAGGTGAGTTTCGGTCTCGCGTGAGAGTCCCTGGTAGGCACAAACCACAGCGAGGTTATACTCAGCTTCGGCCAATTTGGGGTCCGCAGCAGCGGCGGCAAGGAAATCGGCCTTGGCCATGGTCACCATGTTGCCTTTGAGTCTGGCAACTGCTCTGTTGTTAAGTTGAGCGGCGGTTGGCGTAGATCCGTCCATGAGTTTGTCGTATTCGCCAAGGGCAGCATCTAGCAAGCCTAGCTTGTCCATGATGATGGCACGTTGGAAAAACACCTCACGATCGTTGGGACGTTCGCGTGTGAGCTGGCTCAGCTGATTGTAGAGTGCTTGCTTTTCCTCGAAGGAGTAGCTGTCGGCAAAAGTAATTTTGTATCCCTGGGCTGCTGCCTGATAGTTGCCAGCCTGGGCATCACGAAACTGAGCGGCTCTTTCCAGATCAGCTACTGCACCACTGATATTGCCTTGGGCGATGTAGTAATCTGCACGCATGGCGTAGAGATTTGGTGAAGCCTTTTTGGTCAGCAGATCATTGAGGCTGGCAAGTCCGGCCTGGATGTCAGCACCTTTGGTATAAGGCTTGGCAGAGATCACGGTAGAGGCTACTTGCTCAAGGGCTTGTGAAGCAACAGGCAGGCGCTCTGCAAAGCGGTCAATGGTAGCCTGCGAACCTTCATATTTGAAGTCCATCACACAAAAAGTGTGGCGCGCTTTGACGAGGACTTCTTCAACCAATGTGTCCCAGAAAGCTACTTTTCTCAGCTTGGCTTCTTTTTGATCAAGAGCAAGTGTTGCATCGTCTGCGATGGCATATACCTGATCTTTCTGCTCACGGGTGAGGCTGGAGATTTCGGTAAGGAGTTTTACCCTGTCCCAATCTTCCCCCATTCCCTTTGCGTTGATTTCCAGGCCTTCGATGTTGCCATTTAGCGCGGTGAGGCCCTGCTTCAGTGCATCTGCACGAGCCTGGGAGAGGTTCTCGTTGAGTTTCACTGTACCACCGGGAGAGGCCCAACCCGTGAGGTCGAGGCGGGTGATTTTGTAGCCAAGGTCTGCATACTTCTTCACAAAGGAAGTGATGAGCATGGTGCTGAAGGAAGAATCATCAGACAGCTTGGCGGAGTTTTCCATGAACATCACATCGATGGTGCCGGTGAATCCTGCGTATCGGAAGCTTTCGGCTTTCACGTCGAGCTTTGGCGCTCCAACCACAGACTGGAGCCCGACTGGCTCCCAGCGAGCGGCAGTACAGCAAGAGGGCATGGCAGTGCCAATTGGAGTAGCTTCTGTCTCACACAAAAAGCTTTTGAGGTCTCCACTTGCTTTGTATTTGGCCACAGCGAAAGAAAGCATAATCTGCTTCCCTGCGAGATCTTTGCCAGCAAGCGGAAATTTATAAACGAAAAAGGGTTTCCTGTTGGCGATGTAGTATTCGCGATCAACTTTCAGTGTGCCAATATCTCCGGCAGCATCAGACTCCAAAGAGGCGAGCTGCGAGACTGCTTTGTAGGATGCGTTCACATGAACGGCAATTCCTTTGTCGAGATACTGGGCATACTCAAGGTCACTGGCCAATCGGAAATATAAGGTGTCACCTTTTATTTCAAACTGTCCTGGCTCCAGGTAAAAATAGTTGAAATCAGTATTGTCATATTCGCTCACGGCTAGCTTGGAGGCGTTGCTGTTGGCAGAAATGACTTTATTGATGTCAGCTGTGAAGGTCTCGCAGGTATTGAGGAAGGTTTCGCCTCGGTACTTGACCTTGTTGATGAATCCTTCCGGCTTGCAGGAAGTCAATGACAGCATCGCAAGCAGCGCGATCCAAACGAAAGTGGACGGGGGGAAAGAGGAACGTACGGTGGTTGGGTTCATTTTTCGGTTCTTATTTGATTCCGGAATCTCACAAAACTATGAAAAAAATAAACTTTCGCTCATTTCGTACATCTTTTATTCCAAAGAGAAAAGAATTTATCCCTTTTATGGGTACTCAGAGCTTCGACAATTTACGAATTGAGCGTTGATTTGCCTTATGGAATCTTCAATTTCTATCACAAGCAAGCTGCCGCTAGTCGGAACTACCATCTTCACGACCATGTCTGCCCTAGCACAGAGGCATCAGGCAATCAATCTTTCTCAGGGTTTTCCTGATTTTCCGCCCGATCCCATTCTCGTTGAATATTTGAATCAGGCTAGTGCAGCAGGGCATCATCAATATGCCCCAATGCCGGGACTGCTCCTGCTGAGAGAGCAGGTTGCTCGGAGAACAGAAGCGCTTCATCGTGCCTCCTACGATCCAGATTCAGAGATCACCATTACTTGCGGAGCCACAGAGGCGCTTTTTGGCGCCTTTCAAGCTTTTGTTCATCCTGGCGATGAGGTCGTCTTATTTTCCCCTGCCTACGATAGCTATGAGCCTGGGATCAGGTTGGCGGGTGGTATCCCGGTTTTCGTTCCTCTTACCTTTCCTGATTATCAAATCGATTGGGAAGCAGTCGGGAAGGCGATATCACCTAAAACCAGAGGGATCGTTATTAATAGTCCACACAATCCCTCCGGAGCGATCATCACGGCTTCTGATGTAGAAAAACTTGGTCAACTCGCCGAAGCCCACGACTTGTGGGTCATTAGTGATGAGGTATATGATCACATGGTATTTGATGGGTATGGGCAGCTTAGCCTCGCCGGCGATTCGAAGCTTTCGCCGAGAACGATGGTCATCTCTTCGTTCGGAAAAACGCTCCACACCACTGGCTGGAAGGTGGGATATTGTCTGGCTCCTGAAAAGATGATGGCAGAATTTCGGAAAGTCCACCAGTTTTTGACCTTTTCTGTTGCTACGCCTTTTCAATATGCCATAGCCAGCTATCTTCAGCATCAAGCTGGGGAAATGGATGATCTTCCCCGTTTTTACCAGCGCAAGCGTGACCTCTTCCTTTCGCTTACCTCAGGCAGCTCCCTGAAGCCTCTGCACAGTAGCGGAACCTATTTTCAGCTCATGGATTTCTCGGAGGTGAGGCCCGGATCCGACCTGGAGATGAGCACCTGGCTCACCCAGGTTGTGGGCGTTGCTTGTATTCCGGTTTCGGTATTTTACCCCGATGGCACTGATCATCAGGTCATTCGCTTTTGCTTTGCCAAGCAAGATGAGACCCTTGTGCGTGCAGCTGAGCGGCTTCGGATTCTGTGATCACCAGGAAGGTCTGCCCTCGCGTTCGGCAGATGCGGAGGAGATTTTTCTGAGTTGCTGCAAATACTGGCGTTCGCGTTTTCTCATCAGCTCTAGAATCTGATAGGCTTCGGCCATGGTCAGGGTATCATTGCCGATGGCTATTGGCTGATCTCCGGGAGGCACTGTTTGGCGCTGCCGCTGCTCAAGCTTATTGAGCAGTTTTTGCATCTTGGGATCTATGTTCTGGGGAGAATTATCCTCCGGGCGGTTTTCTGGTTGCTCGCTTGGTGGCGGGTTCTGAGGGGAATTGGAAGCCGGAGGCGGGGTTTGCTGGCCGAGTCTCAGGGCCAGAAGCTCAAAGTTGTAGCGGGCATCTTCGTGTGTAGGGTCGAATAAAAGCGCCTCCCTGAATGTGCCGAGGGCTTCTCTTGGTCTGCCTTCTTCCAGTAGCAGGAGTGCCAATTGGTTGGAGGCCAAAGATGCTGTCTGGGGAAAAGAAGGCGAAAGCGACTGATAAAAGGCCTCCCTGGCCCGCTCAATCGAATCCATCCTCAAATATACCAGCCCAAGGTTATAAGAAATGGTGGGCGACAAATCAGGATATTGATCTCTTGCCAGATGGAGTGATTCCACGGCCTGGGCATATCGCCCAGCGTTAAAATTAACCATGGCCTCTGCCAAAGGGCCATCACTGCCAAGAGGAATCAGGCTCAGGATAAATACAATTCTCCAGATCATTCTTTTCGGATTGGCATCATGAACATGCTTCCCAGTAAAAGCACGATAGCAAAAAACAATGGAACCTGAAATTGATTTCCGGCCACGGCCTGCATGTTGCGTTCCAGCGGAGAAGAACTCATCGAATAAAGCTGCTCTTCCAGCTCCTCGAGATGCTGACGATCGTCGGCGATTCGCACATACATGGTCCCAAACTCTGATGCCAATTCGCGCATGGAGCTTTCCTCCAAGTGGGAAATGACCATTTTCCCGTCCTCTCCACGCAGATATCCCGACTGAGGATTTGCTGGGTCTATGGGCAGAGGAGCCCCTTCAGGTGTGCCCACGCCTACAGCAAAAACGGCGACTCCGATCTGATGCAGGCGTTGGATCAGGGATGCGTAGGTATCGCCATGGTCTTCTCCATCAGAGAAAAGCACAATGACCCTGGCTCTGCGGTCTGGATGAGATTCTGCCTGAGACTGGAAGCGGTCAAGTGCTACCGAAAGTGCTGCCCTAAATTGGGTGCCTTGTTGAGCAAATTGATCGGTGGACAACAGTTCGAGGTAAGTGGAGGCCGCTGAAAGGTCCTCAGTGAGGGGGCATTGCACATACCCTACATCCGTAAAGGCAATGATTCCGACACGATCTCCTTCCAGCTTAGGTAAAAGACGACGGAGTTCACGGTGAACTTTTTCCAGGCGGGTGGGTTTAATGTCCCCTGCGTTCATGCTGGCTGATAGGTCGATCAGAAAAAAAATATCTCGTCCGACTCTGGGTACTTCCCGCTCATCGGTGAGCCAAAATGGTCCAAGCAGTGCCACAAAAACCAGGAGGAGCCCGAGCATACGGACCACCATTTTGGTGAAAGGGGTGCTACGCTCATACTGCTCCTCGCTAAACCAGGATCGAATCATTCCTTTCGATCTTTTGAAGACCAAATAGATCAATCCAAGGCTTACAGGAAGCCCCATCCACCACAGCCAATATTCGGGAAAAGCGAGTCTCACATCATTATTTCAGGAGCGTAACCTACAACAATCTGCCCGGTACCCATGGCACCTTCGACTCAAGAGGGGATCTTGCTGCTTAATTGGTCTTGGTCAATGCCTTTTCAGTCTCCAATTCTTTTTTCTCTTTTTTCAACACAGCCCGGCTGATCCCGATGCTGATTTCATAGAGGATGAAAAGGGGAATGAAAATAAGAATCTGTGAAAGAACATCCGGCGGGGTAATCACTGCAGCGAGGATGAGCAAAATCACATAGGCATGTTTGCGGTATGCCTTCATAAACGCTGGGGTAATCACGCCCAATTTGGTGAGATAAAACACCAGAATCGGCATCTCGAAAAGGATCCCGCCTGCCAGGGAGATCTGCGTTACCAACGAAATTACAGAACCGATCCGCCATTGGTTTTCGATTCCTTCGGCGAGGGTGAAACTGGACAAAAACTGAATCGAAAAAGGCGTGATGATGTAGTAGGAAAACGCAACCCCTGCAAAGAAAAGCAGGCTCATGATCAGAATATTCCCTTTTAGCCCTTTCTGTTCATTAGCATGAAGACCCGGTTTAACAAATCGCCAGACTTCCCAAAGCACATAAGGAAATGCAAGAATCAACCCTCCTACGGCTGAGAGGCTTAGGGCCTTGAGAAATTGCTCATAAGGCGTGATGGCCAGGAAAGAGACCTTGATCTCGGTGATACAGAGGCTTTCTCGAAGTGAGCACAAAAAATTATTAACCGGAAAATCTACTTGAAAGGGCCCCAGAATTACATCTGTGACCAGCCACTCGTGGTTGTAGAAAAAGAAGATGGCAAAAAAGACAATGACCCCCAGGCTACGGAAGACATGCCACCGTAGTTCCTCAAGATGGTCCAGAAAGGACATCTCTTTTCCAGGTTCATCTTTCTTTTTGCCGTCACCACGGCGCTTTTTTAAATTTCCGATTACTCCCACCCGCTTTCAACATTGAATGTGTAACATCTCAAAAACGTTGATTCCGCCTCATTGCGTTTCATCTACCATTGGAAAATGGGAAATGCGCGCATAAAGTCATTCACTTCAGCTCTTACCTTCTTGATAACCGACTCATCCTCTGGAGAACTGAGCACGCGATCAATAAATTCTGCAACAGTCACCATGTCATCCTCACCCAAGCCTCTTGTGGTAAGAGCAGGGGTGCCAAGGCGCATTCCACTCGTGATCATGGGGCTTTCTGTATCAAAAGGCACCATGTTTTTGTTGATGGTAATATCCGCTTTGACCAGGCATTCTTCTGCCAGTTTACCAGTCACTTTTTTATTTCTCAGGTCGATCAACATGGAGTGATTGTCTGTGCCACCAGAAATCACACCGTAGCCTCTCTCCAGCATGGATTTGGCAAGTACCTGTGCGTTGTTGGCAACGCGCTTCATATACGAAGCATATTCAGGCCGTAGGGCCTCACCGAATGCTACGGCTTTGGCAGCGATTATGTGCATGAGTGGCCCACCTTGCGTGCCTGGAAACACAGCGCTATCCAGAATGGTACCCATTCTCTTGAGTTTGCCATTGGAGGTGGTGAATCCCATGGGGTTGGGCCCATTCTTGCCCACCATGATCAACCCGCCACGCGGTCCACGCAGGGTTTTGTGGGTGGTGCTTGTCACCACATCGCAATACTCCAGTGGATTTTTGAGCATTCCTGTGGCAATAAGTCCAGAAGGGTGAGAAATATCAGCCATCAAGACCGCGCCAACCTCATCGGCTACTTCACGAAATACTTCGTAGTCCCAATCTCTTGAGTAAGAGCTTGCGCCCATGATCAGGAGCTTTGGCTTCTCTTTGCGCGCCACGTCGCGCAGCTGATCCAGGTCGATTCGTCCGGTTTCCCGGTTCACCCCATAAAATACTGGGCGATATGTTTTTCCAGAAAAATTCACGGGAGAGCCATGTGTGAGGTGGCCGCCATGTGAAAGGTCAAAGCCCATGATGGTATCACCAGCCTCTAAGAGGGCCAAAAACACGGCTGCATTGGCTTGCGCGCCTGAATGTGGCTGCACGTTGCACCACTCAGCACCGAAGAGCTTCTGAAGGCGCTCCTGTGCCATTACTTCAATTTCATCCACATACTGGCATCCACCGTAGTATCTCTTCCCGGGAAGCCCCTCTGCATACTTGTTGGTGAGCACGCTGCCGGCAGCACGCATCACGTCTTCGCTGGCAAAGTTTTCGGATGCGATAAGCTCAATTCCCTCAAGTTGCCGTTTTTCTTCTTTGGCAATGATGTCAAAGGCGAGCTCAGTAGAAGTGAGAGAGGAGGGGGATGCAGAAGTAAGATCAGACATGCGAATAAATGAATGCTAAATGTGGGTCAAATATCTGGGTTTTCAGCGCGAAAACCAATGGCAAAGCCGTGGCTAAGAAAGATATGCTTCTGCCAGACCAGCATCGGCATCTATTCGTACTTCTACGTGTTGCTGAATGGTGGTAGCAAGCTGCATGCCGATGATATCGGCTGCTACGGGCATGGTTCTGTGTCCACGATCGATCAAGACGGCGGTTTGTATGCTTGCAGGGCGTGCCTGAAGCAAAATACACACAACATTGAGGAGGGTTGTGCCTGAGTAAAGTACATCATCCACCACCACCAGATCTTTTCCAGTAAGGTCATCTAGAGAATCGACCTCCAACTCAATTCCGAGCAGCGGATCGCCTTCGGTCTTGTCAAGCTCTGCCTGAACATATTGGATCTCTATGGGCGAAATATTTTGCAAATGAGAAAGTAGTAGCTCTGCCAAAAAGCCGCCCCGTTCCCCTATGCCAATCATCACAAACTCGGTCTTGCCATAGGCCGATTCATAGATCTGATAGGCCATACGAAGGAGCTTGGCTTGCACAGCGGCAGGATCCAGGATCTGAACAGAATGATCCGACATGGGTGTATATTCTTTGCCAGTAAAAATAAAAATTTGGAATTGATTTGTGGGACAAAATCCATGACTTCCCTGCCTTTCGACAAGAAAATCTCAACCCCTAAAAAAAATGGGTCGGTTTTCCTCTTGGAAAACCGACCCTGTATATGATCAGTTTGGAGATTAATCCAAGACTGGTCTTGAGCTTCTCACGCCTGACTTGGCAGATTCGCGAGACTCGTACTCGTCTTTTGATCCTACCACGATGTCCTGGTAGCGACGCAGACCTGTTCCAGAAGGTACAAGGTGTCCTACGATTACGTTTTCCTTGAGGCCGAGCAGTTCGTCGGTCTTGGCAGAAATTGCAGCTTCGGATAGTACCTTGGTCGTTTCCTGGAACGATGCAGCAGACAGCCATGACTTGGTTCCCAAAGAAGCTCTTGTAATACCCATGAGCACAGGCTGGCAAATAGCAGGACGAGCCTGACGAGCCACTACAAGTTGTTTGTCGTTCCGGCGAAGCTGTGAGTTTTCGTCACGAAGCTTGCGCTGTGGAACAATCTGCCCTTCTTTGAGGGTCGTTGACTCCCCTGCATCTTCAACAACATACTTGTCGAAGATCCAGTCATTTTCTTCCTGGAAGTCGATTTTGGTTACCACCTCTTTCTCAAGGAAAATGGTGTCGCCAGCATCTACAATCTCAACGTTTTTCATCATTTGGCGAACGATCACCTCAATGTGTTTATCGTTGATCGGAACCCCCTGCAAGCGATATACTTCCTGGATCTCGTTCACGATGTAGGCCTGCACTGCGCTTGGGCCCTTAATGGTGAGGATATCTTTCGGTGCAATGGCTCCATCAGAGAGCATCTCGCCAGACATGACGTAGTCACCATCGTGTACGAGAATGTGTTTATTGAGGGAAACCATGTATTTCCGCTCGTCTGAGTTGTCAGGGGCGTTGATAAACACCTCGCGGTTACCCCGCTTGATGCCTCCAAGGCGCACAATTCCTTCTATCTCAGTCACAACCGCAGGGTTGGATGGGTTACGTGCTTCGAAAAGCTCGGTCACACGTGGAAGACCACCTGTGATATCCGCAGTACCACCACCAGATCTTGGGATCTTCACCATGACCTTTCCGGCAAACACATCCTGATTGTCGTCAATCACAAGGTGAGCCCCAACGGGAAGGTTGTATGAGCGAAGTTCTTTACCCTTGGTATCAAGCACCATGATGGTCGGGTTGATCGTCTTATCGCGGCTATCGATGATCACTTTCTCTTTGTGTCCGGTTTGATCATCAAGATCCTCCAGATAGGTAAGACCTTCCTTCACATCTCTGAACTGGACTTTACCGTCGTGTTCGGAAATGATCACGGAGTTATATGGGTCCCAATCACACATCAGGAAGCCTTTTTCTACCGTGGCACCATCCTTCACATACAACTTGGCACCGTAAGGAACCTTGTTAGAGAAAAGGATACGGGATTGATCGTCAAGGATTTTGAGCTTACCAGTGCGGCTGATAGCCACTTTGACCTTCTCTCCCTTTTCGATTCGCTCTACTACCCTGATGTTCTCAAATTCAAGTTTCCCAGAGAATTTGGCGATGAGCTTACTGGCACTGGAAAGCACCTGTGCAGTACCACCCACGTGGAAGGTACGGAGGGTAAGCTGGGTTCCAGGTTCACCGATAGACTGTGCTGCCACAACCCCTACGGATTCACCTACTTCTACCAGACGACCTGTTCCCAGGTTTCTACCGTAGCAAGAGATACAAACCCCGACTTTAGACTCACAGGTGAGTACGGAGCGAATTTCGACTTCCTCAATCGTGGATTCGTCAATTTCTGCCGCGATAACCTCAGAAATTTCCTGACCAGCTCCAACAAGGACTCGTCCAGGGTTGAGAGGATCTACAACATCATTTACCGAAACACGACCAAGAATACGATCGCTCAACGGCTGGATGATGTCTTCATTCTCTTTGAGAGCAGAGATAGTAAGCCCACGAAGGGAACCACAATCGCTTTCTGTGATGATCACATCCTGCGCTACGTCCACGAGACGACGGGTGAGGTATCCGGCATCAGCCGTTTTCAAAGCTGTATCTGCAAGACCCTTTCTCGCACCGTGGGTGGAGATAAAGTACTCAAGTACAGAAAGACCTTCTTTGAAGTTGGCAAGAATCGGGTTTTCGATGATCTCACCAGAACCACCCTTGAGGGTTTTCTGTGGCTTAGCCATCAGACCCCTCATTCCTCCAAGCTGACGAATCTGCTCCTTGGAACCACGTGCACCTGAGTGGTACATCATGTAGATATTGTTAAAGCCGTCTTTGTCGTTCTCCAACTGCTTCATCAGGGTTTCTGTGAGGCGGGAGTTGGTGTGAGTCCAGACGTCAATAACCTGATTATATCGTTCGTTTTCGGTGATGAGACCCATCTCATAGTTCATCGAAACTTCTTCGATTTTCCCTTCTGCTTCAGCGACGAGAACATCTTTCTCCGCTGGCACAATCACTTCTGCAAGCGAGAAGGAGAGGCCGCCGTGATAAGCTTCGGTGAATCCCATGTCTTTCAGGTCGTCGAGGAAGTTGACGGTTTTCACCAATCCAACCCTTACGAAGATCTGGCCGATAACGGTTCTCAAGTTTTTCTTGGTCAGGAGCAGGTTCACAAATCCTACCTTGGTTGGTACGATCTTGTTGAAAAGGACACGACCAATGGTCGTTTCCACATGCTCCATAACTTTATTGCCAAACTGATCAAAGATGAAGTCGCCAGTTTCGGGATCCTGCTTAGGTAAGCGGATTTTGATAATGGCGTGTTTGGCTACTACCCCTTCGTTGTAGGCGATTTCAGCTTCTTCTGGAGACCCGAAGAGCATTCCTGCACCCATCATGCCTGGGCGGCCTTTGGTGAGGTAATAGATCCCCAATACCATGTCCTGGCTAGGCAGGGTGATCGGCTGACCGTTGGCAGGGTGAAGGATGTTGTGGCTGGCAAGCATCAGAACGATGGCTTCCAAACAAGCTTCATTGCTCAATGGCACGTGCACGGCCATTTGGTCACCGTCGAAGTCGGCGTTGAAACCAGTACACACGAGAGGGTGAAGCTGGATGGCTTTTCCTTCTACCAAGCGAGGCATAAACGCCTGAATACCGAGTCTGTGAAGGGTAGGGGCGCGGTTGAGGAGGACAGGGTGTCCTTTCAGCACGTTCTCCAAAATATCCCAAATCACTGGGTCACGGCGGTCAACGAGTTTTTTGGCACTTTTCACGGTCTTCACAATTCCGCGCTCAATGAGCTTGCGGATTACGAATGGCTTGAAAAGCTCAGCTGCCATGCTTTTGGGAAGCCCACACTCATGAAGTTTGAGCTGTGGACCTACCACGATTACCGAACGTCCGGAGTAATCAACACGCTTTCCGAGGAGGTTTTGACGGAAGCGGCCCTGCTTTCCTTTCAGCATATCCGAAAGGGATTTCAGTGCACGATTCGAGTCAGAACGCACCGCGTTGACTTTCCGTGTATTGTCGAAGAGGGAGTCAACGGCTTCCTGGAGCATCCGCTTCTCATTGCGGAGGATAACTTCAGGTGCTTTGATCTCGATGAGTCTCTTCAATCGGTTGTTACGAATGATGACCCGACGATAGAGATCGTTGAGGTCGGAAGTCGCAAAACGACCACCTTCGAGCGGCACGAGTGGGCGGAGCTCAGGTGGAATAACCGGAACAATTTTGACGACCATCCACTCAGGCTTGTTCTCAATACGGCGGTTGGCAGCCCTGAAGGCTTCCACTACCTTGAGACGCTTGAGGGCCTCACTTTTCCGCTGCTGAGAGGTTTCAGTAGCGGCTTTCTTGCGTAGAGAGTAAGAGAGATCGTCGAGGTCAATGGTAGAGAGAAGCGACTCAAGGGCTTCTGCACCCATTTTGGCGATGAATTTCTCAGAATCCTCATCAGGAAGAAGTTGATTTTCTTTCGGAAGGGTTTCAAGGATACCGAGATATTCTTCCTCGGTGAGGAAGTCCATCGCTTGTAATCCTTCTTTTTCCATGGTTCCTGGACTGATCACCACATAGCGCTCGTAGTAAATAATTTGGTCGAGCTTCTTGGAAGTTAATCCAAGGAGATACCCAATTTTACTTGGTAGCGTGCGGAAATACCAGATATGAGCAACCGGAACGACAAGCTGAATGTGACCCATTCGCTCGCGGCGAACTTTCTTTTCGGTCACTTCAACACCACAACGGTCACAGATGATCCCTTTGTAGCGAATACGCTTGTACTTTCCACAGTGGCACTCATAGTCTTTGACCGGACCAAAGATCCGTTCACAAAACAACCCATCCTTCTCCGGCTTGTAGGTCCGGTAGTTGATGGTTTCAGGCTTGAGTACTTCGCCGTGTGAACGGTTCAGGATCGCCTCTGGAGAGGCAAGACTCACGGTGATCCGGTTAAAGTCACTCGTGATCTTAGTATTTTTGGCGATTGGCATGCGAGACTCCTATGTTTAGGTCCTTAAGGAAAGGCCCGGCCGGGACTACCGGCCGGGAAATACACATGTGTTCTATTCTAGAGTAACCTCCAGTGCAAGACCACGAAGCTCGTGGATCAATACATTGAAAGATTCGGGTACACCAGGAATGGGAAGTACATCGCCTTTGACGATAGACTCATATACCTTGGCACGACCCACTACGTCGTCAGACTTCACTGTGAGCATCTCACGAAGGATGTGTGCTGCACCGAAAGCCTCGAGGGCCCAAACTTCCATCTCTCCAAAACGCTGGCCACCAAACTGGGCTTTTCCACCCAGAGGTTGCTGTGTAATCAAAGAGTATGGTCCAATAGAGCGAGCGTGCATCTTGTCATCAACAAGGTGGATAAGCTTCAGCATGTAAACAACCCCAACGGTTGTTTCTTCTCTGAAGTGTTCTCCTGTTTGTCCATTGATCAAGGTGGTCACCCCGTATTTTGGGAGGTTAGCCTTCTCCAATTCTTTGTTTACCTCTTCATAAGAGGCACCATCAAAAATTGGGGTAGCATATTTCAGCCCTAGTTTTCTACCTGCCCATCCAAGGATGGTTTCATACACCTGACCGAGGTTCATACGGGAAGGTACACCCAATGGGTTCAAAACGATGTCAACAGGAGTACCGTCTTCGAGGAATGGCATATCCTCAACTGGTACAATCCTGGAGACTACCCCTTTGTTTCCGTGGCGACCTGCCATTTTATCCCCTACCTTCAGCTTGCGCTTCATGGCAACGAACACCTTGGCGAGTTTCAGAATTCCGGATGGAAGCTCATCTCCAACCCTGATTTGGTATTCATCTCTGCGGAAGCGGCCTTCGAGAAGATCGTGCTTACGCTTGTGATTTTGGAACAGGGTTTCAATGTTTTTGTTCAGCTCCTCATCTGCGGTCCAATCTCTTGGCAACACATCGAGATAGTTCAAGGCCTGAAGTGTCTTTTCGCTGAATTTCTTCCCGGCGGGAATCACTTCTTCATTGAACTTGTTCTTCACGCCCTTAGACTTGGTTTCTCCAAGTAGTTGAAGCAGTTTAGAAACAATCTGTGTATGGAGGTCTTGAACTTCTTGGTGGTATTTCTCCTCCAGCGTTGTGATCAACTTTTTGTCTCTGGCTTTGGCTTTTGTTTCTTTCTTTTCCTTCGAGAAAAGCATTTTATCAATTACCACACCACGAGAAGAAGGAGGAACACGGAGAGAAGCATCTTTTACATCACCAGCTTTGTCACCAAAGATGGCACGCAGGAGTTTTTCTTCAGGGGTCGGATCTGATTCACCTTTTGGGGTAATCTTTCCGATGAGAATGTCACCAGGGTTTACCTCGGCACCAATGCGGATCAGGCCGTTTTCATCAAGGTGCTTAATCGCATCTTCAGAAACGTTGGGGATCTCACGGGTAAGTTCTTCCTCACCGCGCTTGGTGTCCCGCACCTGCATTTCAAACATGTCGATGTGGATAGAGGTATAGACATCCTCTGCCACGACACGCTCAGAAATCACAATGGCATCCTCAAAGTTGTATCCCTGCCAGGGCATGAAGGCAACTACGAGGTTTTTACCAAGAGCCAGCTCACCACCTTCTGTAGAATATCCTTCAGCGATTACTGTATTTTCATCTACAGGCTGACCGATTCTCACTACAGGACGAAGGTTGATACAGGTATTCTGGTTGGTTCTGATGAATTTGGTGATGTCATATGTGACGAGCGATGAGTCAAAATTCACCAGATCTTCGATCAGAGACCGCTCATATCTGATGATGACTTTAGCGCCATCGACATACTCTACCACACCCACACCCTCGGCCATCATCATAGCTCTGGAGTCACGAGCCACCTTTCCTTCAATCCCTGTTCCCACAATTGGGGCTTCAGGTTTGAGCAAAGGCACTGCCTGACGTTGCATGTTGGATCCCATCAAAGCACGGTTGGCATCATCATTCTCGAGGAATGGGATGAGTGAGGCAGCAACCGATACGATCTGGTTGGGAGCCACGTCCATGTATTTGACGGTATCAGGCCCAACGATGGGGAAGTCACCCATTTTGCGGGCTTTCACCTTGTCATTGACAAAGTGTCTTGACTCATCGATGGGTGCATTGGACTGGGCAATGATGATATTGTCTTCTTCCTCTGCACTGAGATAGGTTGCATTGGCAGCTACTACGCCGTCATCTACTTTCCGGTAAGGAGTTTCGATGAAGCCCATATCGTTGATCTTCGCGTAGGTACACAGCGAAGAAATCAGACCAATGTTTGGACCCTCGGGTGTTTCAATCGGACATAAACGTCCGTAGTGTGTGTAGTGAACGTCACGAACCTCAAATCCTGCGCGCTCTCTGGAAAGTCCACCTGGTCCAAGTGCAGAGACCCTACGCTTGTGCGTGAGCTCTGAAAGTGGGTTGGTCTGGTCAAGGAACTGACTCAGCTGGTTGGTTCCGAAGAATGAGTTGATCACGCTGGAAAGGGTTCTGGCGTTGATCAAATCGGCAGGGGTGAATACTTCGTTGTCACGAATGTTCATCCGTTCACGGATGGTACGCGCCATACGAGCGAGGCCTACGCTAAATTGAGAGTAAAGCTGCTCTCCAACAGTTCTCACCCGGCGGTTGCTGAGGTGGTCAATGTCGTCAACGTGGGTCTTTGAGTTTTGAAGCTCAACGAGATACTCAACGATTTTGATGATGTCTTTCTTGGTAAGAACCAAGCTATTCTCTTCAAAATCGTTGTGAAGTTTCTTGTTCAGACGATAGCGACCTACTTCCCCAAGGTCGTAGCGCTTATCGGAGAAAAAGAGTTTATCGATTACTCCACGAGCAGTTTCTTCATCTGGTGGCTCAGCGTTGCGCAATTGCCGGTAGATGAGGTCCACAGCCTCCGAGGTGGAGTTGGAATTGTCCTTCTGAAGGGTATTGTAGATGATGGAGTATTCGGCAGCATTGGCTTCTTCAGAAACGAGGATCATGCTGGTTACGCCGGAATCGAGGATCTGATCCAATTCATCTTTTTCGATGATGTGATCGCGCTCAAAAAGCACCTCATTACGGGTGATAGAAACTACTTCACCTGTATCTTCATCTACGAAGTCTTCGGTCCAGGTTCGAAGAATCCTTGCTGCCAGCTTTCTGCCAGTGATTTTCTTGAGATTGGCCTTAGAGATTTTCACCTCTTCAGCAAGTCCGAAGATTTCAAGGATTTCTTTATCTGACCCATACCCGATGGCACGCAAAAGGGTAGTGACCGGGAATTTCTTTTTCCGGTCAATGTATGCGTACATGACGTTGTTCACGTCAGAGGAAAATTCTATCCAGGACCCTTTGAAAGGAATAATTCTGGCAGAATAAAGTCTGGATCCGTTGGCATGGTAGGACTGCCCAAAGAATACGCCGGGAGAACGGTGCAGCTGACTAACAACTACCCGCTCAGCACCATTGATGATAAAAGTACCATCAGCGGTCATGTAAGGAATATTCCCCAGGTAAACTTCCTGCGTTACCGGCTCGAAATCTTCATTTTCGGGATCGGTACAATAGAGGAAGAGTTTCGCCTTGAGGGCAACGGAATGAGTGAGTCCACGGCTACGACATTCGGCGATGGAGTATCGGGGAGGGTCGATGTAGTAGTCAAGGAATTCGAGGACGAAGTTTTCCCTGGCATCACTGATGGGGAAGTTTTCCTTGAAGACTTTGAAGAGTCCCTCGTCTTTCCGTTTATCTGGTGGCGTGTCCACCTGCATGAATTCCCGAAACGAACGTAACTGGACCTCCAGGAAATCAGGATATTCGAGAACCTTACTGATTTTGGAGAAGGAAATACGGTTCGGCTGATTGGAGTTGCTCAATGCCTTGAGGGTTTATTGGGTGACTACGCAAGCTTGCGGTGACAAACTTAACGAAAAAGATCGCCAACGAAAGAATATATAAAACACGGAGAAATAGACCTGATTACAAGAATCAGGTCTATTTTATATTAGATAGAACTGTAGAAACCTAAGAAGGCTTCTTACTTCAGCTCTACCTCAGCACCAGCTTCTACTAGTTGCGCCTTAATGGATTCTGCTTCGTCTTTGCTAACCTTCTCCTTTACAGGAGCAGGAGCAGCGTCCACAAGTGCTTTAGCTTCTTTGAGTCCGAGTCCGGTGATGTTTTTCACCACTTTCACGACGTTCAATTTGCCACCGCCAGCGTTGACAAGGATTACGTCGAATTCGGATTGCTCAGCTGCGGCACCACCTGCATCACCACCACCGGTGGGAGCAGCTACTGCTACTGCAGCTGCTGCGGGCTCAATGCCGTATTCGTCTTTGAGAATTGCAGCAAGTTCGTTTACCTCTTTTACGGTAAGATTAACAAGCTGTTCTGCGAAAGATTTCAGATCTGCCATCGTTTCTGAAGTTTGGAAGTCGTTATTTTATAACAAACAAAGTCAAAAAAAAAGAATGGGCTACGGGACCGGGTCCCGAAGGAAGCTTGCCCTAGAGTTTACGCTTCTTGTCTTTCGGAAAGTGTTTTCACCAGACCTGCAATGGTATTTCCACCTGATTTGAGGGCAGAAATAACGTTTTTGGCAGGTGATTGCAACAATCCGACAATTTCTCCGATAAGTTGGTCCTTCGATTTAAGCTCGGTAAGGGCCTTCAACTGATCATCCCCTAGATAGACAGCTGTTTCGATCACAGCAGCTTTCAGAATGGGTTTATCAGAGGTCTTGCGGAATTTCTGGATAACCTTAGCGGGCTCAGATGCTTTCTCCGTGTGAGTGAAGAAGATAGAGGTGGGACGTTTCAGGATGCCATAGACCTCTGAAAAGTCGCCTTCCACTTGCTCCAGTGCTTTCTCGATCAGGGTGTTTTTCACCATGGTCATTTCAAGCCCGGATTCATAGCAGAGCTTACGCAGCTCATACACTTCAGCCACGGTAAGGCCACCGGTGTCGGTTAGATAGAAGGTCGGGAAATCCCGAAACTTCTGTGCCAGTTCTTCGACTAGCTGTATCTTTTGCTCCTTATTCATGGTGAATTAGATTCCTGGTACACTGGATTTTTCCACTTTCACGCCCGGGCCCATGGTGGAAGCCATTGTGATAGACTTAAAGTAAATTCCTTTACTTCCCTGCGGCTTGAGCTTGTGAAGCGTCTGAAGCATTTCAGTTGCATTCTCAGTCAATTGCTCAGGGGTAAAAGATACTTTTCCCACGGACACATGAATGATTCCGGTTTTATCAACTTTAAAGTCAATTTTACCAGCTTTCACCTCCAACACGGCTTGGCCGACATTTGGAGTCACAGTTCCACTTTTGGGGTTGGGCATCAACCCGCGTGGACCCAACACTCGGCCAAGACGGCCTACTTTGGGCATCACATCAGGAGAACAGATAATGACATCAATGTCTGTCCATCCTCCATTGATTTTTGCGATATAATCGTCCAATCCTACGTGATCAGCACCTGCTTCACGGGCTTCGGCTTCTTTGTCTGGGGTGGTAAGAACCAACACCCGAACTTCTTTACCGGTGCCATGAGGAAGAGTTGCAATGCCACGAACCATTTGGTTTGCTTGGCGCGGATCAACTCCTAGTCTCACATGAAGCTCCACAGATTCATCGAATTTGGCACTAGCGATCTTTTTTACCAGAGCGCAGGCCTCATCCACTCGATACTGCTTTTCGCGATCAACCGCTTCGGACGCGATTTTGTACTTTTTGGTAACAGCTGCCATCGGTTTTACTCGTTATCCTCCCAGGGAGGGGTTCCACTTACAGTGATACCCATGCTACGGGCTGTACCTGCAACCATTTTCATCGCGCTTTCTACCGTGAAACAGTTCAAGTCTGGCATCTTTGTTTCTGCGATTGTCCTCACTACCTCCCAGCTCACAGAACCAACTTTGTTACGGTTGGGTTCTGGAGAACCAGATTTTAGCTTGGCGGCCTCCATCAACAAAATTGGTGCTGGAGGGGTTTTGATCACAAAATCAAAAGACTTATCAGCGTAAACCGATATCAATACCGGAAGTACCTGACCCATCTTGTCCTGCGTAGCGGCGTTAAAACGCTTACAGAACTCCATGATGTTGAGTCCCTTGGACCCAAGCGCAGGGCCAATCGGGGGTGCAGGCGTTGCCTGGCCTCCTTTGACCTGGAGTTTGACGTAAGTATCTACTTGCTTAGCCATTGATTAACTCAGTTTGCAGGAATGAACGTCCTTGGCAGGGTAAGCTAGACGATTGATCCGCTCACAGGATCGGGTGTCTACTACCAATGACTTTCGAAATTCTTAATATTCTTTTTCAACCTGGAAGTAGTTGAGTTCTATTGGGGTGTTACGACCAAAGATTTTCACAACAACTTTCAGTTTCTTTTTGTCTTCATACACCTCGTCAATGGTTCCTGTGAATCCATTGAATGGACCCTCCATAACCTTAACGGGCTCTCCCTTGATAAACGGTTCTTCGGGCATTTCGCCTTTTTCGTTCATCTCATCTACCTTGCCGAGGATTTTGTTGACCTCTGCGAGGCGGAGAGGCTCGGGAGCGTCTCCTTTTTTCCCACCAAGAAAGCCTATGATGTTTGGAACATCCTTTATCACAGACATTAACTCGGCTTTCATGTCACACTCTATGAGTATGTAGCCAGGAAGAAAACTTCTTTCACGAAATTTTTTCTTGCCGTTGCGCATCTCAAATACCTTCTCTGTCGGAATCAGCACCTGGCTAATTTCGTCATGAAGTTTTAGGCGATCAATTTCGCTTTCGAGATACTGCACAGCTTTCTTCTCTTTGCCGCTAATTGAACGTATTACGTACCACGCTTTGGCCATCTTCCCGCTTTGGCTGATTTAGAACAATGAATAGAGAATCCCCATACCATTTTTGAAAATCAGGTCCATCAATCCGATGACAACTGCAATCAAAAGGGAAGCAACCAATACTGTCACGGTACTGCTGTACAGCTCTTCGAGAGTAGGCCACTGCACTTTGTAGAGCAGTTCGTCTGAATATTCTCTCAAAATTTGTCTGAACTTTGACATGATCTGTATGGAATTTAGCACGGGCGGAAGGACTCGAACCCTCGGCCTACGGTTTTGGAGACCGCCGCTCTACCAACTGAGCTACACCCGTAGACAGGAATTGTCTATGAAAAAAAAAAGGTCTGGACCCTCTTTCAAGAGGGTCCAGATGGCTTTATACGATTACTCGACGATTTCAGTTACCTGACCTGCACCGATGGTACGTCCACCTTCACGGATAGCGAAGCGAAGACCTTTTTCCATTGCGATAGGGTAGATCAACTCCACGTTGATGGTAGTGTTATCACCAGGCATGATCATATCAACTCCTTCGTTCAGGGTTACTACTCCAGTTACGTCAGTAGTTCTGAAGTAAAACTGTGGACGGTAGTTGTTGAAGAAAGGCGTGTGACGACCACCTTCGTCTTTAGACAGAACGTAAACTTCTGCTTTGAACTTGGTGTGAGGAGTTACGGAACCTGGCTTACAGATTACCATACCACGCTTGATGCTTTCTTTTGCGATACCGCGAAGAAGAAGACCTACGTTATCACCAGCTTCACCTCTGTCAAGAATCTTGCGGAACATCTCAACACCAGTTACGGTAGAAGAAAGGTTGTCAGCATCAAGACCGATAAGAGAAACCTGCTCGCCAGTGTTGATAACACCACGCTCGATACGACCTGTAGCAACAGTACCACGACCAGTGATAGAGAATACGTCCTCTACAGGCATGAGGAATGTTTTATCGATGTCACGAGCTGGAGTTGGGATAAACTCATCAACGCTAGCCATGAGCTCAAGGACTTTGGCTTCCCACTGTGGCTGACCACCGAGAGCACCGAGAGCAGAACCTTGAATGACAGGAGTGTCATCCCCTGGATAGTCATAAGAGCTAAGAAGGTCACGAACTTCAAGTTCAACCAATTCGAGAAGCTCTTCGTCATCTACGAGGTCAACTTTGTTCATGAAAACAACGATGGAAGGAACACCAACCTGACGTCCGAGCAGAATATGCTCGCGAGTCTGTGGCATTGGACCATCAGTTGCAGCTACTACGAGAATTGCACCGTCCATCTGAGCAGCACCTGTGATCATGTTTTTCACATAATCGGCGTGACCAGGACAGTCAACGTGAGCGTAGTGACGATTTGCTGTTTCGTACTCTACGTGAGAGGTATTGATAGTAATACCACGCTCTTTTTCTTCAGGAGCGTTGTCAATAGAATCGAAACTACGTACTGCAGCGCCACCGGCTTTAGCCAGCACAGTGGTAATGGCAGCAGTAAGGGTGGTTTTTCCGTGGTCCACGTGTCCGATCGTTCCGATGTTCACGTGGGGTTTAGTACGTTTAAATTGTTCCTTTGCCATTGTTGGGATCCTTGTTTGTGAGGCCTGTAGCCTTTATCT
This sequence comes from Bacteroidia bacterium, assembly GCA_030731845.1. Taxonomy (GTDB): domain Bacteria; phylum Bacteroidota; class Bacteroidia; order J057; family J057; genus JANQTF01. The sequence goes on along the minus strand of JANQTF010000376.1, from coordinate 6,027 downwards.
GTGTGCAGAAAAGATTGGAGCCAATGACCGGACTCGAACCGGTGACCCCCACCTTACCATGGTGGTGCTCTACCAACTGAGCTACATTGGCTTAAAAGAAATAGTACAAGTAAAAAAGCTGTTCGCTTTTTTACTTGTCATGAAATTGAGCGGGAGACGAGATTCGAACTCGCGACCCTTAGCTTGGAAGGCTAATGCTCTACCAACTGAGCTACTCCCGCTTTTCATGATGCGTTGGCCACTCTCTCGGTCGCTACTTGCGTTTTGACCTCTGAGGGTATGCGGCTGCATACATTGTGTTTAAAGAACGAATGGTGGGGAGAGCAGGATTCGAACCTACGAAGCCGAAGCAACAGATTTACAGTCTGCCCCATTTGACCGCTCTGGAATCTCCCCGTTTATACTTTTAAAAGACTGAGAACAGATCAAGACCTACATTTCTTGATCAATTTCCAGGCTATTTTTTCTAATCTTTTGAAGAGCCGGTGGACGGATTCGAACCGCCGACCCGCTGATTACAAATCAGCTGCTCTGGCCAACTGAGCTACACCGGCAAGGTGTTTCGACTCCTTCAAAAAAAGCTTTGCAAAATTAGGTATCTTGAGACAACCTTGCAACCTATATTTTAAAAAAATCGAAGGAATTACCTCCTAGCCACGAGAAAAATCAGAGAATTCGCTATTAATTAGCAATGTCTTTGATTCTTGCTTTCTTACCGATTTTGTCACGGAGATAGAAAATACGAGCTCTGCGAACTTTGCCTCGGCGAAGGACTTCAATTTTTTCTACAATAGGAGAATGAAGCGGGAAGATCCTTTCTACTCCTACACCACCACTGATCTTGCGAACCGTGAAGGTCTCTGTAGAGCTAGATCCACGTCTTTGAATACATACTCCTTTGAACTGCTGCGTACGTTCTTTATCACCTTCGATGATGCGAACAAATACGTTGAGCGTATCGCCAGCCTTGAAGGAAGGGACTTCCTCCTTTAGATCAGCTGCTTGTATTAATTTTACCAATTCTTCCATGTCCAGGATGCGTTAGCGGATGGCAAAAGTAGGAGATTTCCCTTTGCCCACCAAATGATTCTCAACAAATTTAATCTAAAAGATCAGGTCTTTTTTGTTTTGTCTTTTGAAACGCCATTTCCTCTCTCCATTCCTCGATTTTTGCCTGATGGCCTGAGAGCAAAACTTCAGGCACCGTTTGGCCCTCAAAGTCTGAGGGACGTGTGTAAACAGGAGCATCAAGCAATTGGTCCTGGAAACTATCAGTTAATGCTGATGCCTCGTCGCCCAACACTCCCGGGATGAGTCGTCCGATCGCATCTGTGAGTACCAATGCTGGTAATTCTCCGCCTGAGAGCACGTAGTCGCCGATTGAAATCTCCATGGTAAAGAAAAGATCCCGTGCCCGCTGATCGAGCCCTTTATAATGGCCCGCGAAGATGATGAGGTTTCCGCTGAGAGAAAGCCTGTTGGCCATGGGTTGATCAAACACATCACCATCGGGGGTCATGAAGATGATCTCGTCGTAGCTCCGTTGGGCGCTGAGTGTCCGAATGCACTTGGCTACAGGCTCGATCTTGAGAATCATGCCTGCGCCGCCGCCAAACGGGTAGTCATCTACCTGTCGATGTTTTCCTTCTGCAAAATCGCGGAGGTCGTGGATATGAATTTCAAGGAGCCCTTTTTCCTGGGCTCTTTTTAAAATGCTATGAGAGAGTGGGCTCTCCATAAGCTGAGGAACGCAGGATATAATATCTATGCGCATGGATTAAATGCAAAAATGTAGGAGGAAGGAACATGCTGATGGATATCAGGATGGCTCTTCCCGAAGGATTTGGATAGGGCGCTTCATGCTTTCTTCCAGAGATATGAAGGTCTCTGTCCGTTGAATACCTTCAATTGGCTGCACCTTGTCGTTCAGGATAGAGCGAAGCTCTCGTGTGTTCTGGCTAATAATCTTTAGAAAGATCCCATACCTTCCCGTTGTATAGTGGATCTCTGTGATTTCTGGAATTTCCTCTAACTGACGAACGATTTTGTTGTAGAGAGAGCCTTTTTCGAGAAACATTCCTACGAAAGCGCAGATGTCGTAGCCGAGTTTACTCGGGTCAATTTCGAGGTGAGACCCTTTTACAACCTCCATCGCAAAGAGTTTTTTCATTCTCACATGGACAGTACCGCCAGATACGTTGAGTCTCTTGGCGATTTCTGTGTAGGGAGTCTGTGCGTCGGTCATGAGCAAGGAAAGGATGCTCAGGTCGAGATTATCAATATCTGAATTCAGCGCCATAATTAAGCTAGCATTTTTGACACCTTGCAAAAAACAAGCAATGATTTTAACATTTTCTCAAATCTTCAATTTTTTTATGAAAAAATTTGAAAAAACGAGTCTTGTCTCTATATTTGTTTCAACAAAGAAAGGAAATCATTGCCAATATCGCATAGTTCTGGTTTCTTTTCTCATTTTGTAGGGTGATGAAATTGGCAGCCATGCCCTCTTGTCTCGAGGGTGGGGAACCAGGAACAAATCTCGGCTTGCTGGGACCAACCTCCTCGTGAAGGTTCGAATCCTTCCCCTACAGCCACCAATCCCTTCCTGAATCAGGGAGGGATTTTTTTTGTCTCATCTGACTACAAATTCTCAATCAAAGTTGAGAACATCTTCACAAGTTAGCAAAAATCCCAGATCTACATTCTAAATAGTGGATTTGAAACGAATCATTCCTCGTTCAATTGGATTGATCGAATGGGAGTGACATCCTGCGGTTTGGATTGTCACAAGGGCAAATCATATATTCGCTTAAAAAAATATGAATCCATATTTCATTGGAATCATCGCTATGGGCTTAAGTTGGCTTGTGCGTCAACGTTTTCAGTCAGTGATGAACACATTATCGAAGCAGCAGCTACAAAAGGGGTTTACTGGAAAGGAAGTGGCCGAGTCCATGCTCCATGCTTATGGAATTAACGATGTGAAGGTCGTTTCTGTGGGTGGGATGCTCACTGACCATTACAATCCGGCCAACAAAACCGTGAACCTGAGTGAAGCAGTGTATCAGCAGCGAAACATTACCGCTGCTGCTGTTGCGGCACACGAATGTGGCCATGCTGTTCAGCACGCGACTGCCTACAAATTTTTGAAATTCCGCTCTAGCCTTGTACCCGTGGTGAGCCTTACCTCCAAATTTAGCTCCTGGGTATTGTTGGCTGGCATTGCTCTGATTCAGACATTTCCAGCCGTTCTGTTGATTGGGATTGCCATGTTGGGAGCTGCTACGTTGTTCAGTATCATTACTTTGCCAGTAGAATTTGATGCAAGCAAGCGTGCCCTTGCCTGGCTTGATGATAGCCAACTCACCAACGCCAACGAGCATGAGGCTGCGAGCAAGGGCTTGAGATGGGCAGCTATGACCTACGTGGTAGCCGCGCTAAGCTCCTTGGGTACGCTCCTGTATTATCTCTCGATTTTTATGAGAAACAGAAACTGATCTGAAGTGATTTTCAGATCAGTTTCTGCCTCCGTATTGGGTCATTTATTCTGAGATTTGTTCCACAAACTCTTGTTGGCTCAGGCGTGGCTTTCTGGGTACTTCGCGCTCCTGCAAATGCTCAGGAAGGTCTCCGACTTCCCCTAAGCGACCAATGGCAAGCACTACTACCGGTTCAAGATCCTCAGGAAGCTGGAATGTTTCTACGGCTTTTTCGCGGACAAATCCTCCCATTTGGTGAACGTATAATCCATGATTCATGGCTTCTAGGGTCAGGGCGAAATTGGCTGTTCCGAGGTCGTACCAGGCATAAGCATTATTCCCAGGACGATTGTCGTATGATTTTTTGGCGATAGCAAGCACGAGCATTGAGGCATGTTGCGCCCATATTTGATTGGCGGGCACTAGTAGGTCAAGCATCTTCTGGAAGGCCTCAGCGTCGCTTTTTAAAGCAAATTTGTATCGCCAAGGCTGAACATTGCTACTTGAGGGGGCCCATCTCGCTGCTTCAAAAAGGTGATTGACTTCGAGCTGGGTGAGTCCGGCGTCTTTGTCAAAAGCCCTCGGGCTCCATCTGTCTGCCAATAGCGAATGTATGGGGTGTTCAAGCGTTGGAATCGAACTCATAGATATGGGATAGGATATTTGATGTTTGAACATTAAACGGCGGGCTTATAATTTAGTTCAGCATTGGCTGAACTATCGAGGGAGGAATATTGACATCGGTCTGGGGCTAGCTTCTTGCGTGAGATTGGTTGTAGGCTTTTATGGCGAGGTATGCCTGATCCATAATTTTTACCCTCACATTGTCTTTGAGGAGAAGTTTATTGGAGGCAGTAGGGTAGGTTCGGTTGGAGAGAAAAATAAAAATAAGATCTGATTGGGGGTCCACCCATGCGCAGGTTCCTGTGAAGCCAGTATGGCCATAGGTGCTTGCCGAAGCCATGGAAGAGGTTGGGCCACCGCTCGACTCAGGCTTGTCCCAGCCCAGTCCTTTCCTGCTGTAGGAGAGTTGTTGTTTGGTAAATGCCTCTATGGTAACGGGTAAAAAGTACCTTCTTTCGCCGTATTCCCCTTGATTTTTGAGCATGAGAAATAGTTTGGCGAGGTCATAGACATTGGAAAAAAGGCCTGCATGTCCGGCTATACCACCAAGCAAGGCTGCGTTTGGGTCATGTACATAGCCTCTGATGACGCAATGTCTCCAATCGGTATCTGCTTCAGTCGGGGGACAGCATTGGCCCATGCCTTTTTCGCCGGGTTTGAACCAGGTTCTGTTCATTCCCAAGGGGCTAAAAAATTGTGAATATGCATAGGACTCGAGGGTTTCGCCGGTAATCCGCTCAATGATATGTCCCATGATCATGAGCCCAATATCGCTGTATTTTACTCTATTAGAGGCGTTGAGCTCTACCTCTGCAATCTTTTGCCATACCCAGTCTTCCATGTCAGCACGGGCATAGAGGCCGGGACCTACCGGGATGGGGTACTCCGACGAGATTTCAAATCGGAATCTCTCTCTGTCGATGATTTTGCGCACGGGGTCGGAGTAGGTATCCAAAAAAAGGGGTTCCCAGGCGGGGAGGCCTGCATTGTGCTGCAGCAGTTGTCTGGCAGAGAGGCGGCCTTTATCTACAGATTTCCATTCGGGTAAATATCGGGAAATAGGGGCATCAAGTTCGAGGCGGCCTTGCTCCACAAGTCTCATGCTTGCCATGGTGGTGACGGTCACTTTGGTGACCGAAGCCAGGTCATAGGTGTGATACCATGGATCGATCAGCTCTCCGTTGTTGCCGTATTCGGTACGTCCAAACCCGCGTTCATACACGATGTCGTTGCCTCGCAGGATGAGGATGGCGCATCCGGGCATGGCTTTTTCTGATACATAGTGAAAGGCCAGGGAATCCACTTTTGCAAGGGTGCGACTATCCATGCCTACTTCTTCGGGATGGGCAAAGCCAAAGCGAATGGGCTTGCGAATTTGAAACCCAGCGCCTTCGCGGAACATGGCCGATGCGCCTACGGGCAGGCGCCCTGTCACCCGGAGGCCACCAAAGACAACCTCGCCGGCAGCTTGTTGTGCCTCGGGTTCATCTTCATAAGCAACAACAGTAGCCTGCTCGCTTCCAAAAAACTTGAGGGCATAAGGGCTCCCACACCACACCAAAATGGTCTCCATGGGGCCATTGCCCAGCGAAGTGATGAGCGCGGCCATGCCAGAGGTGACTCCAAAGGTGACAGATTTCCTGTAGGATTGGCCAAATCCGCCGATGATCACGGTCTGATAATTGGCCAGTTTTCTCATCCAGGTTTCTTGTGTGGCGAGGTCGATGTCACGACTGAGGTAAAAAACATCTACCTGTGCATATTTTTGGATGGTTTTTGCCAGGGTGCTGCCAGCGCTTCCTCCGATCTGGAGATAAGCTATTTTGCGATTTGCCACATCACCAAGGGGGAGGAGGTACTCGTCGTTTTTGGCGAGGGTAATGGCATTTTCGTAGAGTTGTTTTCGGAGAATTTCGCCTTTTGG
>JANQTF010000375.1 GCA_030731845.1 Bacteroidia bacterium | reverse complement strand
CCTTTCGGCATCATGATTCGGGATCCAGAAAAGACTGGCGACTTTGAACGTGTTGAGGCTAGGTACACCCTTCAATCGGATGGGAACACCATCGATATGCTCTTCGAAGGAAGGCGGGTTCGTTAACTGATTTTCTGACTCTTTTCTAATGTGGTGCCTGATACCCGGGCACCACCCACCAACTTCATTTTTATCATGAAACAAAATTTATTGTTTATAATCCTTGTGATGATTGGATCGTCACTGTGGAGCCAGATTGCCCCTCCTCCCTGCACCGATACCGTTGGGATTTCTACGGATCCCAGGCCAGGAAAGGCATTTAACAATGAGCGGACAGGGACCGCCTTTCACAATACCTTCAACTGGATGGACTCAGTTTATACTCCGGTGAACCTTGCTGCCGGAGTCTATCAGTCGATCACCGACTTCAATAGCCCCTATTTCAACAACAATTACTTTCTGAACTATCTGGCCAAGCAAACAGAGAGCGACTTTTACCCTGAAGATGGTTGGGAATTGATCCACTGGGGCTTTGGTTAGATGCAGGCAGGTCAGACCCGCCAAACGCTCAAGGTGATCAAGCGCTAGCGTTCAAGACCAGCCTTTGTCGCGGGCGCAGGACCCGCGTCTTCGACCATCAATGGGCGAGAGGCCAGAAGTAGCCGCGGGTCTTGCGCCAGCTTCTGCGCTGGGCACACCCTCCGCCAATAGCCAACATATTGACACATAGCATCAAAATTACCTCGGTATAGAAAAACGCAAAGGTAAACCCCGCTTCATCTACATTTCCCTCTTGGAAATGAACCGTTCACACACAAAGTATTTTTCAGGAGCAGAATAAAGGAGACCTTTTGGAACACAGATTCAAGTTTCTTACCACTTCCATCTACGACTAAATACGTTCTCCTTCATGCAAGTCGCTGCTGCGTCATTCCTGCCCGTCTCTGATCCTGTATCTACCATTCATCGGATTCAGCTTCCTGCGGAGGCGCTAGCGCCACTCAAGGCGGCCACCCTGCGTGAAAAAATTTCTCGTCAGCTTCCTACACATCTGCGGGTGATGTGGGGCTATTGGCAAGCTTCTAGTGAAGCTGCCGGACCGATCGACCTCATGATCGTGCCTGCACAGGCTGGCAGGCTGTTTGAATGCACCGACCTCGGAATTGTCTCAGCCAGAGACCTCCGCTTGGGGCTTCGCGTGATCATCGGCGAGATGACACAAGATCAGCTGTTTGGAATCTTATTCGAAGCGGTAGCTTGTGCAGCAGATCATCAGTCCCATGAGCCGCTAAGCTATGGATGGGTGCAACCCAAAGGCAAGGGATTGAGCCATTCGACCCTCACAGATTGGATCCACAACCTGGGCGCCGAAGAGTTTCAAGTGGCAGAAATGGAAGATAGCAGCTCACCCGAAATCTGGATCATGGAGTCTGACTCCCATGGCAAATGGCTGCTTAAAGGAATGAGCGAGCACACACTGGTAGATCATGTTCTCACCTGGGCGCCAAAGGGGCAGGATCAAGATCAGTCTCAGACACGCACACAGGTGGCAATCATCCCCCTCAAGACTGCCATCACCGTCTCCGATACCAAAGATGTGGAAGGAAGAAATGCGTTGCATCACGCCGTCATCGCCAATGATGTGAAGAAAGTCGCCAACTTACTAGGGCAGGGATACAGCCCCGACACCTGTGATTATTCTTTTAACACCTCGCTACATCTCGCCGCCGAAATCAATGCTGATGCCTGCATGAAGCTCCTTCTTGATCATGGCGGCGAATGGAAAGCCAAAAATAATAAAGGCAAAACAGCGCTTCATGAAGCGGCTTCTCATGGTAGCAACGAGACCCTCGTCATGCTGCTCGAGCATGGGGCAGACCCCAATGCCACCATGGACAAAGACATTACTCCCGTGCACCTCGCTAGCTGGCAAGGTCATATCAGGGTGGTGCATGAGCTGGCGCGATTTGGTGCCAATGTCAATTCGCAGAATGATGATGGAAATGCAGCCATTCATTTTGCCTCTGGAAATAATCAGGTGAAAATGATCAAAAAGCTCATCACCCTGGGTGCCGATCCTCACCTTAAAAATTCGCTTGGCCTCTCTTATCTTGAAATCGTCAACGAAGGCTACAGCGGTCGTCTGATTCAGGTAATGGGATAATGGCAAGCGGCTTTCTGCGACAGGCTCAGTGAGAATTCTCATCAATTTGATTGACTATCAACGACTACCTTTGCCGCGAATTACCAACCCTCCTTACTTGATGGTTAAGCTCGGTTTCGCAGTCTTTTTCATGACACTTGGATGCCTATTTATGCCTGCGCCCGCGCTGGGACAGGAGTTGTTGCCAACGAAGGTATCCGTGTCTCCCTATCTTTATCTCCAATCCTGGGGAATTTATAGTCATGGCCAAGAGCAGTATCTACCAACAGAGGGATATAAAGCCATGCCATCCGAAGTTGCCTTTCTGATGAGGCGTGCCAGAGCGGGGCTCAAGATCAATGCCTGGGACAGGGTATCTGCCAATGTCATGCTGGCTTTTGATCAGATAGGCAGCTCATCGAGCTTAGCTACCAGAGGTGGCAGTGCCAATACAAGCCAGGCTGTGAGCCTTTTTGATGTCCAAATCCAGGTTCAACTGATCAAAGACCGCCCATGGCTATATGCGACTAGCGGGTACTTTCGCCCGCAAATGGGCCGGGAAAGCATGACTTCCGCCTGGGCTGTGCCCTCTTTTGAAAAAACCATTGCACAGAATTATCTCCGTCGCCATTTGGTGAATGCCAATGGTGGCCGCGCAGCGGGTGTCAACCTGAGTGGGACCTGGCAAGCCTCCGGCAAATGGGGGATCACCTATCACTCTGGGCTTTTTTCGCCTGCCCCCTACCCTTCTACCGGATCAGTAACGATTCCTACAAGTCCGCTTGCTGTTGGAAGGGTGCTGCTCCATTTGGGCGATCCCGAACAAAAAAAACATAGTCTGGGCCATCAAATTCAATTTTTCAAAAAACGGAATGGGATCTCCATGGCTGTTTCGGGGGCTATGCAGGGCGCTTCGCCTGCATTTTCGCGCTCCACAGCCGTAGCCGTAGATCTGCTCGCCAACCACGGCCCCTGGACTCTCGATGGAGAATGGAGCTGGATGAATCGGCAGAGCCAACCCGATTCCGCTGCGTTTTCCTTTTCTCATCCCTCCCAATCTGGACACATCAGAGGGAGCTACCTGCTGAGCATGGATGATCAATGGCTGGAAATATCACTCACCGCAGCACATGCCCGGGCACCATTTGACGAAGAGCATGCCGCGCAAGTCTCCTCCTTCGCGGCACGCGAATCCACCCTCGATGCCGGATTGAACTATTACTTCCACGAAAACAAACTCATGCTTATGCTCCACTACGTATGGCAAGGTGGAGAACAGGGTTCACTCCCCGATGGAACTGAAGCAAATGAATATTTCACCCAAAAGGGCGCTGGGGCGATCCAACGTGGCAATTATCTCGGCATCGGCCTAAGGGCGATGCTGGAGGGAAGCTAGCGCGCTGTTACCTCAGCAAGGGCAGAGAGGAGCAGATCTTAGCATCCCACGCAGCTGCGCACACATTGCAATAGCGTGGAGATCTGCTTCTTGCCTATGGCATAGACAATGGATTTGCCTTGACGCCCGGAGATCAACACCTCAATATCCTCAAGCGCCTTGAGGTGCTGCGAGGCATTTGACTGGCTGATGCCCGTTTCCTCCACAATGTCTTTCACGGGCAGTGGGCCTTTTTCGAGCAGCAACTCAATGATTTGTAGCCGTGTGGGATGCCCCACGGTCTTCATCATCCGAGAAATCTTTTTCACGCGGAGCACCTGCTCCTGAATGCTTGCTTCAACCATGCTGATGGATTGATTGACAGGAAACGTCCTGTAGCTTTGCCTGATTTACCCCGCAAAGATATAAACAAATTATGAAATAATAATATGATGCTTTTTGTTTTTTGAATATCATGGAGGGAAAGGGATGAATGGTTGAATGGTTGAATGGTTGAATGGGGGAATGAGAAGAATGAGGGAAATGATTGAAGGGTTGAATGAAGACAAAACTTCGCCTTATATCTTTATACCCATATACCTTTCCTATACCCATATACCTTTCCCAGCCAATTCCCATATACCCTCTTCTCCGTCTTTCTCCCCACCTCCGCATCTCCGTGTGAAGAAGAAATGGTTGAGTTGTCGAATGCTTGAATGAAAGAGACAGAAAATCCTCGCCTTATACCTTTATACCCATATACCTTCCCCAACCTCTCCCAACCTCTCCCTGCATTCACAAAGATTCCCCATCTTTGACCCATTAGTCCTTATCACAACTCCTATGCGTCTGTTGCTTGTTTTTCTGATGGCCTTTAGCGCCGTCCCGGCATTTGCCCAACTCACCGACCGCGATATCCAATCCGCGCAAAAAGTGATGGGACTGTCTTTTGATCGCGCAGAGCGCGACTCGCTGGCCCCTACGTTGGAGGAGCGAAAAGTAGCATACGAAGAGCTACGCGAATTTCCCCTTCCCAATTCTGTGTCACCCGCCATGCAGTTTCAGGTGCTGCCGGTAGGCTTTCGCCCCAATACGCATCAGCTGTCCATAGACTGGGGGCTGGATCAGGAAGTGAAAATGCCTGCCAATCCCGAAGCACTCGCTTTCTACTCGGTTGCAGACCTCTCGGTTCTCATCAAAACCCGGCAAATCAGCTCCGTGGCCCTCACCAAGATCTACCTCGATCGCCTCAAAAGATACGGTGATACCCTCCACTGCGTGGTGACACTTACCGAAGAATGGGCCCTGGCCCGTGCCGCATTGGCGGACAACGAGCTCGCATCTGGCATCTACCGCGGACCGCTCCATGGCATCCCCTACGGCGTGAAAGACCTGCTTTCGACCCCAGAATTTCCCACTACCTGGGGCGCTACGCCTTATCAGGATCAGATGCTCGATGAGACTGCCACGGTGGTGCGCAAGCTCGATGAGGCAGGTGCTGTGATGGTGGCCAAGCTGAGCATGGGCGCTCTCGCCTGGGGCGATGTGTGGTTTGGCGGACTCACCCGCAACCCCTGGAATCTGGAGCAAGGAGCGAGTGGCTCCTCGGCAGGATCGGCTTCTGCTACCGCGGCTGGCCTCGTGGCCTTTTCCATCGGCACCGAAACGCTTGGCTCCATCGTTTCGCCATCCAACCGCTGCGCCACCACGGGCCTGCGCCCTACCTACGGGCGCGTGAGTCGCTACGGTGCCATGGCCCTGAGCTGGAGCATGGACAAGATCGGTCCGATCTGCCGCAATGCAGAAGACTGCGCGCTGGTATTTGACGCCATTCGTGGCAGCGATCCCAACGACCTCAGCCTCACAGAGGCGGCCTTCAACTACCGCCCCAAGGTAGATCTTGCCAAGTTGCGGGTCGGTTACCTCAAGAGTGATTTCGAAGAATATCCCTATAACCGGGCCAACGACAGCGCCGCTCTGGCTGTACTTCAGTCGCTCGGAGCTACGCTCCTGCCCATGGAGCTCCCTTCCGATCTGCCCATTGATGCGATGGTCGCCATCCTGAACGTGGAAGCTGCCACGGCATTTGATGTGCTCACGCGCAGCAATCATGACTCTCTCCTCGTGAGGCAGATCAAGAATGCCTGGCCCAATGTGTTTCGCGCAGCTCGGTTTGTGCCAGCGGTGGAATACCTGATGGCCAACCGCGCGAGAACAGTGCTTCAAGCGCGCTTTCATGCGATGATGCAGGAGGTGGATGTGCTCGTGGTCCCGAGCTTTGGGGGTTCACAGTTGGTGCTCACCAACCTTACCGGCCACCCTTGTGTGGTGGTTCCCGACGGAGAACGCCCCGGTGCCGGGGTCAATTCCATCTGTTTTCTTGGCAACCTTTTCGACGAGGCTACGATCCTCGCCGTGGCAAAAGCCTATCAGGAGGCCACGGAATGGGAGGAGTTGCATCCGCCTATGTTTACGCCCTAGGGAAGGGATTATCAGCAGGAAGCCTCACCTTCTCAGAGAATCATCGACCGTGAAAAAATGGGATCCTGTATCCAAATGGGAAAGCCTACTGTGAAATAAGAATCCCAAGCATTCAGCCCGACAAGGCGTTGATGGAGCAGACTTTCGTTGATTCTCATCTCCTAGTTACCCTGAAATATACCAACCGAATAGCTAGTCGTGATGACAGCCGAGAGCTATGTCAACCCCAAGAGATTATGCCATTTCGTCCTGAATTCCAAGTACTCCATACCCCTCGTCTGCTACTCCGGGCCCTTGCCGAATCAGATGCATCGCAGGTACAATTTCTCCGCTCTGATGCCACAGTAAACCAATTTGTGAGGCGCCCACGCGCCAATACCCTCGCAGATGCCCTGGCGTTCATTCACCGCATTGAAAAAGGCGAAGCGACCAATCCCTCCTATTACTGGAGCATCACGAAGCGGGAAAGTGACACCATGATTGGCTCTATCTGCCTGTGGAATCTTTCTGAAGAGGGCCACACAGCCGAGATTGGCTATGATCTCCATCCCCAATGGCAGGGAAAAGGCATCATGAGCGAAGCGATCAAAGCTGTGCTTGCCTTTGGGTTTTCTCACATGGGGCTGCGATTCATCGAGGCATTTACCCAACAAAACAATCATCCCTCTCTCCATCTACTCCGCGCCAATGGTTTTCTCCTTCAGCCAGATCGCCACGATGAAGACAACGAGGAGAATGTCGTGTTTCTTCTGGAACGGACAGGCTGACACAACACTGGGATCGCCGGCTTAGGGACCGTCAAAATATAGTATCCGCTTGGGGCTTGATCTCTTCCACGAATCCGGCGTCAGAAAAATCCTCATTTGGCTCGCCAACCACTCGGTGTTCCTTCCTTGGCTTCGCACAAGATCTCTGCGCAAAAACTGGTAGTTATTTTTCTCGTGTTCCATAGCGAAGAAAAAAGAAGGACGAGACAAAGGTGCGATGCTTTTTCTCTATCTTCATGGGGTGAATGAGAGGGAGAAGAAGCCTATGAGAAATCGTCCGGTTTTATTGGGATTGTGTATGATGACGGCCATGTTGTGGCCGCTGGATCTGAAACCTCCGCTGAGGTGGCACACAGAGGAATGGCCCACCAAAGCCGATGATGAGTTATCGCTCGTCTGCTTGCAGATAATCCGCGATAGTAGTCTCTACACCGAAGGTTGGGATACGCTCTCCCAGCCCGAATTCTGGCGAAGTGCCATGCACCTGAGCCCCGAAACGGTGCTGGTAAACCTTGCCAAAACCCGCCAAATCGTTGATACCCTTCCCCTGCGTAACTGGCAACGCCGCTCCGACAGATCCAAAAAAGCCTACGAAGACAGCGTGAGGCAGGTATATGGCCTTGGCAAAAAAGATGAAATCTATTTTACCACAGGCAGAAACCACTTTTACCGCTATGAGCCCATCCTGCGGCACATCGATCAGGCTCTCGGTTTCTTTGCAGAGGAAGGCGTGGATCCGTGGTTTGCCCAGGCCATTCTCCTGATCGAAAGCCCGGGCCGACTTCAATATTCTACGGATGGGGCCTATGGCGCTTTTCAGCTCATGAAAGGCGTGGCGCGCGAAATGGGGCTCGTGGTGAATGACACGGTAGATGAGCGTGAAGACTTTGAATCCTCGGCGCGTGGCGCTGCCCGACTCATCAAAACGGTGTGCTTGCCGCACACACGCAGCATCCTGGACAAGGCTGGCATCGAATACAAGGAAGATGAAACCTGGTTCAAGCTGCTCGTGCTGCATGTATATCACGCCGGGGCGCGCAATGTGTCGCGGGTGATCAAGGAGATGAAGCCCACCAAGGGCGGCATGCAGCTGATTACCGATCTGTGGCAGTCAAAATCAAGACGATTTGGCAACGCCTCTCAGAATTATTCGCAGATCATCCTCGCGGCATTCATGGAAATCGATGTCCTGCTTGAGACTACCGGGATTGTGTGCCCTGCGGCTATGGTGCCCAACCCAGACCATGGCAGAGTGCCACCCGCAGCCATGGACAAAGCCACAGCGTCAAGCTACTCTTTCTGATGATTTTTAATCCAAAACGCCCGAATCCCTACCCCATACTTTGTGAGGCGTAGAGTTTGTGTTACTTTTCCAAAAAGCTAGCTATCTATGATTGCGATGATTCCGGTTGCAGGGGTAGGCACCCAACTCCGACCTCACACCCACACCCAGCCAAAACCGCTCATCCCAGTGGCTGGCAAGCCCATTCTTGGCCATATCATAGAAAGCCTGCTCGATGCGGGCATCACCCGGCAAATATTTGTGGTGGGGTATCTCCGCGACAAAATCAAGGAGTATGTGCTCAAGGATTATGGCGATAAGATCGACGCAGAATTTGTGCTGCAAGAGCCACGTATGGGCCTTGCACATGCCCTTTGGGTAGCCAGAGAAGCCGTAGGCGATGCCGAGGAAATGGTCGTGAATCTCGGCGACACCATTTTTACCGTGGATGTGCACCGCATCTTGGAGCTTCAAGGCTCCGCCCTCGCCGTACATCAGGTAGATGACCCGCGCAATTTCGGAATCGCCATGCTCGATGAGGAGACCTACGTCAAAAAACTCACCGAAAAGCCCAACATCCCCACAAGCAACCTGGCGCTCGTTGGGTTGTATAAAATAGAGCAAGTGCCGTTGCTCTATTCTATTCTTGGGGAGATGATGAGCAAACCCATCAAGCCCGGAGAAGAATATACCTTCACCGAAGCGCTCATGGAAATGGTGAAAAAGGGGGTGAAATTCCGCACCATGACGGTCGAAAACTGGTTTGATGGGGGCCATAAGAAGACCCTTCTACAGACCAACCGCATCTTGCTGGAGCGGCAGGGGCGGCAGCATAAATATCAGTTTCACAACACGGTGATCATCCCTCCGGTACACATCGCAGAGGGCTGCGAGATCAATCACTCCATCATCGGGCCTTATGTGGCCATCGCTGAAGGGGCTCGCATCAATTACTCGGTCGTGAGAAACACCATCCTCGGCGCTTATTCGCGCCTCGAATCCATCATTCTCCAAAACTCGGTCATCGGCAACGACACCTCCCTCCGCGGCAAAACCAACTCGATCAACATCGGCGACAACGCCGAGATTGATTTTGAGCAGTAATGGGGTGCTGTTGAAGGTGGGGTGGTGAAGCCCAGTGACACAAGCCTGTGTCGCTGCTGTACAGCCTGGATATTCCCGGAACAAATGCTTGTGATTTCGGGGGAATGAGCGGATATTCGGCTCAGTGAATTAAGGAAATAAACGCTATGGGTTGCGGATATAGGGATGTTGTGGGTCATTTGAGAAAAACAGAATGCTAATCAAGAAATATACATCAAATTGGAC
>JANQTF010000374.1 GCA_030731845.1 Bacteroidia bacterium | reverse complement strand
CATGCCCAGCCTCCTCATGATTCGATGAAGAAAATACATGCAGCCAAGTATCGAGAGTAATTCCAGGCTGTTGAGGATGCCAATGGTATAGGTGTGAATGTCAACGAGGTGCTGGTTTATCCATCCCAAAATCCAGGAAAACAAGGGCTGATTGTCTGTGAAGAGCACGTGCTCTCCGTAGGGGTAATTCATCCCGCTGAAGTGAAAACCAGAATCATATTGAATATACCACAGCGGGGTGAAATAATTCTTCCAACCATCGAGACCAGCTCCCAAAGGCGTTATATTGAACACCGGGATGATGTCTCCAAATGCGATGATAATCACGATGCTGCCAGCGAGAATCAAGAGGAGATCTGCTCGCCAATCACCGGTTTTTCGATGGTATTTGTTTGAAATGGGCATCAAGCTGTAGTGGGACTGTGATGCAAATAAGGAAATATTGGGGGATTGGCGGTGTTTTCTCCAAAATAGCCATCTTACTCGCCCGGATATACTTGCTCACAAAGTACAAGCTGATGCAAAAAAGACGCTCCGATTTCGAGGAATCAGAGCGTCTTGATATTCAATTTCAGCACAGATCAGTCTTCTGCCTGATCGCTATCTATGGTAGTTTCGATATCCTCTACGAGTTTCGCGATTGGCTCTGGTGTGACTTCATGATGAAGATCAGGATACAAATTAGGCTCTGGGAATGGTCGCTTGCCAATCAGCCTCACGAGGTCTTCTTTGAAGATGACTTCTTTTTTGAGAAGCTCTTGAGCGATGGCCTCCAGCGCATCTCTGTGCTCGGTGAGCATCTTTTTGGTGCGGATATAGGCACCTTCGATGATCAAACGAACTTCCTGATCAATCACCTCGGCAGTTGCTTCAGAGTATGGTTTGGAGAAATTATACTCCTGATCAACCTTGAAGGATACCTGGCCCACCTTGCCGTTCATGCCATACTTTGTGACAATGGCATAAGCACTTTCGGTGATGCGCTCCAGGTCATTCTGTGCGCCGGTAGATACTTCCCCGAAAACAATTTCTTCAGCTCCGCGACCGCCAAGGGCAGTACACATGAAGTCGAGCAACTGATTATAGGTATAGAGATATTGCTCTTTGGGCAAATACTGGGCATAGCCAAGGGCCGCAATTCCGCGAGGCACAATCGAGACTTTCACAAGGGGGGAGGCGTGCTCCAAATACCAGGCAGTCACAGCGTGGCCGGCCTCGTGGTAGGCAACAATCTTTTTCTCTTCAGGAGAGATGATTTTGGTCTTTTTCTCCAATCCCCCAATGACACGGTCAATGGCATCCTGGAAATCATCCATCTCGATGGCGTCTTTGTTTTTACGGGCTGCAATCAAGGCAGCTTCGTTACAGACGTTCATGATGTCTGCACCCACAAAACCAGGCGTTTGAGAAGCAAGCAGCTTCACTTCTACTGTTTCGGCGAGGGTGAGCTTTTTGAGGTGAACGCGGAAGATCATTTCACGACCAATGATGTCGGGGCGATCTACTACGATCTGCCTGTCGAATCGACCTGCACGAAGGAGTGCAGGATCGAGGACGTCAGGGCGGTTGGTAGCTGCCATGAGAATGACGCCGGTGTCGCTCCCAAATCCGTCCATCTCCACGAGGAGCTGATTGAGGGTGTTTTCGCGCTCGTCGTTGCCGCCGGTCATGTTCATGCGCCCACGGCTGCGACCCACTGCATCAATTTCATCGATGAAAATGATACAAGGCGCTTTTTCTTTGGCTTGCTTAAAGAGATCGCGCACCCTTGCGGCACCTACGCCTACAAACATCTCGACGAAGTCGGAGCCTGAAAGGGAGAAGAAAGGCACTTTCGCCTCTCCAGCCACGGCTTTGGCGAGGAGTGTTTTTCCTGTTCCCGGAGGGCCTACAAGCAGAACACCTTTGGGAATATGGCCACCCAGGCGGGTGAATTTTTGAGGCTGTTTGAGGAATTCAACGACTTCCTGCACTTCTTCTTTGGCTTCTTCAAGGCCAGCGACATCGTTGAAGGTCACATTAACCTTGTTTTCTTTGTCATAGAGAGAAGCGCGGCTTTTGCCGATGTTGAAGATCTGACCACCAGCACCTCCGCCACCTACGCGGCGCATGAAGAAGAACCACAAACCGATGAGAATGGCAATGGGAATCAAAAATTGAATCACATCTCCCCACTGGGTGCGATTTTCGGAGGTAAAGGGAACGTTGAGATCTTGCAGGGTTTTGCCCAATCCATCAAAATCATATAGAAAATGATATTGCGGACCGCCTTCTACTGGCGTTTTGCCAGCGGCTTTCGCAGCTGCGAGTCCATCTTGATTGAGGAACACGCTCACCTCCTTGCCATTGACAACGATCACTTTTTCAACTTGATCTTTTTCAACCAGGCCTTTGAATTCCTGGAATCCGATCTCTGTAGCTGCTGGAGTATTTCCAATCAGGAAGGTTCCCAGAATAAAGAATGCTAACACAACTACATAAATCCAGTAGATGTTGTTGTTGCCTTTTGGAACCTTGTTTCGGTTATCTGCCATTCGATTTTGTCGTATCTGTAAAAGGGAAATGAGTTATTTCCTTCTCGTAAACCTAAAAATAGCCTTAATTGTTGGTTACCCAAATCCTAGCAGATCAATTCTCATACCTCAACTTGAATTTCTGCCAATGTTGCAGTGGTTCAATCCGGTGAATCTCAGTGACTTTAGGATGCTCGCTTTACGTGAGGAGATTAATAAAGTTGAAGATTTTTGACTAATACCTGATTTATTTAATTGATAATGAGGGGATTAGTCAGTTTAAATTTTGTGTCATGATAGTTGGCTTGATAGGCAAAATTTCTCGAATCGCCTCAGGCATTGTATCAGACGGGCAATATTTTGTTTTTTGCGATCATGGCAGGACTGCCACGGATTTTGGCAGAATTTGATTCTTTTTTTATTTCCCGATTCACCAGCTCAATCCTTTTACAATATGTGTGGCCGCTATTCCTTCACCCAGGTGCCTGAACTTGATTCTATCATTCTACCCGAAGAAATAGACTTGTCAATCGAGCCAAGATACAATATCGCGCCCAGCAACTATGCCCCGGTGATCTTGCAAAGAGATCCACGCCACATTCACTACCTGAGATGGGGATTGGTCCCAATATGGGCCACAGACGAAGAGATGGGCTATTCTATGATCAATGCGCGTGTGGAGACCTTGCATCAAAAGGCTTCATTCAAAAACCTGTTGCAGGAACAAAGATGCCTCGTGTTGGCGGATGGGTTTTATGAATGGAAGCGCGTCGGGAAGAAAAAACATCCTCATCGGATAGGCGTAGCAGGCTTCGCACCTTTTTATATGGCAGGCTTGGCTAGCCAATGGCGCCGACCTGACGGGACTTGGTTGGAGACCTTTACCATCCTCACCACTGGTCCTAATGACTTGATGTCCGATATTCATGACAGAATGCCAGTCATTCTGCCGAAATCTGCTGCGCTGCGCTGGCTAAGCCCTCAAGAGTCGCCAGAAAAACTCATCCGCGAACTTTGTATTCCCTTCGATTCAGCCCAGATGGAAGCCTATGAGGTGGGCCCCGGTGTGGGGAATGTTCGCAACGACGACCCCTCTTTGATTAGCCCCTTTGTAGAAAATTAATCCAGAGGTGAGCCAATTGTTTTTGGGACTCGTTAATATTGTCGCATGGAGCAGAACGATTCAAAGAAGAAGGTGCTGTGGTGGTTGGGAGGATGGCTGTTGCTGAATCTTTTTCAGGCAATTTTCACCGAGCTGTTTCACGACGAAGCCTACTATTGGTATTTGTCGAGCCACATTCAGATGGGCTACTCAGAACATGCGCCCGGCATGATGCTGCTCATTGCCCTCACAAGATGGATTCCTGGTGAAATTGGGGTTCGCCTCATGCCCGTTTTGATGAATACCCTCGCCATTTGGGTATTGTATCGGCTCATCAAGCCCGAACGTGTGAATTCGTTTTTTCTGATCCTGATTGGGATAGCCGGGGTTCACGTAGCGGGATTTTTTGTGGCGCCAGATGCGCCGCTGTTCTTTTTCGCCGTGCTGTTCTGGTGGGCCTATGAGCGATACCGGAATCAAGATTCTGTGGGAAACAGCCTGCTCCTCGGGCTTGTGATAGCCCTGATGCTGTACAGCAAATATCACGGCGCGATGACGGTGTTTTTTGTGGTGTTGTCGGATCTGAAGCTGTTTACGCGCAGATCATTTTGGATAGCTGCATCCACGGCCTTGCTTCTTTATTTCCCCCACCTGATTTGGTTGTGGGAACATGATTTCGGCACTTTTCGCTTTCATCTGGGCGAAAGAACGCCCGGAGCCTGGTATGTTGGTCGCACCCTTGAGTTTCTCGGCGGCTTTGTGCTGTTGGCGGGGCCCTTGCTATCCTTGCTCCTCATTCCGGCTACTGTGCTTCACAAGCCAGCCAACGCCTGGGAAAGAGGCCTGATTTGGTCATTTGGGGGGATTTTAGCCTTCCTCACCTTCATGACCTTTCATAACCGGGTGGAAGCCAATTGGGCTGCTACCGCTATGATTCCGCTCTTGATCCTCGGATACAAAGAGCTGGAACACCGACCACAGTGGATGCGTTGGGCCCGCAGACTTGCAGTACCGAGCATTCTACTCATCATGGTTCTGAGGGTGTATTTGGTCTGGGATTTTTTGCCAGCAGGAACAAAAACCATTCGCTCAGAATTTCATGGGTGGCCAGAATGGGCAATGGAGGTGAAAGAGGTGGCGCAGGGGCGGCCCGTCGTATTTGTGAACTGGTATGCCTATCCGTCCAAATATGCTTTCTATGCCGGTGAAGAAGCCTATGGAACCAGCAACCTCTGGTATCATCGCACCCAAATCAGCCAGTGGACAGATGAGGCTAGCCTGCAAGGCAAGGAGGCGGTGATCATGCTCACAGATCATTTTGTTGGCGCAGACACGCTACATGCTCCCGTAAGCCAGAAGTTTTATTATCAGGAGACGCAGGGCTATCGAAGTTTTTCGAATATCGCCCTTGCGACCACAGACAGTGTCTGGGATTTTTCAACAGGGGAAATCAACCTCAAGGTGACGATCGTGCAAACAGCAGATTCCGCCCTGGTTTTCCTTCCTGAGGAGGGCGTGCGTGTGTTTGGCCACCTCTTTGATGGCAGCAGGCAACTCCGCTCGATCATTCTTGATCCGGTATTGGATATGAGGCTTGAGCCGGGAATACCACAGCAGATCACCATTCCACTTGGTGAGCTCAAAGGGATAGCTGAAGGCGTGTATCGCTTCACGCTGTCGCTGTCAGTGGGGACCGTCATCCCCACCCGAAACAGCCCTTGGATAGAAGTAATGGTGAAGCGGGAGTAGTTGGTAGCCGGATGTTGGCTACAAAAACCCTAATTCAAGCTGGGCTTCTTCGCTCATCATTTCCTTGTCCCAGGCGGGATCAAAGGTGAGTTCCACTTCTGCTTCTGTGATCCCCTCCACTTCTTCGGTCTTTTCTTTTACCTCGGCAGGGATGATCTCTGCAGCCGGACAGGCAGGAGCCGTGAGGGTCATGAGGATGTGGGCTTTGCCATTTTCTTTGACTGTGACCTCATAGATCAAGCCAAGGTCATAAATATTCACTGGAATCTCAGGATCGAAGATGGTCTTGAGTTTCTCGATGATGCTTTCTTTTGTTTGTAATTCGTCCATAAAGCCCTGATGGTGAGGAGATAATGCTGTGGATAGGAGTGAGAAAGGGTGAAAATGTTTTGAAACCAACCTTAGCGACCTTTGGCAGCAATGGCATAAAACTTCATCTGCTTGATCATGGCGCTGAGACCATTGGATCGGGTAGGGGAGAGGTGTTCCCGAATGCCGATTTTTTCCATAAATGCGAGATCGGCCTGAATGATGGTGTCGGCAGTCTGACCGGACAAAACCCGGATAAGCATCGCGATGAGACCTTTGGTGATGATGGCGTCGCTATCAGCACGATAGATCACCCGATCACCTTCTACCTTGGCCACCAACCACACCCGGCTTTGGCAACCGTGCACGATGTTGTCATCGGTTTTGCTGGCTTGGTCTATTCCCGGAAGGTCCTGCCCCATCTCGATGATGTGTTGGTACTTGTCCATCCAGTCGTCAAAAAATGAAAACTCATCGATGAGGTCTGCCTCGATATCTTTGATTGCCTGGCTCATGAATCTTGTAACTGATATGATTGGGCAAAGTTACGAAAGGCATTGGGGAATTGTTAGCATCCACTACAAAAGGCTAGGGAAGGATGATTTTTACCTTCGTACAGAAACCTTCCTTGCATTGCGGCGTTTCCTTCCCGTACCTTTGTGCATAGCCTGAATTGAACCCCACTCGCGGTACGATTCGGGCCTTTACTCATTTTCAAGACTTCGATTTGTGCAGATAGATGACATTCTCCACGCATATCAGGAACACCCCGACCTGCAAGCCTTTGCCCATGGATTAAAAGATAGCCAACGGGGAAAATTTCAGATCAAAGGATTGGCAGGCTCCCAGGCTGCCCTGTTGGTGGCTGCTACCTGGCGCATGATTCATCGGAATATTCTTGTCGTGGTCAATGACAAGGAAGAGGCCCTCTATTTTCAAAATGATCTGAAGGCCCTTCTCCCCAAAAAGGAGATGCTGATTTTTCCTGCCTCCTACAAACGGGCCTACCAAATCGAGGATGTGGACAATGCCAATGTCCTCCAACGAGCCGAAGTACTCAACGAACTCAATCATACCAAATCGGGTCGGCAGATCGTCATCACCTTTGCCGAAGCGCTCAATGAGAAAGTGATCAACAAGCGCACGCTCGTGCAGAATACCCTCGAAATCAAGGAAAGCGAGACTTGCGGGATGGATTTTATCGTGGAGACGCTGGAAACCTATGGGTTTGATCGCGAAGACTACGTCTATGAACCCGGGCACTTTGCCATGCGTGGCGGCATCCTCGATGTGTATTCATTTGCCCATGACATGCCCTACCGCATTGAGTTTTTTGGCGATGAAATTGAAAGCATCCGCACCTTCGATCCTGTGACGCAGATGTCAGAGGATAAAGTGAAACGTGTTTCGCTTATTCCCAATATACAGAAGCATCTGCTCACCGAGCAGCGGGTTTCCTTTCTTGAATACATCCCGGAATCTACCCTGGTCTTTACGAAGAACATTCCCTTTATCGAAGCAGACCTTGAGCGGCTCTTCCACAAAGCGGAGGAATCATTTGGTAAACTCATGGAAGACAGTGGTGGTGCGGCCACGAGCAAGCGTCCGCGTGATCTCTACTTTCACCCTGATGATTTTCGCAAAGAGCTCAAAGACCTTACGGTGATCGAGTTGGCCAACCAGAGCTATTACAAAGCGCAGGATCATGTGCTAAATTGGAAAGGCAGTGCCCAGCCTCATTTTCACAAAGAGTTCAGCCTTTTGGCTGAGCACCTCAAAGACAACCGCAGGGTAAATATTCGCAATTTCGTTCTCACAGATAGCGAGGCCCAAATCAAGCGACTCAAGGAGATTTTTGAGGAAGTGGATGCAGAGGTCAGATTTGATGGAGTGAAGGGGGAATTGCACGAGGGATTTTTGGATCAGCAGCTTGGTATGGCTATCTACACTGATCATCAGATCTTTGATCGCTATCACCGATACAAATCTAAAGGCAATGAATCGCGCTCTCAGGCGCTCACGCTCAAGGAGTTGCACGAGCTTGCGCCCGGCGACTTTGTGGTGCACGTGCATCACGGAATCGGAAAATTCGCAGGACTGCACACCATCGAAGTAGGGCAAAACACCCAGGAAGCCGCCAAAATCATTTATCACAATGGTGATGCCATCTTCGTGAATGTGAATGCCCTCCACAAAGTCTCCAAATATTCTGGCAAAGAAGGCACAGAGCCTAAACTCCACAAGCTCGGATCACCAAGCTGGGGCAAAGCCACTTCCAAGACCAAAACACGAATCAAGGAGCTGGCATTCGACCTTGTTTCGCTTTATGCCCGACGCAAATCCAGCCCAGGCTTTTCCTTCAGCGGCGACAATTACCTACAACGTGAGTTGGAAGCCAGCTTCATGTATGAGGACACGCCTGATCAGGAAAAAGCCACCGAAGAGGTGAAAACCGATATGGAGAAACCACACCCCATGGACCGCCTCATCTGTGGCGATGTGGGGTTTGGCAAAACCGAGGTCGCGATCAGGGCGGCATTCAAAGCCGCCATCGATGGCAAGCAGACTGCCGTTCTCGTGCCTACCACCATCCTTGCGCTTCAGCATTATAAGACATTTGCCGCCCGCATGGCCGATATGCCCGTCACGGTCGATTATATCAACCGATTTAAAACCGCAGAGCAGCAGCGCATCACCCTCGAAAAACTGGCCCGTGGCGAAGTGGATATTCTCATCGGCACGCACAGGCTCGTGTCTAAAGACGTGAAATGGAAAGACCTAGGCCTCCTCATTATCGATGAGGAGCAGAGATTTGGGGTGAATGTGAAAGAAAAGCTCAAATCTCTTCGAGCCCATGTGGATACCCTCATGCTCACTGCAACCCCTATTCCACGAACCCTGCAGTTTTCTCTCGCTGGAATTCGCGACTTGTCGGTGATTTCCACCCCGCCACCCAACCGGCAACCCATTGAGACCGTGGTCACAGGATTTGATTTGGCTGCACTGCGCGATGCCATTGCCTACGAACTCAAGCGTGGAGGCCAGGTATTTTTTATTCACCCCCGTGTCAAAGACATTGAAGAGGTAGCCAGTACCATCAAAAAACTGGTCCCAGATGCGCGCATTGGTATCGGCCACGGACAGATGACGGGCCCGCAGTTGGAGAAAGTCATGGCCGATTTTATCGAAGGAGTTTTTGACGTGCTCGTCGCCACGACGATCGTTGAGTCTGGTCTCGATATTTCCAATGCCAATACCATCATCATCAATGAGGCAAATAAGTATGGCCTCTCGGAGCTGCACCAAATGCGGGGAAGGGTAGGGCGATCTAACCGAAAGGCCTTCTGCTATCTACTGGCTCCGCCCGATATTTCTCAGACACAGGACGCCCGCAAGCGCCTCAAAGCCATGGAGGAGTTTTCCGACCTCGGCAGTGGGTTTCACATCGCGCTGAGGGATCTCGATATTCGTGGAGCGGGTGACCTGCTTGGCGGAGAGCAAAGTGGCTTTATCTCCGAGATTGGCTACGATATGTATCACAAAATCCTCGATGAGGCGATCCGCGAACTGAAAGAAGAGCACTTTGCCGATCTCTTTACGGAGGAAATCACGGAGCGAAAAAAGATCTTTGTGGACGATTGTAAGATCGATCTTGACCTCGACATCAGGTTGCCGGAAAGCTACCTGCCTCGGATTCCAGAGCGCCTGAAGTATTATCGTCGCATCGCCGGGGCGGAGAAAGAAGAACA